>JALUPA010000583.1 GCA_027054335.1 Ardenticatenaceae bacterium
AAGGTTACTACTCTGTGGCCAAGCCGCACTATGACGCCGGGGATTGGGAACTGGTAGACGACCAGGCCGTACCGGACTGGGACAACCAGCAAGCCCTGGTCATCTTCGAGCAGATTCTGACGGCGGCCGGCGGTGACGTGGATGCTGTCTTTGCGGCCAATGACGGGTTGGCCAACTCGGTTATCGCGGCCTTAAAGAGCCAGGAATTGGACCCGGTACCGTTGAGCGGGCAAGATGCGACCGTAGCCGGTATCCAGAACATTCTGTCTGATTGGCAGACGATGACCGTGTACAAGCCGATCAAACTGGAAGCGGAAGCAGCTGCCGAAGCAGCCATTGCTTTGTTGAATGGTGAGGACGTGACTGCTTTGACCAGCGACACCATCAACAACGGAACGAATGACGTGCCGTTTATCAAGCTGACGCCGCTGGCTGTAACCAAAGATAACATCGAAGAGACAGTCATTGCCGACGGTTTCCGTACCTGGGAAGAGATTTGCGTAGGCGATTACGAAGCTCTTTGTGCTGAAGCTCAAGGTGGCGGCGAAGAAGCAGCCAGCAACATGCGCACCGATAATCTGGAAGGCGAGACTATTACCTTCTACCATTTCGGTGACTTGTCCGGCCCGTATGCAGCGATCACTGGCCCGCTGATTAACGGCATGGAAGATGCTGTGGCCGCTATCAACGAACAAGGCGGCATTCGCGGCGCAGAGATAAAAATTGAATTTGCGGATACGGGTGGCAGCGTGGAAGAAGCTGTGGCTGCCTATGACCGGTTCACCAGCGAAAACGACAACATCAAAATTATGTTCACCTACGGCTCTGGTGAGGTTGAAGCTCTGGCCAGCCGTTTTGCCGAAGATGAGATCCCGAATTTGTCGGCCGGATTAAGCGCTACCGGTTTTTATGGCCCTGATTCCGGTTACACCTTTGGCCTTGGCCCCATCTATCCGGATCAATTTGGTTTATTCCTGGATTGGTTGACGGCGAATTGGGCTGACGTAAAACCAGCTAACGCCGGTGATGAGATTAAACTGGCTTACATCAGTTGGCCGGGTGCGTTTGGTCAGGGCGCCCTGACGGATGAGACGCGGGCTTATGCCGAAGAGCTGGGCGTGGAAATCGTCACAGAGGAGATTTTTGACCTCTCGCCAACGGCCGATGCTACGACGGCTATCCTGAATGCTCAGGCTGCCGGCGCTAACGTCATCTGGACGAATACACTGGCATTTGGCCCGGCTGCCCTCATGAATGGTTTGGGCGCGTTGGGTTTGAAGGATGAATTTATCCTGGCTGGTGACAACTGGGCCATGGACCTGGCAACCTATGCTTTCGTGTCAGACCCGGCTTTGGCTGTGGGTTTGATTTCACCGTTCCCCTATCTCTGGTGGACCGATACGGATCATCCGGGCATCCAGTACGCCCAAGCCCTCTTCGATGCCAATGAGCGTGGCCCCGGTGAACATAATGTGGGCTATCTGCTGCTGGTTGCCGGTGTTGATGTGGCGGTACAGGCTATTGAAAATGCCATTGATGACGTTGGTTATGATAATCTGACCGGTGCAGCCGTGCATAAGGCTTTGACGGAGATGGGCCCATATGAAGGGTTGGACGGTGTGATCCGCTTGGATTATTCTGATGGCAGCCGTTCGCCGCACGTCGCTCAGATCCGCCAGATTCAGGGCGGGCCGGATGCGTTTGTTGTGTTGCAAGATTGGACAGAGACGCCTGATTTACGGCCGTCTGAATAATTGGTAATTAGTAATTAAGTAATTGGTAATTGGGTAACTGCCCAATTACCAATTACCCATTACCCAAAATGTTAAAAATCAACAACATCGAAGTTGTTTACAGCGACGTCATTCTGGTCTTGCGCGGCATTTCTCTGGAAGTGGGTGAAGGCCAGATTGTTTCCTTGTTGGGAGCTAACGGCGCTGGTAAATCTACCACGCTCAAAGCTATCTCCGGACTGCTGCTGCGAGAGAATGGCGCTATCACCCGCGGCAATATCGAGTTTGACGGCGTGCGTCTGGATCAATTGAAAGCGGAAGAAATTACCCGCATGGGCATTGTGCAGGTGTTGGAAGGCCGTCGCCTGTTTGACCATTTGACGACCGAAGAAAATTTGCGTACCGGCGCCTTGATCAATGGCAGCCGGTCAGAAGTGAAGCAGTTATTGGAACAGGTTTATGAGTATTTCCCGCTTTTGCGGCCGCTGCGCCACCGCACAGCCGGGTATTTGTCTGGCGGGGAACAGCAGATGGTGGCGATTGGCCGGGCACTGATGGCCAAGCCGCGGCTGATGCTGCTGGATGAACCATCGCTGGGGCTGGCTCCGTTGCTGGTGCAGGATATTTTTGGCATCATTGACCGTATCAATAAGAAGTCGGGTGTTTCCATTTTGGTGGTGGAGCAGAATGCCAATGTGGCGCTCAAGGCGTCGGAATATGCGTATGTGATGGAAAACGGCCGTATCGTTCTCGATGGGCCTGCCGAGCAGTTGCGGGAAAATGCGGACATCAAGGAATTTTACCTGGGGCTGACGGCCGTTGGCGAGCGTAAAAGTTACCGGGACGTGAAGCATTACAAGCGGCGCAAGCGGTGGTTAGGTTAGTAATTGAGTAACTGGTAACTGAGTAATTACCCAATTACCAGTTACTCAATTACAAATTACCCAATTACAAACAGGACAATCAAAATGAGCGATTTAGATGCAAAATTACGGGAAACAGTAACCTGGGCGTATGAACATGCTACGGCCGTAAAAACACGATTCGACGAGGCGGGCGTCAAGCCATCAGATATTCAAACAGTGGCCGATCTGGTCAAAATCCCCATCTTGCCTAAAGATGACATTGTGGCCTTGCAGCAAGCTGCACCTCCCTTTGGCGGTATGTTAGGCGTCCCCCGCGAGCAGGTATCCCACATCTTCTTCTCCCCCGGCC
>JALUPA010000584.1 GCA_027054335.1 Ardenticatenaceae bacterium
GGGTCGGTGACCAGGGTTGGGGTATCCTGGTGGAGCTGGTCGATGCGCACGAGCACCTGGTCGGCGTCTTCCGCGGAGAGGGGATCGGCCGCCTGGGCTGAAAAGAGCGGAAAGAGCAGGAGAAAGAATAAGACGGGTATTATTGCGTACAGCTTCCGTGCCGGATTGGGGTACATCCCTCCTCCCTGGGTGATTATTTTTGGTTTGAGTGTAATTTAATGGGGAGCTTCGATAGAGGTCAATCAGCGATCTCCGGGATAATAGGAGATTTCTCTATATTATCTCTGCTGCTTAATTCCAGGCGCTTGGGATGGCACCCGCATAGGAAACTCTCCACGAATTTTTCTGGGCACCACCCCAATCGGCCGTCCCCGATACCGGGCTATATGACTGACGGGGCGACGATGCAACTGTAATCCCCTACCGAGGACTTGCGCCACATCGTTCACTCACACACTGCTTCCATGTGGCACGGCAACTGTCCAGCCTGGCCTGAATTCCATGCCCCCGATATCCCCAGCAGCCGGTTCATAGACATATCTCTTCATCTCCACCTCCTTCCCGGATCAGTTCTTGACGAATCCCCCTGGACATGACGCACACCAGGAGAATGCCATCTCACCGGCAAGAAAAAATGCGGCACAATTCCAACCTCGATAGCCAGGGACAAGACGTTCTGTGACAAGACTATAAGGAGATTTATCGATGAGCAGTAAAACAACCACCCGGACACTATTACAAACCTATCTGGAGGAGACTGTGTTACAACCAGCGACGATCAAACACATCACGTCTGTGGCGCACCTGTTCGAAAGGGAAATCGGCTGTCTGCCCATACAGGAGATTACCCGCTCTCACATCATACAATGGCGTGAACGGGTGCTCTCTCGCGCCAGCGTCAGGACCTGGAACAATTATCTGCTTCATATGCGGATTCTCTGCAATTTCGGGGTTCGCATCGGAAAGATCGATGCCAACCCATTCTCCCTCGTTCAGGCTTCGCGCGTGACGCAGCATCGCAAAAAGATCGTGAGCCCGGACCTGTTGCAGCATGCCCTCAAGGTCCTGGAAGCTGACGATGAGCCCATCAAACCGGGCTGGTTCTGGTCCATTGTTATACGCACCATCTATTACACAGGGATCAGGCGGCGCCAGTTGGTGAATCTTCGCTGGCGCGATATCGATTTCGACAGGCAAACGCTCATGCTAACCGCCAGTGGCAGCAAAACCCGGCGGGAATGGAGCATCCCGCTCCTGCCTGAATGTGTCTCGGGTTTCCGCCAGTTGCAGGATATGACCCAGATGGTGCGGGGCAACATACCTGTCGATCCGGACCACCAGATATTCAACGTCACACTGTTCTACCCACGATATTTTGGCAAGGAGATGAGTACCCAGCAGGTAACAGGATTTTTCCGCCGGCTCTCCGAGTATCTGGGGTATACGATCTCCCCCCACAGATTGCGGCACAGCATGGCGACAGAGCTGGCGCGGGGCCGTAATCCGGATCTCAAAGGCCTGCAGCATCTGCTGGGCCACACGGATTTGCGGACAACCCTGCAATATGTGCATCCGGACCACCGGCAACTCCAGGTGCTGCTGGGGCAGTTGCCCACATTGTAATGCGGGAATGAGGCGTACATCCGTCTCGGGTCTTCCCGGCAAATCAGGAGAAGCCCAGATAAGGGGTGGCCGGCCATGCCGACCGCCCCTGTACCAAGCCATAAGGTTGTTTTTGACAGCCTTTCCTGCAGACTGATCCTTTTACTTTATGTCGGAAACATCATTTTGTTCGGTGGCAAAAACCGGGTCAGCGGAGCAGGCACCGCTCGAGTAACGACTGTATATCCCTGCGACCGTCGAGGACGCAATGAATGAAAACATCCTGTCTGCTGTGGACTCAGTGGACAGCTGTCTCCGGATGTTGCTGGTGAGGCCGTAGCGACAACATGATGGCTGTACCCACTGTCCTCTGTCTGAATATCGGTTTGTACCGTACGTGATTATTCTGTGCACCTTCCAATGCACCCGTCTATTTTTATCATGAACGATAAATATTTCTTGCCTCAACCCGTGGCGCGTGCTAGTTTTTATCGTACGGTAAATTCTGGATCACGCCCATGCGTAACAAAGACCCTGATTACGGCCCCATTCAGACCACCGAGGAACTCGGCCGCTTGGTGCGCGCTCACCGCAAGCAGCGGGGGCTGACGTTGGAGACGGTCTCCGGCCTGGGTAATCTGAGCGTGCGTTTTCTCTCCGAATTCGAACGGGGCAAGGAGACGGCCGAAATCGGCAAGGTGCTGAAGGCGCTGCGCACCTTAGGGCTCGAGGTGATCGTCCGGCCCCGCGGACAGGCAGCGCCTTTGACGCGGCCGGACCACAAGGGTGGATCGACTTCATGAGTGAGTCGGACGCGCTCCAGGTCTGGTTTGAGGACCGCCGGGTCGGCACCCTCTGGCGGGACGTAACCGGCGCCATGGGGTTTCGTTACGACCCGGAGTGGATGGAAACCGGCTTTGCGGTCTCCCGGAGTCTGCCGCTGGAGAGGCGCGAGTTCCCGCCCGAGGCCCTGGTTGCGCACCGCTTCTTCGCTAACCTGCTGCCGGAGGGCGATGCCCGCGCGCAGATCGTCCGCGACCTCAGGCTGCCCGACACCGACTTCGAGCTGCTGCGCGCCATCGGCGGCGAATGCGCCGGCGCGCTGTCCATCCTGCCCGCGGATCGGCAACCGTCGAGGGAATGCCACTACCGCAAGCTGGATGACGAGGCGCTGGCCCGGCTCGCCGCCCGGCGTGGCCGGATCTATACCGCTGGTAACGTCGAGGAACGACCACGACTGTCCCTGGCGGGCGCCCAGAACAAGTGCCCGGTGCTGTTGCGCGATGGCCGTTACTGGCTGCCCCAGGGGGAGGCCCCTTCCAGCCATATCCTGAAGTTCG
>JALUPA010000585.1 GCA_027054335.1 Ardenticatenaceae bacterium
CCCCCACCCTGGTTTGGTGATTTTCCTTTTCCCCCGGCCCCCGCCATGAACTACCTCATTCTGGCCTCCGTCTGGCGGGCGCTCCCCTTCGTCACCCTGCTGATGCTGGCGGCTATGCAAACCATTCCCCAGGAAATCCTCGAAAGCAGCCGTATAGACGGCGCCCGCGGCTGGCAGGTAGTGCGCTACATTATGATTCCCATCATGCTGCCCACCATGGTTGTAGCTCTGTTCAGCCTCACCCTCAGCGGCATGAATGGTATTGGCATGGTTTTTAGCCTTACCGGCGGCGGCCCTGGCACGTCAACGGAAGTATTAAGCTACCTGCTCTACTCTATCGGTTGGAACCAGTTGCGCTTTGGCCGGGCGGCGGCCCTGGCATTGATGATTGGCGTGGTGAATTGGACGTTGATTACCGGCACTTTGCGCATCACACGAGTTAATGAGTAGGACGATTTGCCAAGTTGTCCTACATTGGGAAGGAGTTGTCAAAAATGTTGAGAGGAACAGTTTTGTCCCGCAAAAATGGAGAGAAATTTGCCGTTCATGGCATTCTCATTGTGATCATTGTCTTTGCCATGCTGCCCATCGTTACCACTGTGATCATTTCCTTTAAGGAACAGGCCGATATTACCCGTAAGCCGCCCGTCATTCTGCCCTGTGACAGGCCGGATGGTTCGTTTGATTTGCGGGCTTGTCGCTGGTCTGTGGAGGGCTACCAGCGTGTTTTGGCTCCGAAGCCTTCGGTGGGCAGTTTGCTGGGTTTTTCCCTGACGGGTAATTTACCCCGCACCTACATCCCCAACACGATTTTGTATGCCACGACAGCTTCGCTGCTGGTTGTTTTCCTGGCCGGATTTTCCGGTTATGCTTTTTCCCGCTACCGTTTTCGCGGGCACGCTTTTTTGATGACGGCGATTTTGGCGATTACCGGGATTCCGCTGCTGACCAATTTACTGGCGCTTTACCAGGTGGGCATTAAATTGCGTAAGGCGAACATTCCTCTATATGATGACCGCTTTTTTATTATGCTGGTCTACATGGGCTTTTTTCTGCCGCTCAGTGTCTGGATTGCCAAAGGTTTTTTTGACGCCATCCCCCGCGAACTGGAGGAGTCGGCCATGATTGACGGCTGTACGCCCTTGGGCGCGTTGCTGCGGATTACGATGCCGTTGGCTCTGCCGGGCATGGTGGCGATTTTTCTACTGACGTTTGTCAATGTGTGGAATGAGTTTATTGCCGGATATTTGCTGATTGCCAAGAATGATTACAAACCGGCGATGTTTGGTCTTTATGATTTTCTTAGTCAGAATATCATCAACTTACAGGTGATTGCGGCGGCCTGTATTTTGATTGCCCTGCCCATGGTGGGGATGTTTTTATTTGCCCGGCGCAGTTTCTTCAGAGGGATGGTTGAAGGCGCCATTAAGGGGTAATAGATGTCTGAATTTTTACTCAAAGCAGCGCATAAGCTGCTTGTCAATGGGGAGTGGGTTACGGCCGTATCCCAGCAAACATTCGCCACTTACAACCCGTCAGACGGCCGTCTCCTGGGAACCCTGTCGCTGGCTGGCCCGGAAGACGTAGACCGCGCCGTCACAGCCGCCCGGACTGCTTTAACCGGCGAGTGGGGCGCGCTCACCCCGGCCGCGCGGGAAGCCCAACTGCGCCGTCTGGGAGACGTCATCGCCACCCATGCTGATGAATTGGCCGAACTGGAGTCGCTGGACAACGGTAAACCGATCTGGCATACCCAAACGATTGACGCGCCGGTAGCTGCCCAGTTGGCCTATGATGCGGCCGGCTGGCCGACCAAAATTGCCGGCTACACCCCCTCGGTTTCTGTGCCCGACAAATTTGTCTACACGCGGCGCGAACCGGTGGGCGTGGTAGGCATCATCATCCCCTGGAACTATCCGCTCATCCACACCATGCAAAAATTAGGCCCGGCGCTGGCTTGCGGCAACACCATCGTCTTTAAGCCGGCCGAGCAAGCATCATTGGCTGTTTTGCGTCTGGGCGAACTAATTCAGGAAGCCGGTTTTCCGCCCGGTGTGGTCAACATTGTCACGGGCGACGCCACAACCGGCGCGGCGCTGGCTGAACATCCGGGCATTGACAAAATTGCCTTTACCGGCTCTGTGGCTGCGGGGCAAAGCGTGATGCGGGCGGCAGCGGATAATGTCAAACGGTTGACACTGGAATTGGGCAACAAGTCGGCCAATATCATTTTTGCCGATGCGGATTTGGAGACGGCCGTACCCAGCGCCTTTCGCGCCGCCTTCGGTAACAGCGGGCAAAGCTGCGTGGCCGGTTCGCGCCTGTTTGTGCAGCAAGCGGTGTACGAAACCGTCGTGGATCAGCTAATCGGTATGGCGGCTGAAGCTAAAATCGGCCCGGCCATGCACCCCGATACCCAGTTTGGCCCGATGATTGACGCCCAACAAATGGAAAGCGTGTTGGCCTACATCCAGGATGGCGTGGCGCAAGGTGCAGTTTTGCGCTGCGGCGGCGAACGCTTGACGGCAGGTGACTTGGGCGATGGCTTTTTCCTGCCCCCGACTATTTTTACCGACGTCCCAGACGACGCGGCCATTGCCTGTGAAGAGATTTTTGGCCCGGTGCTGCCCATCTTTAGCTTTGAGACGGAAGCGGAAGTGATTCGCCGGGCTAACAACACCCCATTTGGCTTGGCGGCGGGGGTATGGACGCGGGACGTGGCCCGGGCGCATCGGATGGCGGCGGCATTACAGAGCGGTGTGGTCTGGGTGAATACGTATGATATGTTTGACGCGGCGGCTCCGTTTGGCGGTTTTAAGGGGAGCGGGTTTGGTCGGGATAACGGCCGTGAGACGATTGAGGCTTTTACAGAAGTAAAAGCGGTTTGGATTGACACAGCTGAGTGAAACCCCTATGACGAATGTAAATGTAACGGAATTAACGGCCCGGCAGTTCACAGCGGCAGTCAGCCAACAGCAGCACGCTATGGCCGGGGCGGTCATCGCTCTTTCAGCCGCTCAGGCGGCTGCGCTGGGGCAGGCGTGTATGCAGATCAGCCGGGACAGGCTGGGTTTGGCCGACGCCGCCCAACCGATTGCGCGCATGGCGGAAATCAAGACCAGTTTATTGCAATGGTGTGACCGGGACGCCGAGGGAATTGCCGAGTTTGTCGCTTTGCGCGAGGCAGGTGAGACGTTGGCCGGGCAGCGCTTATTGTGCCACGCGCCCGCCGACGTAAGCCGCCTTTCCCGTGAGGCGGCCCGGATTTTGCAGGATTTTCGGCCGTTGGTTCATAAACGGGTACGGGATGATTTGGAGATGAGCTTGAGTTTGCTGGCGGGCACAGCGCAGGCGGCGCTGCTGCTGCTGGATAGTAATTTGCGGATTTGGGCGGAGGAACGGCCGTTGCTGGCTGAGTTTGAACCTGTTTTGGCAGAATTGATTGCGGCTGTTGCTGATCTTGCTCCGGTGAAACGGATTCGCCTTATATAATGGGGCCAAAAAGTGGGGATGGTTCAAATTGCCCTTAACACTTTGTAGGGCGATTTTGTAAATCGTCCAGAGAGCGATTTGCAAAATCGCCCTACAAAGTTGAGTGAAATATGAAACGATACAAAACCGTCTTCACCACCGAACGGGGCCAACGGCACCAGCAGGTCGCTCTGGCTGCCGCTCCCGACATGCTCGACATCACCATGCTGCGCCAGCCGGCGCCGGACGTTTTGCGCGCCCATCTGGCCGAGGCGGAATACCTCATCTCTGAACGAACCGGGGTGATAGATGCGGCCACCATCCAGGCTGCACCCCATCTGAAGTTAATTTTGCGGCTGGGGTCGTTGACTTATGACATTGATACGGCCGCAGCCCAGGCAGCCGGAGTTGCCGTCTGTTATTGGCCGGTAGCTACCGTCATTCGCGTAGCCGAGCATATGGTGATGCAGCTTCTGGCCCTCAGCAAAAAGCTGCGCGAATCAGAAGCCATCGCCCTGGCCGCCAGCGGGGAATGGGGCGAAAGCAAACGTACCGATGAAGATACCTTCGCCTACAACTGGTCGCGTCGGGAGAACGTGGAAGGTTTGTGGCAGCGCACCATTGGCATCATGGGTTTTGGCGAGATTGGCGTGGAATTGGCGCGGCGGCTGCAAGGTTGGGGCTGTGCGCTGCTCTACCACAAACGCCGCCGCCTGCCGCCGGACGTGGAAGCCGAATTGGGATTGACTTACGTGGACAGCGACACGCTCTACGCCGAAAGTGACTACCTGGCTAATTTGCTGCCCTATTTTGCCAGTACGGACGGGCTGATTGACGCTGACGTTTTTGCCAAAATGAAGCCGGGCGCGTGTTTGGTAAGCTGCGGCAGCGGCAGTGTGATTGATGAGGCGGCGCTGGCGGCGGCGATTGAAAGCGGTAAGCTGGGCGGCGCGGCTTTGGATACGTTTGAATGGGAACCGATTCAGCCGGATAATCCGCTGATCCGGCTGGCGCGGGGAAATTATAATGTGCTGCTCACGCCACACATTGCCGCGGGTGCGGTGGCCGCGCTGGTGCAGGAACGGGCGGCTGATTTCAGCAATGTTGTCCGGCATATTGAGGGACAGCCACTGCTCAATCGCGTTTCGTAAGGAACCGCAGATTACGCAGATGGCGCAGATTTTTTTACGGTAAGCGTCATTCTGCGTAATCGGCGAAATCTGCGGTTAATGAAAAATTGTTTCGGCTTAAAAGGGGATTTCATGGGTTCGATTTTAATTAAAAATGGCTCGGTTGTGACGGTGGATGATGAGCAGCGGGTTTATGGGCAGGGGTATCTGTTTATTGAGGATGATTTGATTACGGCCGTAGCCCCCAACGATCCCCCCGCCCAACTGGAAAAAGCGGACACCGTTATTGACGCCCATTTAATGGCTGTGATGCCCGGCATGGTCAACGCCCATACCCACCTGTTCCAAACCTTCATTCGCGGCCTGGCTGACGATAAGCCACTGCTCGATTGGTTGAAAACGGCCATCTGGCCGGTAGCCCAGGCCCTCACCGAAGAGGAAGCGTATGTGGCGGCGCTGGTAGGTATGGTAGAAAATATCCGGGGCGGGGCTACGGCCGTCATTGACCACCAATACATCCACACCGAACCGGGCAACGACGACGGTGTTTGCCGCGCCGCCGAGGAAGCGGGGCTGCGCTTTTTGCTGGCGCGAGGCTGGACGGACGTGGGCTACCATCCCGCCTTTATGGAATCGCCGGAACAGATTGTCAGGGAGACGGCGCGGTTAAGGGAAAAGTGGGAGGTGCAGGGGAACGGCCGTATCCGGGTCGAATTTGGCCCGCTTATCCCCTGGGGCTGCACTGACGATACCATGCGTCACACCTGCGACATCTCCCAAAATTGGGGCGCGGGCACCCACATCCACGTGGCCGAAACCAAAACCGAAGTAGATATGAACCTGGAAGCGCGGGGCAGCCGGCACATCGAATGGCTGGCCGATATTGGCGTGTTGGGGCCGCAAATGCAGTTGGTTCACAGCGTTTGGCTGGACGATAACGAGCTGGCCCTCATCGCCAAACACGAGGCCATTGTCGTCCACTGCCCGGTGAGCAATATGTATCTGGCCTCCGGCGTGGCCCGTGTGCCGGAGATGCTGGTGCGGGGCATCACGGTGGCGTTGGGCACGGACGGCCCCGGCAGCAACAACAGTCAGGATATGATGGAACTGCTGAAGACGACGGCCCTGCTGCACAAGGTCAATTCGCTGGACGCGATGGTTTTACTGCCGGAAGATGTGTTGTGGATGGCCTGTCGCAGCGGCGCAGCGGCGTTTGGGCTGCCGCAGCAAATTGGTTCGCTGGAACCGGGCAAGAAGGCGGATGTGGTGTTGGTTGATCTGGATACGCCGCTGGCGATGCCGGTGCATCGTGTGCCGTCGGCGCTGGTTTATAACGCCAGTGTGCGGGATGTGGATACGGTGATTGTGGACGGCCGTATCCTCATGCAAAACAAGCAAATCCTGTTCCTCGACGAAAAAGCCCTGCTGGTACGGGCGCGGCAAACCTGTGCCAACTTGTTTGAGCGGGCAGGCGTTGTGGTAAAAAGTTAGCCGCGATAAATAGCAAACTTTAATTTGTGTTAAAGTTATTGATCCGTGCCATATAATAAGGTGTTAGCTTTTGATCTGGAATGTTGGAGTAGCTAGTGGAATTAAAACCTATTGTTGGTGAAATTGCAGCAAGCGATACCGGACGGATAAAAAAAGCAAGAATCCATCAAGGTTGGTGGCGAGCATTTGTGCTTAAACAAGAACAGGGCCGGCGACCTAACTCAAAGGATAAAAAAATTTGTAGTACGGTGCCAGATTATGATGGATACCTCGGTAATTTCATCACTCCGGAAATCGGTCAATTAGCTCTGGATGTTGCTGCGATTCATAATGATCCTTCCCGTAAATCTGCTGGCATCATACAAATTGATCGCTTGAAAAATAATTTGCTTTCTAGCCAGCCACTATGTTTTAACTTTTTTGGGATGTTAGCATTTGATCATAAATTTGCATTGGAAGTTATTCAGCAGTTTTTCCCGGAGATCACAAATTTTCGGGAGGTTAAGTTTGAATTTGCCCCAACGCCAAAGACCAAATTTACAGGCGATAATTCTGCTTATGATGTGGCGCTTGAAGTAGAGATAGACGGCAAAATAGGGCTTATCGGTATTGAGTGTAAATATACAGAATCCTTTTCTCCAAAGGAATACCGCTCTGAGCGATACAAAAAACTCTATGATGTAAGCAGGAACTTTGTTGGCAGCTATCAGGAGCTAACAACGAGCAGGTTTAACCAGTTATTTCGCAACCAAATGATTGCAGAATCTTTGTTGCAGAATAATGTGTATAGCTTTGTGAAGACAGCACTATTCTGTGACGATGAGGATAAATCAGCTCAAGCGACAGCACAAGATTTTGGGGCATTGTTGCGTAGTAAATTTACGACAATTACATTCATGGATTTAATTACAGCTATGCAAAGGTGTGAGATTTCGGTTGAGCAGAGAAAAAATACAATGATGTTATGGACGAGGTATTCCGCTTACGAATTAAGTGAACAGGTCTATGTTGAGTACTGAGGTAGGTTATCTCGTCGTAGACAGGGGCTTAAAAAGACGGGTTTTACTCGTCGTCGTTTAGTAGCCCTTTGCTTTAGCATCGGGCGGGCATGGTAGAAAATGAATCCACAAGGTAAAACTGCGCTCGTTACTGGCGGTGCGGTGCGGGTAGGGAAGGCGATTACGTTGGCGTTGGCGCGGGCTGGGGCGAATGTGGTGATTAATTATCATTCCTCGGCGGAGGCGGCAGAGGCTACGGCCGTAACCGCCCAATCATGCAACGTCGGCGCACTTCCCATCCAGGCCAATATCGGCGACGCGGAACAGGTTGCGGCAATGGTGGCGGCGGCCCAGGCCGAATTTGGCAGCGTGGACATTCTGGTTAACAGTGCTTCCCTGTGGCGGCCAACACCCTTTCCCACCGACGATCTCGACGATTGGCATCGTGTGACCAACATCCTGATTAACGGCGCGTTTTACTGTGCCAATGCCGTCGCCCCGCTCATGCTGGAGCGGGGGGCAGGGGCCATTGTCAACATCATTGATTTGGCCGCTTACGAACCGTGGCCTGATTTTATGGCGCACTGCGTGGGTAAAGCGGCGCTGCTGGCGATGAGCCGCCAACTGGCGCTGGAACTGGCTCCGGCGGTGCGGGTCAATGCCGTGGCTCCCGGCCCGGTGCTGCCGCCGCCCGATTACAGCGAGGCAAAAATTGCTCAGACAGCGGCCAAAACGCTGCTCAACCGCTGGGGCAGGCCGGAAGATATTGCTGACGCAGTGCTGTTTTTCGTGAAAGCGGATTATGTGACGGGTGAGGCGTTGGCCGTAGATGGCGGGCAGCGCTTTGGTCACCGGAAGCATGATCATGGGTAATGATTTTTACCACAGAGACACAGAGGCGCAGAGATTTTTGCGCTTCAAGCCAAATCCTTCTCTGTGTCTCCGTGCCTCTGTGGTTCCCTCATGAAGACGATCCTGGGCCTGGACGTGGGTACAACGTCTACGAAGGCGGTGTTGTTTGATTTGGCGGGCGAGGAAGTGGCGCGGGGGGCTTCACGGCCGTATAGCAACATCACCCGGCAGCCGGGCTGGGTGGAGCAGGAGCCGGAGGAAGTGTGGCAGGCGGTGGTGACGGCCGTATCCCAAATCACCGCCCAAATTGGCCCGGATGTGTCCGTGCAGGCAGTGTGCATGGCGGCCCAAAGCGGTTCGCTGCTGCCTGCTGATGGCGATGGCAACCCCGTTCACCCGATTATTACCTGGCTGGACGGCCGTACCGAAGAATTAGTCCGGCAGTGGCGTGAGGCCGGCGTTCAGTCCCAAGTCAAACCGATCAGCGGCTGGTCACTCTATCCGGGGCTACCCCTGCCCACCATCGCCTGGCTGCGCCAACACGATCCGGATACCTTTGCCGCCGCCCGCCGCTATTTTTCCGTCAATGATTTTATCGCTTACCGGCTGACCGGACAGATTGCCACCAATCCCTCCAATGGCGGCGGGATGCAGTTGGTAGACATCCGCACGGGCGATTGGAGTGATGCGTTGTGCGCCTTAGCCGGGATTACGCCCGATCAACTATCGCCCATCTGGCCGGCCGGGGCGATCATTGGCGAAATTTTGCCGGAGGTATGCCGCGTGACCGGCCTGACGGATGGCTCGGTGTTGGTGAATGGTGGGCACGATCAGGGCTGCACGGCGTTGGGGTTGGGGGTAATTGCACCGGGCAAGCTGCTGTTGGCCTGTGGCACGGCCTGGGTCTTTACCGGGGTGATGGCGGTCCCGGAGATGGACAGTGTGCCGACGGCATTGGACTGGAATTTTCACGTGCTGCCGGAGCGGTACACTATTTCCCAATCGCTGGGCGGGCTGGGTGCGTCGCTGGAATGGTGGGTTAATCAGGCGTGGCGCGGGATGGATACGGCCGTATCCCGTCAGACAATGTTTGCCGCGCTGGATGCGGAGTTGGCCGGGACGGAAGAGGACGGCCGTCTCTTTTTCCTCCCCCTCACCGGCGGCCATGACGACCCGGCGACGACGCAGCGCGGCGGGTTTGTCGGGCTGCAAATGA
>JALUPA010000586.1 GCA_027054335.1 Ardenticatenaceae bacterium
TCACTGATAAACGCCGAAAAACAATAAAAAATCAGCGTTATCTGCGTTAATCAGCGTCCAATTTCGGGGGAGTGTGAACGCTTACCTTTCTTGTAAATTACAGGTCTTGTCCGAAAATTAAACCGCAAAGGATGCGAAGTGCGCAAAGGCAAACGACGGCTTCCGGCAAGTTCAACAATGAACAAGCCCAGGGCAACGGCCGTCGTCCACCAAAACGGCCGCTCCCACCCGGTACTGGGAATACGGCGCATACGCTTTCGCCCTGGCCGCACGCGCCGCCTGAATCAGTTCGTCCCGCTGTTCGTCTGGAATCACCACAGCCTCCCTATACCGTTATGCCCAAAATTAATACCGGAATATCTATATCCGCCACACCTCGATGCTCCAAATCCCAAACAAACTGCTCAAAGCAAGAAACGCCGGTAGACATTTCATTGGCCAACTCTTTCAAAGGCACAATCTCAATCCCTGCATCAATAACGCCCTGTCTGTGAAAAATTGTCATCTTGGCACAAACGTTATAAACCATGAACGCATATTTCCCGAATTGTACTTCAACACCCACGCGATTTTTTACAAAATCCATCTCTCGATAAGCGCCGCGCACATGCGTAGACGGTGTATAATCTTCTGTGTAAAATTCTGTAGGATAATCGCACAAAACTTTATATTTTTGCCATTGCCGCACCTCAAATGCCCGGCTAAATGCCTGATTGAGAGAACTCGGTTTGTATAGCTTCCGACCGGGCATCGTTTTTTCCCGGCTCACTTTTGTTCTGTGCAGAGAACCATCTACAGACTCAATAATCTCCTGCACTTGCGCCAATTCCGCCGCAAAATCCCTTTCAATTATCTCCCGCCCGTGCTTGAATGAGTAAACGCCCCCAATTTTCATTCGTACTTCCCCTTTTCTTCTAAAAGGCGCGGTTGTTCTATCGTCTGCCACTCAGGCGGGATTTGGGCTACTTTTTCCCGGCCGGTTGGTTTGTAAACGGGTTTGCCTAATGGCCGTATCCGCAGCGTCCCATCGAAATAAGCCTGTATCCGTTCTTTGGCAATCGCCACATATTCCGCTTCCCGCTCACTGCCCAACGCCTTGCGGTTTCGCTTTATTGCCGCAATTAACGCAGACCCCACGCCCGCATACGGATCAAACACCCGGTCGCCTTCATCCGTCAGGGCCAATACCAAACGCTCAACCAGTTCAATGGGAAACTGGCAAGGGTGGCTCGTTTTTTCAGGATGGTTAGACTTGACATTGGGGATTGCCCAAAAACATTCATCCCATTCCAAAACCAGTCCCTCCCACACGTCAGAAGGATTTTTCCCTTTCGGGTTGCCTGATAATTTTCCCTTGTTCGGCCCCTTGTAATGACGTTTGCCCGGATACTTTGAGGGAACCCGCACCGGATCAAGATTGAAGGTATATTCTTTACCTTTCGTAAACCATAAAATCGTCTCATATCGCCCGGAAAAACGCTTTTTCGTATGCAGCCCATGTCCAAAATGCCAGATAATCCTGTTACGTAAGTACAACCCCATTTCCTTGAAGATCGGATAATAATAAATGTCTAAGGGAAACACTTCTCCTTTTTCCACAAAATTCCCCACCTGCCAGCAAATACTGCCTTGTGGGTGCAAAATACGGTAAAGTTTGGCAATTGTCCGAGACTGGTCAGCCAGATATTTTTCTACAGAAACCTTTGTTTCATACGCCTTACCCAAATTGTACGGCGGCGATGTGATGATCAATTTAACAGACTCGTCAGGCAAACTATCAATAAAATCGTCCGTGTCACCCTGATAAAGTACAATATCCGCATCAAGCGAAAACTCTGCTTGAATCGTTTTACCGGTCTCAAAAAGTGGTAAATAACTCATGAAATTCCTTTTCCCAGAGAGCTTACATCTGCTGGTTCACAACATTTTCCAGGTCGTTCTCGGCCATT
This sequence comes from Ardenticatenaceae bacterium, assembly GCA_027054335.1. Classification (GTDB taxonomy): domain Bacteria; phylum Chloroflexota; class Anaerolineae; order Promineifilales; family Promineifilaceae; genus JAJRTP01. The sequence continues at coordinate 1,950 of JALUPA010000586.1, forward strand.
TTTTGCAAATTCAACTGCGCCTGCAAGCCCACAATATGGGCTTCAATTTCCACCAATTCGTCCCGCTGCGCCGTGAGCCGTTCATTTTCCGCGCGGACAAAACGGGCGAAGGGAGCAACCGTGTCTTCAATGCGCTGCGCCCCGCGCCGCATCTCCCGTTCAAACTGCTCAGTCAAGCTGGTCGTCAAATCGTGGCGCAAGGCGGCCAGTTTTTCTGCCAGTTCTTTTTTGGCCTTGCGCCGCCGGGAAGGCAGGATGAACAGGCCCAGGGCGGCGGCCGTCAGGCCGGCCAGAATGCCGGTAACGTCCAGCCAGACCACGTGCGCGGCGGCGGCGATGGCTACGCCAATGCCGACGCCAATGCCTGCCAAACCGGTGTTGAACACGGCCGCCCGCGCCGCTTCCGCAATTTGTTCCGCCTCCTTGTCCCGATCATAAGAAGCCACCGCCTTTTCCGTCGCCAGGCCGATGGAGTTGATGAGCCGCTGCCGGTCATAGGCCAGTGTGCCCTCTTTGGGGCCGGATTGGCCTACCACTCGATTGTCATAAGCATCTCTGCGTTGGGCCATGTGTTCGGCTACGGCCGTCCACTGCCGTAAATCCTGCTCCACCATCCAGTCAATCAACTCGTCCACCTGCCGCTCAATCTGTTTGGGCGAATCGGCCACAACCTGCTCCTCAAACGCCTTCTCAATCTTGCTGCTGCGAATGAGATCGGGAATACGGCCGAAACGAATATATTCGTCAAAAAAGGCATTCCCCCGGTTCTCCATGCCGTACAAGACGTTGTCAATCTCACTCATCCGCGCCTGGAAGGTGCGCTGCATATCCTCGTCGTAATAGACCATCTGCCGCTGGATGTCAGCCAGTAATTGCTGATCTTCTTGCAGCGAGTCCAGGTCGTGTTCGGCGCTGGATAGTTGTTTTTTGACCAGTTTCAGGCCGACGCCGAGGGGGTTGAGCAATTTGAGACGGAAACGGCCGTCATCGTCCAGCGTATCATGGATAAATTGTTCCAAAGGTTCAAAGCCGCTGGTATCCCACAACTGCGGTTGGCCGGATTTGGCCTGCTGCGCCTGTTTGGCCGACGCGGCAAATACAGCGGAAATTTCTCCTATCAGATTATTAGCCGCGTCTTTAACAAAAGCGATCACCTGCTCCCGCTCTGCCGCTTCTCCCAAAATATCAATCTTGTTCACTACCAGCACAATCTTCTTGCCCCAATCCCGGATTTGCGAGAGAAAAGCGCGTTCACTTTCCGTAAAAGGTCGGTCGGCCGACGTGATAAACAAAACCAGATCGCTGCGCGGGATAAATTCGGCCGTCAACGTCTCATGTTCACGTAAAATGGCGTTGGTTCCCGGCGTATCCACAATGGAGATTTTTTGGAGCATTTCCACCGGCACAGTTTGAATCCATAACCCTTTGTCGCCAGGAATTTGTTGGCTGCTTTCACCGTATTTAATAAGAAAAATCTGGCTGGTGGTAGGCGTTACCCCTTCCTGCAACAAATTCTGCCCCAGTAAGGCATTGATAAAGGCAGATTTGCCGGAATTGAACTCTCCAGCGACAACCAGCAAGAATAATTCATCCAGTTGGCGGATGGAGTCGGCCAGGGCTGTCCGGTCTTCCGGGACGGTGTTGGCCGCGCCCAGCAGTTCGCGCAGTTGCCCCAGCACATCGCGGGTGCGTTTGAGCAGTTCTTCCTGTTCCGGCGTTAGAATAGCATCCATGGTATGCTCCTTCATTGACAAACAACGAACAAACAATCAGTTCATTCTACAAGAGAAGTATAAACAGACGCATATAACATGGCAACCAGAGACCGGAAAGCACAACGGCCGTATCCCTCTCACTACATGCGAAAGAGATACGGCCGTTGCCTAAAAACGGATACGGCTTATAAATCAGGGGGTCAACTCAATATCAACTGTCACCAATCCCCCAGAGGCGCCTGCTAAATAAAACGGATCACTGGTAGCCAACAAATCGCCGCCCGGATGGCTGTATGCCTGCCAACGGTACGGCCCGGTACCCAATACATCGTCGGCCGTCCACCATTCTTTGACAGCTACCCAGCCCTCTTCTTTCTGAGCAATACTGTCCAGATTGCCTTGCCAGCCGCTCACATCGAACCATTCGCCCTTATCATCCTGCCACTGCACCACCGTCCAGACATCCTGCCACTGCATCGTATCCCAGGACCAGGATTCGCCAAAACCGGTTTTTAATTGCAAGCGGCTGCCCACCGGAACGGCTGCCTGGTTAATCTGTGTATTATCATTGCGCGGCGGCAGCGTATAATCTTCCGCCATCGTCCGATTGACAATGAACAAAGCCAATATCGTGGCTGCTCCCAGCATGAATAAAAAGAAATGACGACTCTGAATGATTTTTTTCTCCATAATAATAACTTCCTTTGGAGATTGGAGATTAGAGATTGGATAACTGCCAATCTCTAATCTCCCAATCTCTTATTACCGTACCGGTAAATCAAATTCTGCTTCTACGGCATCCGGCAGGAACACGGCCGTATCCGCAACCGCACCGGCCACTGTAGAAGTAAACATTTGGGACACATTGTTATACGCTTCGCCCAATATCTCATGCGTTTCCTCAATAGCGCCATTGACGCGGCCCACGTGCGCCGAATCTACCTGGGCGTAAACTGGCGTGCCCGCGGCCATCGTCCCTGTGAAGTTCGTGTCGTCAGCCGAAACAAACGTGTTAGGCGCGCCGGGAACCGTGCTGTAAATCAGCGTCAGTGATTCGCCCGGATTGATGGGAATGGTAATACCCCAGGCAATTCCTTCGCTGCCCAAATCGTCCCAAAGCTGGTTGGCGTGCGTGGGAACCGGATTCGGGTCTACGTAAAAGTCTACCCAGAAGCCGGTCGCCGTGGCCGCCGTTCCCTGATTGCGGATGGTCACTTGCACTTCGCTGCTGGTCGCCGTGATATTGGTCACCACCAGGTCGGGTGCGTCCACCGCCGGGCCGGGTTTAACGATGAGAGGCAGGAATAACTGGTATTGGCCGATATGTACGCTGACTTGAGCCGTAGCTGTGATACCCTGGCTGTCGGCAATGGTGTAGGTAAAACTGTCATCCCCTGTCTCGCCAGAATTGGGCGTGTAGGTAACAGTGGAACCGTCGTGGGTGACGCTGCCTTTGCCGCCCTGGGTCACGGCCGTAATCGTCAAGGTATCATTGGCGTCCGGATCGGTGTCATTGCTGCGCACGTTGATGATGACGGCCGTATCCTGCGGCGTATTGGCTGTATCATCCTGGGCCACAGGCGCGTCATTCACCCCCGTCACCTGAATCGTCACCGTGCCCGTATCCGTGCCGCCGTTGCCGTCGCTTACTATGTAGTTGAACGTATCGTTGAGCGATTCGCCCGCAGCCAACGCTTGCAGCGCCGCCGCGCCTGCCGGGTCATAGCTGAAGCTGCCGTCTCCGTTCACCGTCACGGCCGCGCCCTGGGCGCTGGCGCTGTCCGCGCCGGAAACGGAGAGCGGGTCATTTTCCGGGTCGGTATCGTTGCCCAGCACGCCCGGCGCGCTCACGTTCAGGACGGTATCCTCGTCTGTGGTCTGGCCGGTGTCGTCTACGGCCGTTGGCGCGTCATTCGCGTTTGTAATCTGAATAGTCAACGCCTTCTGGAAATCGTTAGCCCCGTCATTTACCGTCACGGAAATGGTATAGCTGTTCTGCACCTCGTAATCAAACGGGGCATTCGTGTACAACTGCCCCGTATTGACCAGCACGGTAAACAGATTGTTGTCCGCCGCGCCGCCGGGCAGGCTCCAGGTGAAGGAACTGCTGTCCGGGTCTGTGGCGCTCAACTGGCCGATATACGTGCCCGGCGGCTGGTTTTCCGCCACCGTGTTGTTATCCAGCGTCACGTCCGTTGGCGGTTCGTTCACGTCGGTAATGGAGATAGTCAACGTTTTTTCCACCCACAGGCCGCCTGTGTCTGTGCTGCGCACCTTGATGGTATAACTGTTCTTCGTTTCGTAATCAAAGACAGCGTTGGCTTGCAGTTGGAAATTACCGCCGCCCAGGTCCACAATCTGGAATGCGTTATTGTCCGGGAAATTAGTCGTGTCCGTCAGGACGTAAGTAAATGTATCGCCAGCGTCCTGATCCGTTGTGCTGAAGTTACCCACCGGATCGCCCACGCTGTTGTTTTCCGCAATGCTGGCATTGTCCAGGCTGATGCCTGTTGGCGCGTCGTTCACGTCGTTAATGGTGATGACGAAATCCTCTTCGTAAGAAAGGCCGCCCTGGTCTGTCACCCGCACACGCACGGTATAGCTGTTCTTCACTTCGTAATCAAAGGAGGCGTTTGTTTCCAGATTCGTCCCATTGATGGCGAAAGAGCTGTTGTCCACCGCGCCGGGAACCAGGGAGAATGTCAGCGTATCGCCGACATTCGGGTCTGTACCGCCCAACACGCCCACCACCGTGCCGGCCAGCTGGTTTTCGTCCACCGTATTGTTGCTCAGGGTAATGTCCGTGGGCGGGTCGTTGCCGTCTGTCACCGTAATGGTAAATGTTTGCTCGATCCACAAGCCGCCGCTGTCGGTGCTGCGCACCCGGATGGAGTAGCTGGGTTTCGTTTCAAAATCGAGGACAGCATTGGTTTGCAACTGCCCGCCGACAATGGCAAAAGCACTGTTGTCCGGATAATTCGCCGTATCCGTTAAGATGTAGGTAAACGAGTCGCCGTTGTCCGGGTCTGTCGTGCTGAAATTGCCCACGGCCGCGCCCGCCGCCTGCTCCTCCAGGACAGAGTTGTTATCCAGGGCGAGAGCCGTAGGCGCTTCATTCACGTTGGTCACGTTGATCGTGAACGTGGTTTCAAACGTCAACCCGCCAGCGTCCGTCACCCGCACCCGGATGGAGTAGCTGTTTTTCGTTTCATAATCAAAAACAGCGTTGGTTTGCAGTTGACTTCCCACAATCTGGAACGAAGCATTGTCGGTACTGCCCGTGCCGGCCACCAGCGAATAGGTAAACGTATCGCCGGCATCCTGATCCGTCGCGCTGAAATTGCCAACGGCCGTGCCTGGCGGGCTGTTTTCCGCCACAGAATTGTTATCCAGGGCGATGGCCGTAGGCGCGTCATTCACGTTGGTCACGTTGATTGTGAACGTCGTTTCAAACGTCAAGCCGCCAGCGTCTGTCACCCGCACCCGGATGGAGTAGCTGGATTGCGTCTCGAAATCCAAAGCGGCGGCCGTTTGCAGTTGATTCCCCACGATCTGGAAAGAACCGTTGCCGGTATCGCCACTCCCCGCCGCCAGGGTGTAGGTAAACGTATCGCCGCTGTCCGGGTCTGTGGCGCTGAAATTGCCTACGGCCGTGCCCGCCGGGCTGTTTTCCGCCACAGAATTGTTATCCAGGGCAATGGCCGTAGGCGAGTCATTCACCCCCGTCACCGTTACGGAAACGGTCGCGGCCGCAGACAAATTAACCCCGTCCGTAATCACGTAAGTAAACGTGTCCGTGACAACGCTTCCCTGGGGCAGCGCCAGCAAAGCGGCCGCGCCTGTGGGATCGTAACTGAAGCTGCCATCCCCGTTCACGTTAACCGCCGCCCCCTGCGCCGAAGGGTTGGTAAAAGAAGCGACGGCCAGCGGGTCATTTTCCGGGTCGGAATCGTTACCCAACACGCCGGGCGCAGTCACGTTCAGAACAGTATCTGCGTCTGTGGGGCCAAACGTGTCGTCGTTGGCTGTGGGCGGGTCGTTGACGCCGGTCACGGTAATGGTGACGGTGGCTGTGTTGGGCGAATTAGCCGTCCCGTCATTGGCGTAATAAGTAAAAGTATCCACGCCATTAAAGTTAACGTTGGGCGTATAGGTAAAGACGCCGGAGCTGTCCAGAACGACGGAACCATTGGCCGGGCCTGTGGCCAGCGCGGCCGTCAACGCATCTCCGTCCTCATCCGTGTCATTGACCAGCACAGAAGGCGTCGCCCCGTTCAGCGGCGTATTTTCCGCCGTGGTGTAACCGGGATCGTCATCCACCGCCACCGGCGGGTCGTTGGCGTCCAGAATGTTAATCGTCACCACGTCCGTATCGCTCAACCCGCCGTCCGTCACCGAAACGATCAGGTCATACGTCGTCGGCCCCACCTCAAAATTGAGAGCGCTGCTTGTCTGCACCTGAATTTCGCCCGTGCTGGCGTTAATCATAAAAGCGTTTCCCGTATTCCCGGCAATGATGCTGTAACTCAACGTATCGCCCGGATCGGGATCAGTCGCCTGAACCGTACCCACAGACGCGCCGGACGGACTGTTTTCCGTTACGCTGAAAGCCTGGCCGGGCGTAATCACCGGCGCGTCGTTCACGTTGATTACGTCAATGGTAATCGTCGCCGTATCCGAACCTTCCGCATTGTCCGCCTGCACCGTGAGGACAAACTGGGTGGTTACTTCATAATTGATTTGGGAGCCGTCGGCTACGGTAATGTCGCCCGTAGCGGGGTTGATGGCGAAAGCGCCGCTGCTGTTTCCGGCCGTAATAGAATAAGTATACGTATCCGGCCCCACATCCCCGACAAACGTGCCCGCGGCGCTGTTTTCCAGCACACTGAACGTCTGATCGTTAATCACCGGCGGGGCAGCCAAAGCCACGCCACCCAACATTGCCAACAAAAGCAAAGCCAGCCCTATACCGACAAATTGTATTCTGAATACCAAACTACTTCTTTGTTTCATAAATCCTCACCTTGTGAGTTCGCCTGGCATTCCCCCGCCAACAATTATGTTAACCGCGCGAATGTTATGCCGTGGTCGCTTGCAGCCTGCAACTTGCAACCGGCAACTTGCAGTTTACCGCATTATGTTCATTTACCTGGAAATATTATATTAACCTGTCTCCCAAACGTATATGCCGCATGGGTCATAGCACAATGGTACTATTACCGTGAAAAAAGCGTGAAGAATACAAAAAGCGCGGCGCACCTTTCGGCGCGCCGCGCTGGTAAACCGGTTTTTCTACGATTACGGCCTGATGATTAAAGGCAGGTATAACGCATAACCCGTCTGGTTCACCGTCACCGTCACCGTGGCCGTCGCCGTATCCGTCCCGTCGGAAATGGTGTAGCTGAACGTATCCACTCCCGTAAAGCCAGAAGCGGGCGTGTAGACAATGACCCCGCCATTGATCACGGCCGTACCATACACCGGAGTTCCCACAGAAACAATCGTCAGACTATCTCCTTCTACCGGATCGGCGTCATTAGTCAAAATCGGAATGGTTACGGCCGTATCTCGTTCCGTTTCAGCCGCATCATCATGGGCTGTCGGCAAATCATTCACCGGGTTAACCGTCACGTTAATGGTTCCCGTACTGGTCAGGCTGCCATCGCTCACTGTATAGTCAAAACTATCCGGGCCATTGTAGTTGGCGTCTGGCGTGTAAAGTATCTGATTGCCCTGAATGACGGCCGTACCATGCGCCGGGTCTGTTACGGCCACAACACTTACCGTATCCCCGTCCGTGTCAGAGACCATATTCAGCACATTCACAAACATAGCCGTATCTTCATCCGTCGTCGTCACTTCATTGGCAGCCAAAGGCGGATCATTCACCGCCCCCACTGTTACCGTAATACTGGCAGTTGCCAGACCGCCATTACCATCACTAACAGTATAAGTAAACACATCCGTACCAAAGAAATCAGCGTCAGGCGTATACGTCACTGTATCGCCATCCGTCACGGCCGCACCGTTGGCCGGAATACCCGTCACCGTCACCGTTAAAGTATCCCCGTCCACGTCGCTGTCATTCCCCCGCACATTGATAACGCGACTCATGTCTTCCTCTGTATTCGCCGTATCGTCAACGGCCAATGGTAAATCATTCACACCGTTTATCGTTATTGTAACGACGGCCGTATCCGTCAAACTGCCATCGCTTACCGTGTACGTAAACACATCCGCAGCCGTCGCCCCCACCGCCAGATAGTCAAACTGGCCGTTGGGATCGTAACCAAACGTACCGTCGCCATTGTCCGTCACCACGCCCTGCGTGCCGGTCGTAATAACGCCAGTCACGCTCAGACTGTCCCCGTTGGGGTCATTGTCATTGTCCAGCGCGTTAGAGATGGTGATGGGAGTATCCTCATCCGTCGCGGCGCTGTCGTCGTTGGCTGCCGGCGCGTCATTCAGGCCGTTGATGGTGATGGTAACAACGGCCGTATCCGTCCCGCCGCGCCCGTCGCTGACAGTATAGGTAAACACATCTGTCGCCGTCGCCCCCGCGTCCAGATAATCAAACGCTCCATTCGGGTCATACTGAACGCCGCCGCCAAGCGTCACCACGCCCTGCGTGCCGGTAGTGATGACGCCCGTCACAGACAGCGTATCGCTGGTATCCGGGTCGCTGTCATTACCCAGCACAGAGATGGTGACGGCCGTCGCCTCGTCTGTCGCTGCGTTGTCAGCCACGGCCGCAGGCGCGTCGTTCACACCATTGATGGTTACCGTAACAGTGGCCGTATCCGTCAGATCGCCGTCACTCACCGTATAGTCAAAGCTGTCTACGGCCGTCTCCCCCACTGCCAGATATTCAAACCGGCCGTTGGGGTCATAAGCAAACGTGCCGTCATTATTGCTGGTTACGCTGCCCCGCGTACCCGTTGTGTCCACACCGTTGACGCTTAAAGCATCATTTTCCGAGTCGCTGTCATTAGCCAACACGTTGGCGGTAGTAAAGGAAGTGTCTTCATCTGTGCCGCCGCCATTGTCATCGTTGGCCGTCGGCGCGTCATTGATCGGCGCAATGGTAATCGTCACTGTCGCCGTCGCCGTCAGGTAACCATCGCTGGCGATGTAGCTGAAGCCGTCCGTGCCGGAGAAATTGGCGTCGGGCGTATAGCTGAAAGAGCCGTCGCTATTCAAGGTCAGCGAGCCGTTGCTCACATCTTGATCCAGCGAGACGGTCAGCGCCGGGCCATCCGCATCGCTGTCGTTCGCCAGGACGCCGGAAGCGGCGTTGACTGTCAGGGCAGTATCTTCATCGGTGTTGTAGCTGTCGTTTACGGCCGTTGGCGCGCCATTCGGGTCCAGATAGTCCGGTGTGCCGTCTCCGTTCGTATCCGGGCAGGGGATACCACTGCACTCATCCGCCGTGGGGATGCCGTCCCCATCATCATCCACGTCTTGATCATTGGTCTGGCCGTCTCCGTCCGTATTCGCAGTATTGTCTTCCAGATAATCGGGCAGCCCGTCCCCGTCGCTGTCCGGGCAAACACCGCCGGAACATTCATCACTGGTAGAAATACCATCACCATCATCGTCTGTGTCCAGGTAATCGGCCGTGCCGTCCCCGTCCGTATCCACACAGTTGCCACCGGGGCATTCATTGGCAGTGGGTACGCCGTCTCCGTCATCGTCATTATCCAGATAATCGGCCGTACCGTCACCGTCGCTGTCCGGGCAGGGGATACCGCTGCTGCATTCGGTTGCCGTGGACACGCCGTCCCCGTCATCGTCGTTGTCCAGATGGTTGGCTACGCCGTCGCCGTCCGTATCCTGGTCGTTTGGCTCCAGGTAATCCGGGATGCCGTCGCCATCGGAATCGGCGCTCCCCTCGGTGGCCGTGATGACCCCGTCACCGTCATCGTCGCTGTCCAGATAATCGGGTGTACCGTCCCCGTCGCTGTCCCGGCAGGGAATACCGGTAGGGCATTCTGCGGCGGTGGTTACGCCATCACCGTCATCGTCGTTGTCCAAATAGTCAGCCGTACCATCGTTATCCGTATCTCGGTTATTCGGCTCCAGGTAATCCGGGATGCCATCGCTATCGGAATCGGCGCTGCCTTCGGCGGCGTCGGAGAAACCATCGCCGTCCGTGTCCACCTGTACGTCAATTGTCACGGTTGCCGGTGCGGATTGGGCCGCCCCGTCGTCAGCGTGGTAGGTGAAGGTAACTGCACCGGTGTAGCCAACCGGTGGAGTGTAATGGAAAGAACCGTCCGGGCTGATAACCAGGGTTCCAGTAACAGGGGCGGTTTCCAGAACGGCCGTCAACCCGTCACCGTCCACATCGCTGTCGCCATCCAGCACGCCGGGTGCGGCCACAATCAGGGTGGCGTTTTGCACAGCGTCGTAACTGTCGTCACTGGCTGCGGGCGCGTCGTTGACGGCCATAACCGTCACCGTTACCGTCGCCGTATCGCTCAGCGCACCATCGCTGACCGTGTAGGTAAAGACGTCTGTGCCGTTGAAGTTGAGCGCAGGAGTGTAAGTGATAGTTGTTCCGGCGGCTACGGCCGTACCGCTGCCCGGCGTGCCGGGAGTAATTGTCAAACTGTCTCCATCCACGTCGCTCACCGCCGGGGTGATGGTTACGGCCGTATCTTCGTTGGTCGTCGCCGTGTCGTCTGTGGCTGTGGGGGCATCGTTGACGGCGTTAACTATCACCGTCACTGTCGCCGTATCGCTCAAAGAGCCGTCGCTGACCGTGTAGGTAAAGACGTCTGTACCGTTGAAATTGAGCGCAGGGGTGTAAGTGATAGTTGTTCCGGCGGCTACGGCTGTACCGCTGCCCGGCGCACCAGGGGTAATTGTCAGGCTGTCCCCCTCCACGTCGTTCACTGGCGGGGTGATGGTGACGGCCGTATCTTCGTTGGTTGTCGCCGTATCGTCTGCGGCTGTGGGGGCATCGTTGACGGCCGTCACCGTCACCGTTACCATCGCCGTGTCGCTCAACGCGCCGTCGCTGACCGTGTAGGTAAAGACGTCTGTACCGTTGAAGTTGAGCGCAGGGGTGTAGGTGATGACGCTGCCGTTGGTTACAGCCGCGCCATCGCTGGCTGCGCCAACGGCCGTAATCGTCAGGCTGCTGTCGGTATCTACGTCGTTGTCAAGCGCATTGATGGTTACGGCCGTGTCTTCCGGCGTCGTTGCCGTGTCATCATTTGCGTCCGGGGCGTCTTTTACCGTAAAACCGGCACTCAACGTGCCGTTGCCAAAGGCGTTAGTGCAAACTACGTCGTATACGCCGGGCGTTAGCGCAGCCGAGACGTTGCCGGTGATCGTGTTGTTATCTACCACAACAGCGTTGCTCAGGCTCAAGCCGCCTACAGTGCAGGTGGCGCTGCTGTCGAAATTGGCGCCTTGGATGGTGACGGCCGTGGCCTGGGTCTCATACCCATTATCCGGCGTAATGCTGGCAATAGTCGGCAAGACGACCGACAAATCCGGCACGGCAAAGGATACCGTCTGCGTATCCTGAAAAGCGCCGGTATTCGTATCGTAAACCGTCAGCGTCACGCCCCACAAACCGGCCGTGCCCGTTACCGGCAGTGTAAACGTCCACTGATACGGTTCATCGGCCGTACCGGTAACATTCCAGTTGCGGGCAGCCGGATTAGAGTCAAAATCAATGATTGCGCCGTTAGGGTCGCGCAAAATCAGTTCCAGGCGGGTTGTTTGGGTGATGAGCTTCGTATCTACTTCCAGCGTCGTCGTGACCGCGCTGCCGTATGGATATACATTACTGTCCGTATCCACGTTGCGGATGTAGGCGTCATTTTGCCCGCTTTGGAAATCTGTTACCAACTGCCCGCTCTGCACATTGGCGCACCACCAGCCTGTATTTAACTGGTCTACGTCAATCTGCACCAGGTTGTTGCCCCATTGCACCCAGGAAATGTCGGGGATGACCAACATGGTGGAATAGTTCAATCCATCCTCACCAATGATATATCCCAGCGAACGGCCGTTCAGGAAAACTTCGTTTTGTTCATCTGGCCAGTCCACGTCTTCGACAAAAAGGGAGAGATAAGCGCTGGACATAGGTAAAGCTTCGTCCACAAAAATGTTAAACTCAATGGGGTGGGTGGTGCTGGTGTTGAAGGTGCAGCTGCCCAAATCTCCATCAGGATTGCCACTCTGGATATTATCTTCGTTATCAACAGTGGTCAGGTAGGTAACGGAGGGATAACTGCCGGGAATATCAGGATCGTTAGGATCGCTGTCGTAAGCGTCGGCAATACCGTCTCCGTCGCTGTCAAAATCGTTATCGCTCACGGCCGCGTTGATACCGGGAATGCTAGTTGTGGAGGGATAATTGGCGGGATCGGCCGTAGCGGTAATGGTATGGGTGATGGTTGTGGCGTGCGTTCCCTCAATAATGGAATCATCTATGGCGCGAACGGTAATGTTCTGTACGGTCGTGCCGTTCAGGACAAAGGTTTGGGCAGCGGCAAAATTGCTGCCGTCCAAACTGACCTCGCTTTGTGAGTCGGCCGTTACCGTAATTTCCACATCGCCGGCAGGAACGGTCCACAACCCTATTTGATACGTCTGAGCCGGGCCATTCTCATACAACGTCAAGCTGCCAGACCAGGGCGTCAAGAACCGAATCCCCGGCGCTGGCTCATAAATCATAAAATCGTCAATAGCCATGTCACTCTGCCAGCCTGAGCCGGTTATGCCGCGAAAACGGATACGCACCTGGCTTTGCCCCACGTATGGTTCCAGGCTAAATATTTTTTCCTGCCACGCATCCTGGTTATCTGTCCAGGCCGGAATAACATCGTTAGTCCAGGTTGCCCCGTCATCTGTGCTAATATCCACGTGCATGACGCCCATGGTTGCGCCAGACATATGGTACCAAAAAGAAAGCCAGGGACTGGTAATACCGCCAGATAAATCAATCCGGGGTGAGATAAGGTTGGCTTGCTTGTCGAAGTTGGGGCTGCTGGATTCGGTATACAAATAATTACCGCTGCCGCTTGTGTGATCGGCTGACGGCCCGGTATTGAACGAAGGTGTGCCGCCGCTGTTTACCGTCCAGTCCATATCGTCGCCGGTGACATTAATCCACTCGCCGCTCAACAGGCAGGGTTCGCCGGGCGTTGTGTCGCACAGCGCAAAACTGTCAAAATTTTCTGTATAGGGGAATGTGTTAATTGTCTGGGGAGGCGCCGCCTGAGAAAAATGAGGCTGGCTCAAACCAACGAGGGCCGTAACAATAACCAATACTATAAAAAACGGCCGTGTTCCCCCAAATATCATCTTGGAAAGCATTTTCCCGTTCATACCTTTGCATCCTTGCTCTCAACGCTTACCGCTTTTATGCAGTCCACTGCTCTATTCCGCGGAAGCTTTCAGAGTCTTCCAACCAGATAAAGTCAGTCAGGTGTATCCAATTCAATTTTTAATTCCGTTACTGCTGAAACTCCCGTTCTCTTCCTGAGGATCACCCTTTTCTTAAGGGTTGCCGCTAATTTAGTGAAATGACCTTACAAAAATTGTTACACTAGCACCAACGTACTAAATATTCCCCGGATCGCTCCCGTTTCAGGCCATAAAACCGCATTTACAGTAAGGCAGCCTACCGCACTATGGCAAACTGTCCGGAAAATAAAAAAAGCCCCGGCTGGTTTCACGTACCAGTCGGGGCCGACAGATTTCCATAGAATTCAATCAAGTTTAGCCAACAATTTATTTAATTCGGCCAGCGAGACGCCAGCTATTCCTAACGGCCGTTTCACCCTGTCATGACAATCCGACCCGCCCGTCATCATCAAGCCGTACTTTTGCGCCCATGTCACCATCAGCGCCTCATGTTGCGCCACGTGGCCAGGATAATGCACTTCCAGCCCGTCCAGCCCCAGCAAATCGTCGTCCAGAAATTCCGGCATCAGCCGGTCTACAATTTCAATCGGGGGCAGAACCTCATTGTAAAGGCTCTCACCGGGATAAGAACCGGCAGCCGGATGGGCAAACACGCGCACCAACTGCGGGTAAGCGTGCAGCAGCGGCGTTAGCTGGCGCGGATCAATGCCGGAAGGAACGTAAGCCGGGCTGTCATTGCCGATAAGTTGGGTGATTTGGGCCTTGTCCAGACCGTGATTCTGGCTGAGGGCCAGAGCAAAATGGCGGCGGGTGACGTTGGGAGCCAGCGTTTCGATTTCCTCCGGCGTCAGGTCACGCTGTAAAAGGGGCGTCTTTCCGGCTGGGCCAAATTCGGCGTTAATCGCCCCCACTCGCGCCCGCACCAACCCGGCGCCCCGCCCCTGGCTGAAAATATCCAGCGCCATCTGACGGAACCGGTCATCGGCCAACAAAGCGTAAGGAATGTAAAGCAGATAATGCAGTGTGCCGGTAAAATATTCGCGGCGAAAGCGCAGGGAAACTTCTACGCCGGGAACAACACGAATGCCGAGTTCTTCTCCAGCAACCAACGCCTCGTCCAGGCCGTTTAAGGTGTCGTGATCGGTGACGCCTACGGCCGTAAGCCCCAATTCTTTGGCTCTCTGCACCAATTCCGTCGGCGTATATTCGCCGTCAGAAGCGGTGGTGTGGTTGTGTAAATCGGCCGCAAAGTTCATGTTATTCTCCAATTTCAATTCAGGCCGCGGATTACGCGGATTAGCGCAGATTTTTATACAACCAATCCCCCAAATCCGCGCAATCCGCGGCTAAAAACCGGCTTTACTGAATCTCTCTCGCCTGTCCCATAATGCTCACGTCATAACCGGGCAGGGAAGATACGGCCGTCTTAAATTCAGCGTCGTGGAGTAAGTCCAGTAACGGCCGTAGCAAATCGCTCTCATAATGCTGTGTGGGGATGACCAACTCATACCGCTCCTGAGCCAACGGTACAAAATCCAGTTGCAAGGCGCGGGCAGCGGCGCGAATGCCCAACCCGGCGTCGGCCGCGCCGGAAGCCACTGCCGCCGCCACCGCCAGATGGGTATACTCCTCCCGGTCATAGCCGCGCACCTGTTCCGGCGTGATGCCCAGTTTACCCAACTCAAAATCCAGCAGCACCCGCGTCCCCGCGCCGCGCTGCCGGTTGACAATACGCACGTCCGGGTTAGCCGCATCCGCCCAGCCGGACAACCCTTGGGGATTCCCTGGCGGCACAATCCAGCCCTGCTCCCGGCCGACCAATGCTACCAAAACCACGCCCTGGCTGGGCAGATAACGCTTGACATAACTCACGTTATATTCCCCCGTTACCTCGTCCAGCAAATGAGAGCCAGCCAGATGCGCTTCACCGCGGCGCAGGGCCACCAACCCGCTCAGACTGCCCACGTGCGCCGAAGCCAGCCGCCGGTCGCCCCGTTCGGCCAGAAATTGGGCCAGCAAATCCAGCGTCAAATCGTGGCTGCCAATAGTCAAAATCGTGCGGGCAATCTCGGCGGGGGAGCGGTAGAGGTGGACGGTGACGGCCGTGCCCATATCTTCCCCTTCGCTGAAACGAGGAATGCGCACAATACCATCCGCCCGCACCAGGGAAGTAATTACGCCGGCCCCGCGGCTGATCGGTGTGGCTATCACCTTGTCCCCCACCTGCCCCACAGCCACGCGCACGTAATCGTCGTCGCCGGTGTGGGAAGCAATTTTGCGGGTGAGGGTGGCCTGGATGGTGGGCGGTTCATACGGCCGTTGCCCCAACCACCGGGCCAAAATCGGCTCTATAAAAATTTCCCCGGTCAATGCCGCGCTGACGGGGTAGCCGGGCACGCCTATTATGGGGGTGACAAGGTGAGGGGGTGACAAGGTGACAGGGTGATTGTCTGCATCTGTCACCTTGTCACCTTGCCACCTTGTCACCTTGTCATTCTCAACCATACCCATAACAACAGGATGCCCTGGCCGGACGGCGACGCCATGCACCAACAGCCGGCCGAGTGCCTGAACGACGTGGGCCGTGTAATCTTCGCTGCCGGCGGAGGAACCGGCGTTGAGGAGGATCAGATCGTGGGATTGGGCGGCCTGGCGCACGGCCGTTTGCAACGCCTCAAACTCATCGGGGACAATGGCCCAACGAGTAGGAATCCCGCCCCAGTTTTCCACTTGTGCCGCCAAAACAATACTGTTGTACTCAATAATCCGCCCCGGCTGGATACCCAACTCGGCTACCGTTTCCACCGTCACCAGTTCCGAACCCGTAGGAATGATGGCTACGCGGGGTCGGCGGTACACCTTGATTGCGCCGTGCCCCGATCCGGCCAACGCGCCCAAATCCACGGGACGTAATTTGTGGTTGGCGGGCAGCACCAGTTCTGTAGCCACCATATCCTCCCCCATCGGCCGCACGTGGTTCCAGGGGGCCAGAGAGGCGCGGATTTCTATGGCGTCCCGCCCTTGTTCATCCTTAACCGGCTGGGTGTGTTCAATCATCACCACAGCATTAGCCCAGGGGGGCATGGCGTGGCCGGTGTTGACGGGATGGGCGGCCACCATGCCGTCCGGCGGCTCGTCCCAGCTTTCCCACAGCGTCAAACGGACGGGATGAGTCTCGGTGGCCGCTTCGGTGTCTTTGGCCCTCACGGCAAAACCATCCATGGCGCTGGCATGGTAATGAGGCGAAGAAAGTTTGGCCCAGATGGCTTCGGCGGTGATACGGCCGTTTGCCTCCGCCACCGAAACAGTCTCCACGCCCAATGGCCGCCACATGTCCGCCTCTGCCAAAGCCATCTGAAAAGCTGCCCGCGCCTCTTCTAAAGGAATATCTTCGAGGTAAATATATCGTTTCATATTCATTGTTTGCCCGTCCCAAAACAAAACGCCCGGAAAACATCCCAGGCGTCTACCAAATATGCAAAATGGGCCATGCAGGATTCGAACCTGCGACCAATGGATTAAAAGTCCACTGCTCTGCCAGCTGAGCTAATGGCCCACTACCCATAAGTATATCCCTGCCCATTTAGGGATGCAAACAACCAACGAGGCCATTTCCCTAAGCAAAAGGTATAAAAAACTTTACGGAAAAGACAATCTCTACTAGGATACAATGCACACAGGCAAAATCATAAAATCAGAACTGTTTGCGCAGCTTATTTTGCCTGACTATAATCTGCAACGAATAACAGGAGATACAAAAGCTCATGGCTCTAACCGAGTCCACTCAAACCCAACTACCCCCGGCGGCAGATGTTCCTGCCGAAACGTCTAAAAAACAACCTGCCGAGGTATTCGTCCGGGAGTTAATCGAAACATTACTCCTTACCTTTTTCATCTTTTTTCTGGTCAATAGTTTAGTGGGGCGTTACCGTATTGATGGCAGCAGCATGAACCCCACTTTGCAGGACAGCGAATACCTGATTGTGAATAACCTCAGCTATTACCTGAGCGAACCGGAACGAGGCGATATTATTGTTTTCCATCATCCTACCAGCGATTTGAATTTGATTAAACGGGTTATTGGCTTGCCCGGCGACAACATAATCATTGAAAATGGCGTGGTGACGGTGAACGGCGTTGCCCTGGACGAGCCTTATATTGCCGCCCCACCTACCTATCGCGGCCAATGGACTGTACCGGAAGGAGAGTATTTTGTTTTGGGCGACAACCGGAACAGTTCCAGCGATTCTCACACCTGGTCTTTTTTACCCAGAGAGAATATTGTGGGGAAGGCGCTTTTTATTTACTGGCCTTTCTCTAAATGGGGCGAAGTACCTCATTATGAACAATCACTAGAGTAAATATGACCCCGGACCCTGAGGAAATCAAACGGTTAGTTCGTGAAGTGGTAACCCGCACTTTGGGCGAATCTGCTGTTGCCCAGCCCCACCGAACAAGCTCCGGCTCTCATTCCTCCCAACGCCCCCTTCTGGACGCGGAAATGGTACGGCAATTGCCGGCCGGGACTGTGCATGAGATTTCCGCCGATACACTGGTGACGCCTTTGGCCCGGCAGGCGGCGCTGGAACGACGAATTCGGTTATCAGTTATCGGTGATCGGTCACCGGTAATCGGTCATCAGTTACCGACCACCGATTACCGACCGCCGATTACCGACCACCGAACCATCGCCATTGGTGCAGACCACGGCGGCTACGCGCTCAAGGAACAGTTGAAGGATTTGCTGGAAACGGGGTATACTGTCATTGATTGTGGCACACACAGCACTGATTCTGTAGATTATCCCGATTATGCGTATGCAGTAGCCCGTTTGGTGGCCGATGGCCGTGCCTGGCGCGGGATCATTATTGACGGGGCCGGTATTGGCAGTTGTATGGCCGCCAATAAAGTGCCCGGCGTGCGGGCAGCTATGTGTTATGATCAGGCAACGGCCGTTAACAGCCGCGAACATAATAACGCCAACGTCCTGACCCTGGGCGCGGGACTCATCGGCCCCAGTCTGGCCCGGCAAATCGTCACCACCTGGCTCAGTACGGAGTTTGGCGGCGGCCGTCATGCCCGGCGAGTGGGCAAAATTGACGCTATCGGTAAACGATATTCGGTAAAACAGTAATCAGTACACTCATTTATGGTCGATCAAGCAACCGTTGAAACCCTGGTAGAAGAAATCACCCGCGAGGTATTGCTGCGTCTGAGCCAGCCGGTTCCGGCCAACGGCCGTGACTGCAATTGTAGCGGCGGCGTTTGTGTGCGCGACTGCGCAGACAAGGTTGACCAGGTGGTTCAGGCCGGGGCCAATCGCATCACTTCTACCCTGGGCGCACTGCCGCAAAACGGCCGTATTGCCCGCATGATCGATCACACCCTGCTCAAAGCCGACGCCTCCGACGACCAGATTGCCCAGCTCTGCTACGAGGCCCGTACCTACCATTTCGCCTCCGTCTGTGTCAATCCGGCCAAAGTGAAGCTGGCGGCCCAATTATTAAAAGGAAGCGACGTAGCTGTTTGCACCGTCGTCGGCTTTCCTTTGGGGGCCACCCCGGCCACCGTGAAGGCGTATGAAACGGAGCAAGCCATCCGGGACGGGGCGACGGAAATTGATATGGTCATCAACATCGGCGCCCTCAAATCGCAGGATTACCAGACCGTATTGGAAGATATTGGTGCGGTAGTGCGGATGGCCCACGCGCACAACGCTATCGTCAAGGTAATTATTGAGGCGGCCCTGCTTACCGATGAGGAAAAGGTGATTGCCAGCCAATTAGTCAAAATAGCCGGAGCTGATTTCGTTAAAACGTCCACTGGCTTTGGCCCTGGCGGGGCTACGGTGGAAGATGTAGCCTTGATGCGCCGCGTCGTTGGCCCGTCGCTGGGCGTAAAAGCAGCTGGCGGTGTAGGTGATTATGCGAAGGCCCAGGAAATGATTGCTGCCGGGGCCACCCGCATCGGGGCCAGCGCCGGGGTGAAAATAGTCGGCGAGGCGCTGAGCAAAAATTAAAGTCGTAAGGCGATTTGGCAAATCGCCCTACACATTTCGAGGAGAATTATGCGGTGTAATTATTGTCGAATCGGGCGCTACCAGCCTACTACCCTGCCTTATTACAGCCGGTTCGCTCAGCGAATCATGGTCATTCCCCACGTACCGGCGCAAAAGTGTGATGTGTGTGGCCACGTCTCCCATGACGCGGATTTTATTTTGCAGATGCAATATATGCTGGATGAGTTAACGGCCGTAGCCGTCGATCCCGCCAACATCATACCCCCCGCCGCACCCCATCAAAACGACGACTGGTATACCAGTAGAAGGAGCAGCTAATTTTGTCTGACGTTGATCTACGCAGTTACGTTTTTCTGGATAGTTTGCAGCCGCAGCACGCCGCTTTTCTGGGTACAGTCGCCCGCGGCTTCCTACCCCTCCCCGGCGACGCTTCGTTGTGGATTGAAATTTCTCCCGGTATTGAAATTAACCGTATCACCGACATCGCCCTGAAAGCAGTCGGGGTGAAGCCGGGGATGCAGATTGTGGAGCGGTTGTACGGCCTGCTGGAAATCCATTCTTCCAGCCAGGCAGACGTGCGGGCAGCCGGCGCCGCCATTCTGGACGCGCTGGGCTTGCAGGAATCAGACCGGTTCAAGCCGAAAGTGGTGTCCAGTCAGATTATCCGCCACATTGACCCGCATCAGGTACAGCTAATCAACCGGATGCGGCACGGCCACATGATTCTGGCCGGGCAAACCCTCTATGTAATGGAAGTGCAGCCCGCTGCCTACGCCGCCCTGGCCGCCAACGAAGCGGAAAAAAAGGCGGATTTGAACATCCTGGAGGTGCGCGCCTTTGGCAGTTTTGGCCGCGTCTATTTAGGCGGCGAGGAACGGGATATTATGGCCGGCTATCAAGCGGCTATTGATGCAGTGGAAAGTGTAGACGGCCGTGAACAAGCGGCGAGGAAGAAAGAGTGATCAGTGTTCAGTGTGCAGCATTCAGTGGCGCCCACTGAACACTGCACACTGAACACTAAAATGGAGGCATTATGGCAGAAGCATTAGGAATGATCGAATGTCGCAGTTTTGCCGCGATGGTAGAAGCGTCGGATGCGATGGTGAAGGCGGCGCGGGTAGAGCTGGTAAGCTATGAAAAAACAGGCGGCGGGTACGTTACGGCCGTCGTCCGGGGCGACGTAGCAGCGGTGAAAGCGGCCGTAGAAGCCGGCGCGCGCGGCGCCGAGAAAGTTGGCGAAATCGTCGCCGTCCACGTCATCCCGCGGCCTCACGCCAATGTGGATGAAGTGTTACCTTTGGGCCGTGGAGATGAGGATTAGTCATTGAGTAATTGGTAATTAGGTAACTGGGTAATTACCAATTACTTAATTACCTAATTACCTGGTACAAATCATGTTCTTAGGCAAAGTAGTAGGCACACTGGTCTCCACGCGCAAGGAAGAATCGCTCAACGGGCTGAAATTCCTGGTGGTACGTCGCCTGACCATTGAAAACGAGATGGACAGCAGCTACGCCGTGGCGGCGGATGCCGTAGGCGCGGGTGTTGGCGAAGTGGTTATGGTGGCTTCCGGCAGTTCTGCCCGGCAAACGGTGCTGACAGATAAACGGCCGTGCGACGCCGTCATCATGGCCATTGTAGATACCTGGGAAGTAGACGGCCGGGAAGTCTACCGGAAAGAGTAGGACGTAATGCGTATTGCGTAAAATCGTCATATACGCAATACGCCCTATCCACCCCACATGAACGACCGCGAAATTCAGGCCATCATCAACAGAGTGCTACAGGAAGTAGGGGCGGCCCCCCCCACAC
>JALUPA010000587.1 GCA_027054335.1 Ardenticatenaceae bacterium
TGGGCCAATTCGTTTAACGTCGCGGCCATTTGCTCCAGCATAGCCACGTGCATAACATTGACCGGAGGCCGATGCAACGTCAGGTAAGCCACGCCAGCCTGAATTGAGGACGAAACAAATGAGCCGGCCATTCTATTCTGCTCCGTTCAGCGCCTGGCCGCAGTTACCGCAATAGGTGAATTCTTCCGGTATGGCCTTTGCGCCGCAGGCCAGGCAGGTTTGGGTGTACGGCCCCCAGATAAACTCACTGCTCTTACCCTCGGCGGCGCGTTGGCGCAACAGGCGGTAGTCAGGCGGCCGTTTTTCCACAAACGCTGTCATCCCTTCCAGGGGCTCCCAGGAAGTGTAATGAATTGAAAGCCAGTCGCGGGCGTGACCAATCGTGTTATGCCAGGCCAGATTCTTCCAAAAATTAGTTTGCTCCTTCGTGTAACGGATACATTCAGGGAACTTATCCACCAACTCCTGCGCCAGGGACTCAGTAGCCTCATCCAGCAGTGCCAGGTCAATGCTATACCCATCTTGCCCCTTTTGCGCCAGCTTGATCTGCTCCGGCGTGGCGTGTTCAATAAACGCGCCATCCTTCTTGACCGAGGGCACAACCTCATTCACCAGCCCCCACTCCAGCGCCTGGTAAGCAGGAATGCGGCGATTGGTCATCAAAATATAACGCGCCCTGCGGTCACCCACCGTGATAGGCAGCCATTGAGTAGCGCCGCCGGCAGCCACGCTGCCCACGCCGCTGCCCACCTGACCAATCCAGGCGTGTTCGGCGATGATGGCCAGATCACAGGCCATTTGCGATTCGTTGCCGCCGCCGACGGCCATCCCATTCAAGCGGGCAATGACCGGTTTGCCGGTGTTCACAATACTTTCAATGTACGCGCCGAACAACTTCATGTATTTCCAGTAATCGTGTGGCGAGCGAGTATACCGTTCCTGGTACTCCTTCACGTCTCCGCCGGTGCAAAAGGCGCGATCTCCGACCCCTGTGTAGACGATGACTGCTACCTCGTCGTCGAAACTAGCCTGCTGAAAAGCAGTAGCCAACTCTTCCAGGCAATTGGTGCTGTAAGCGTTGTAGTTATGGGGCCGGTTAAGCGTAATTCGGGCCACCCAATTTTTTTTCTCGTAAAAGATTTCTGCAAAATCAGTTTTTTGTTTTGTAAGAACGTCCATTTAACTCTCCTTCGTGAATGTGGGGCGATTTATAAATTGCCGCCCCTATCCTGTAAATCCGTATTTAGCCAGAACATAACTCACAAATGCGTTGGCATAAGTGCCTAATAAGGCGCGGTAGTTGTCAAAAAGCTCGTGCGCTGTAAACCCAATCCAGTCCGGCGGTAAGAGAGAAGGTGGTAAGTTAGGGTCTATTAAGGGGATAGACTGAAACTCGTGCGTCAACCAAAAGCGCCGGATGAAACAAAATTGGGGGTCGAGATACTGGTTTTGGCTATGCCGCTCCTGGCAATCCGAATATTCTTCTTCGTACCGGGAGAGGAAGCTCTGATATTGTTTTTCCAGCTCGGTCAGGTTCCAACATTGACGCACCATTTCTTCTACCGCGCCTGGCCCAAAGTACTGGCCGGAAAACAGTTGTACGTGGGGTTCAATATCTAATTCAGCCAGAATATTGCTCAGTTCATCAATCCGATTGTGAGGGGAAATCCAGCAGCCCGCTGTTAAGCGGCCGAAGCCCAGCCACGTCAACTGCGTGCGTAATTGATGCCGCTCCGAGCGTTTTTTTTCGGGTAAGGAATACAAGACTAAATGCCATTGACCATCCCAGTCTGTAAAAACGGGTTCAAAAATACGCCGCCCGCCCTTTTCCAGCAACGTCCGGCCGCGTTCTGTCAGCGAATACAGGCTTCTTCGGCCATCTTTGCTGGAAGTAAGCCATTTATTTCGGGTCATACGGGATAAAGCAGAACGTACAGCGCGTTCGCTTACGCCTAATACGTTCATCAAGTACAGCAGGTCGCTGGTCCAAATCTCGCCGCTGCGGTCCATAACGTAATCGCCGAAGAGTGTAAAGATGAGAAATTGAGTCCGAACGGGCGGTATTTCAGTGTCTGCGTTAGTGTCGGTAAGGGGAAATGGGGGTTTCGTCTCCATAATATTTTTACGAAGTACGCTGCCGTTTGCGCGTGTAGAGGGTGACGTAGGCGCGACACGTCGCTAAACGGCAACTCCCACACAGTTCGCTTAGTTCAGAAACCCGGATCGTTTCGGTTCTTACCTCGAATCCCAGATCGATGTACAGACGAGTAGCATCTTTCACCTGGAGGGGATCGGCCATGAAGCGGCGTTCCCACCCTTCGGCTTCCAGTTCGGGATCGGGCGTGAAATCGAGATTGGGCAGGATGGGAATCTCGCTCTGCCGGACGCTTGGGGGAGGGCAATTTTCAGATTCGTTATGACCCGGCTTAAAATCGGACATCATTTTACACCTGGGCTACAGCTTTCTCTTGCCGCAGCTTTTCCAAACGGCGCTGCCCCAGATAGGCGGCGCCCAATGCTGTTGTAAATTGCACCATATCTCCTTCTGGCACGTTCACGTCTGCTTTCAATTGTTCGCGAATGACGCGAGACATTGATTCAAAGCGGAGGATACCGCCGATGAGCGTGAATTCCGGCTCCATCCGTACCCGTTTCATTAACTGCATGGAACGGCCGACCAGCGACTCGATTGAACCGTACATAATATCTGCCGGGGATGCACCTTGGGAGAGGTGATTGATCACTTCCGATTCGGCGAAGACGGCGCACACGCCAGAGATGGGTACCGAGCCTTTAGATGTCGCTGCTAATGGACCAATCTCTTCAGTAGAATAACCCATATACCGGGCTGTTTTTTCCAGAAAGGCCCCTGTACCGGCGGCGCATTTGTCATTCAGGCGAAAGGATTTCACCATCTTGTTATCGTCTAGGCGCAGCGCTTTCATTGTTTGCCCCCCTACATCCAGGATGGTGCGGGTGTTGGGAAAAAGAAGGGAGGCGCCCTGGGCGCTGGCTGTCAAATCTGTTACGTTTACGTCACGAAAAGGTATCTGATGACGGCCGAATCCGGTAGCTACTGTGTATTTTACATCGCGCTGTTGCAGGCGGGCTTGCTCCAGCGCCACGTTCAGGGCGGTTTGCGCGGCCTTTGTCAGTTTGAACCCGGTATTGACCAACGCTTTACCGGCTACGGTAAAATTTTCATCGAGGATGACTACTTTGGTGTACGTTGAACCCACATCAATCCCTGCTGTGTAAATCATGCTCGTTCCTCCACGCTTTCCAGCGGAATGCGGCTGGCTAAAATGTGGTCCATAGCGAAAAGGGCGGCCCCCAAAGCACCCATATAATGTGATTCTTCGCTTACATTTAATTTAAGCCCCAGGTTTTCTTCCAAAGCTTTGACCATGCCAATATTTTTGGCAACGCCTCCGGTGAAGGTGACTTTTTCGTTAATCCCTACCCGGCGCAGCAAACCGATGGAGCGAGAGGCAATGGATTGGTGAACACCCCATAGGATGTCTTCTATCTTTTTGCCTTTGCCCAACCAGGACAATACTTCTGATTCGGCAAACACGGTGCAGGTTGTACTGATGCGTACCGGCCTTTCGGCTTTTAAGGCAGTAGCGCCCAGATCGGGCAGGGGGATGTCTAAAGCTGACGAAGCCGCCCCCAGAAAACGGCCGGTACCGGCAGCGCATTTATCGTTCATGCAAAAATCTACGATTTCTCCGGTTTCGCTTACCTGGATCGCTTTGGTATCCTGGCCGCCCATGTCTAACACTGTGCGCGTATCGGGAAACATGTGGACAGCGCCCCGGGCATGACAACTGATTTCGGTGACTTGCGCATTGCCAAAGGTGACCCGGTAACGGCCGTATCCCGTACCGATAACGTACTCCACCTCCTCTTCGCGCAAATTTCCATTTTGCAAAGCCTGTTGATATGAGTTTTCAGCCGCCTGGATAACATGAGCGCCCGTATCTACCAGCGACCGACTGATAATTTCACCGTTTTCATTGATGATCACTGCTTTTGTTTGGGTAGACCCCACATCTACGCCGGCTGCATAGGCCATATGTCACTCCTTTGGAAGAAGTAGCTGGTTGCTGCGCCAACCACTAACCACCAGCCATTTCTTTCTGCTTTCGCACTGCCAACCCTTCAAAAAAGGCATCTATGCGATTCTTAAGCTGAGCTTCGGAAACAACCCGCCGGTCCATCATGTCTGATTCAATAAACAAAGTGGCAATGTCACGACTGGCCATCACCGAACGCCGGTTATCTGCCAGGCCGGTAGATACTGTCCGGCAGCTCTTGATGGGATGATAAACGATGCCGTCTACGTGAAACTCATCAATCATGTCAGCCAGGATTTGGTCCTGATAAAACATGCTGTCCATCGCATCACGCACGCTGATCAGGATACCTTCCGCCAAACTTTCGAGGGGGCGGTTCAAATCATACTCAAAGCCGCGATTTGTGCCGCCGGAGGCAAACCAGAGATACGTTGAGTTGACGAATGTGCCGCCCCATTCCGTAAACATCTCGTTGAAACGGCGGAAAATAGGATAGCAAGGCACGCCTACAAATATCAGGCGATATTTTTCATCTACCAGGGTGCCAATGCCGTGTTCGGCCTTGTACTCCATCTCCTGGACTAGCTCTTGGAAAAATTGACTCCCGGCGGCTGTCCCTTTGAATCCGTTGCTGACGCCGAGGTAGACAGTGCCATCCGTCAGGGCGTTAAACAGGGAAGGCCGGGACCGGTTCAAATCCAACACCTGTTTCCAGCCCCAGTTCATATCGTTGGCGTAACCCAGCACTTCGCGCAAGCGGTCAATATCAAATTTGACGCCTGTCACTTCTTCGCACAGGCTGATTAACTCTTTGAGTTGGACTTCAACGTAGCGGCGATCATTGGCAAAACCGGCGTCGCCGGCCCAGGTTTGCGTGCCTGCGGCCCGCGTGCCCGGCACGTCCAGGGTGAAGACAGGGATGCCGTACATCCGTTCCCAGATTTCGGCCCATTTGATGTAGGTGTTACACGCATTGGTCAGTACGGCAATCGTTGGTTTGGGAATTTGCCCCATGGGATGTTGGCCGTTGCGCAGCTGGATGGCGACGTCGGCCTTCACGTAGCCGCAGATGTCGGGAGAATAGCCGTAATCTTCTGCTTCATCAAGGTATTCATGGGCTACCCGGCGCACGGCCGTTTGCAAAGAGTTGATTTCCGGAAAGACGGTCGGCAGATCGAAAGTTCGCAAGACCTCGGCCATACTACCCATCACAAAAACGTAAGCAGCCTGGCCGTTCTGCTCGGCCACTGTATTAAGGCCATTAAACCACTCCCGGAACATTCTGGCGCCATCCCGGTTGCCGCGGCCTACGATTCCATCTTCGGTTTGCGTTTTGGTCATAACACTACCTCAAAATAGTTGTTGGCTGGCAGATGCCCAAACTAATCGCGTGCCACCAGCTGCTAATTAAAGAGCAAATTCTCCACAAACGTTTCCAACTGTATTTCCAGATGGTCAAAGCTGGTCATATTCTCTTCAAATTCACTGATGAAGTAGGGGATGCCTTCTTGATCCAGTGTGCGGGTGTAAGTTACCTGTTCTTCCAGTCCTGGTTCACACATTTTTGCGGCCGTTACAATAGCTGCGTCTGCTCTGGAAGCTTTGATTCGTTCCATTAACATCTTCTCTTTGGGTTTGCGTAAATCGTGCTGTACAGGGCTGTAAGAGGAATTTTCCAGATAAGCTTCGGCCAGATTGGACAAGGGGTTGCCATTTACCGGCACATCGTCCAATATCCAGCGCAACCCGATCATAAAATCGTCGTCTACGACGTAGCAAGACCGGCCCATCATCCGAATCAAATCCAGTGGGGGCTGTTCACAGAATCCCCCTTCAAAAACAATCCGGATTTTGTCTTGCCGCTTAGCATCTCTGGCCTTAATAAGGGGTAAAACCGTATGCAGCAACTCGTTGTGTTCTTCGCGGGGAATCAGGCCGCCTACGGCCGTTAACACATACGCTTCATCGGCAGAAACCAGCCAGGGCGTTTCCCGCTTGATGGCGTAAAGTTCCCGCAATAATGCCCGATTTTCGTTGAAAACAGCCAAAGAACGGCGCAAATCCTCATCCGTAATAGCGCGGCCGGCAATCTCCTCCAACTCCTGCCGTAACCGGCTGTACTCATCATACAAATAGTGCGCTGAATAAGAAGAATTTGCGTTTTGCGGCAGGTAGAGAATCTGGCAAGAGTAGGGGAAGTTACGACCCCAAATGGCGGCCAAATTACGGGCGGCGTCACAAATAGGGTGTGTGACAAACATATCCAACTCGATGCGCTTACTGAGAGCCAGTTCCAGCGAGGTTTTTAGAATTGAACACAGATATGAGCCAAAACGGGAAGTGGCCTGGGTGGCCTCTAAGGGAGCGCCGCGAATTTTGAGCGGCAACATGCCGGCTGCATGAACAATTTCTTCTGGGAAATAGACCTGAAAGTGCCCTATGACCTTACCCCCCGCCTCGCGCCAGCGCCGCGCTGTGGGGAAATCCATATCTTCCAGTAACTCCTGGCACTCATACAATACTTCGTTAAGCGGCTGATTATGCCAACGGTCAAATACAAGTTGGTTCATGTCAATATGCTCCGTTTGCTTTACGCGCCGTCATAAAAGTGAGACATATTAAGTATAACGTACTTTCCTTGCGTGTCAACAACTTTGTAACTATACAGGACACAGAGATTTTCAGAGAAGACACGGAGGGTGCAGAAAGAACATAAAGATTTTTTCTCTGCTATCTCTCTGTGTTCTCTGTACCGTCTCTATGCACTCTGTGTCCACTTGAATAGTTGTGATTCGTAACATAGCGCCACACCCCATTTTCCCGGCAACTAATACGATCTTGTATAATCAGCAAATCCAGATGAGCCAACGTTTCCGCTATGGCAAAGCGCAGGTTGTGAACGTTCAAATTCTCTAGTCCAAATACTTTTTGCCCAACCTCAAAAACAGTCGCTCCGTGGCCCACCGCATTCAGCGTATGCTGGAGACGCAGCTCGTGGTGGCGGAGCAGTTCATCCAATCGCTCCTGCCAGCGGGTAATGAGTGTTTTATGCCCGGGCAAAGCCAGACGCACCGCCAAACCGGACAACTGCCGGAGTGATGTTAGATACCGTCCCAGCGGATCGGGATCGCCGTTGGGCCAACGGCCGATGTGCGGCGTAATGTCGTTTAATACGTGATCGCCGCACAACAACAGTTGATCGGCGGCGTCATAAAAAATAATTTGACCATCGGCATGACCGGGGGTATGAATCATCTCAAACTGCCTG
Source organism: Ardenticatenaceae bacterium (assembly GCA_027054335.1). Taxonomy (GTDB): domain Bacteria; phylum Chloroflexota; class Anaerolineae; order Promineifilales; family Promineifilaceae; genus JAJRTP01. The sequence continues at coordinate 7,348 of JALUPA010000587.1, forward strand.
TTACCCATCTGGATGGTGGCGCCGGCCTGTAAAGGATGTATGTACTCCGGATGCGGGCTGGTTCGTGAGGCGACAACGCTGACTTCATTGGCTACAGTGGCCGCTTGTCTGGGGGTCATGCCGCAATGATGAAAATCGGCTTCCATTTGCTCGATTTGACTTTCGTATCGCTGCCAAACCTGCTCGGCAAATGTGATACCTCGTGAGGACATAAAGACGGGTGGGGCGGTTCCAGCAGCACGGCATTGCTCTTGCAGCCAGCCGGCCAGGCCGTAATGATCGGGGTGGCAATGGGTGATGATGATTTGCTTGACGTCGCCGGGGGCAATGTGCAAGGCGGCGAAGGTTTCTTGCCACCCTGTTCGCGCAGCGGAGGTGTTCAGCCCGGTGTCCACGATTGTCCAGCCATCGTCGCCACGCAGCAGGTAACATTGTACGTGGTTTAAGGCGAAGGGCAGAGGCAGGCGCAATTGAAAGATGTCGTCCTCTATTTTTCTGTAATTGCTCATCGGTTTTGCCCCTGGTGTCTTTGTATATAAAATCTTTTTGCTTTCAAATCAAATCGTGGCAGGCTGTTGCCGGGTACAATGGTTAGAAACGGCCGTAACCCCAGCACATTCTGAAACTGTTGCAAAAGAGCCTGGCAAAGCGCCTCGGAATCGGTTCCGTCAGCGCATTCCAGATCGATACATAATTCTGCCATTTCCTGCCGCTGCGTTACCTGCACCCGAAATTCAGTTACCGCTTCAAATTGGCGCACCAGATTTTCTACCGCGCTGGGAAAAACATTCACCCCCCGCACAATAACCATATCATCAACCCGACCAATAACGCCGCCCTCGAAACGGCCGAATGTGCGGCCACAGTCACAGGGCTGCCGGGTTAGCTTGACCAGATCGCCGGTGCGGTATCGAATTACCGGATAGCCAATACGGCCCAGGTTACTGAGTACCAGTTCACCTATTTCCCCATCCAGCACAGCTTTTCCGGTATTCGGATCAATTATTTCGGCAATAAACTCGCTTTCAATGAGATGTGTTCCCCCCGGCTGTACCTGACATTCAAAACTATGCGCGCCCACTTCAGAAGCCCCTGCGTGGTCAAAGCAGTGGGCTTGCCAAACCTCTTCAATACGCGCTTTAGTGGCCGGAATATTTGCTCCCGGTTCGCCAGCATGGATGGTAACGCGCATGGGGATGTCCCGCAGGTCAAAACTATTTTCGCGGGCTACTTCTGCCAGGCGCAGCGCATAGGTGGGGGTGCAGCACATAGCAGTCACTTCCAGTTCGCGCATCAAATACAGCCGCTCTGCTGAACCACGTCCCCCGCCGGGAATCATCATCGCCCCGATCTTCTCAGCCCCGCCCACAGCAGCCCAAAAACCGATGAAGGGGCCGAAGGAGAAGGGAATAAAGAGGCGGTCATTAGCCGTCAGTCCGGCGCCGGCCAACACATAGCCCCAGCAGGTTCCCCACCAGTCCCAGCTTTCGGGCGTGTCTATCACCCGCAACGGCGGCCCGGTTGTGCCGGATGTCTGGTGGAGGCGGGTGTAGGCGGATTCGGCAAAAGTGGCGTTTGTGCCGAAGGGAGGCGCGTCAACCTGCGCTTGCAGTAATTCTGCTTTAGTGGTGAAGGGCAGGTTGGATAAATCGTCTAATGATTGGATGTCGGACGGGGTGGCGCCAACGGCCGTTAGTTTTTTGGTGTAGAACGGGTTACGGCCGTTGATCTGCCCCAGCATTGTCCGTAATTTCTGTAACTGAAGCAGTTGCAACCGTTCCAGGGGCATCGTTTCAATTGCCTGATCAAAATATGCTATTCCGCTCATATTGGAATTAAGTTACCCAGAGATTCACAGAGAAGACACAGAGATTCACAGAGAGGAAGCAGAGAAAAATTAATTGAGGCTGGCTTTGGGTCAAAAATACCACGTTGTAGGTAAACAACCCCTCTCTTTTTCTCCGTGACTCCTCCGTGTGTCTCTGTGTAATTGCCTTTGTTTTCAATAAACTCAATTACTCGCGCAGACGGAATCGCTGAATTTTACCCGTTGCTGTTTTAGGTAAATCTTCCACAAAAACGATCTGGCGCGGATACTTGTAAGGCGCAATCTTTGCTTTGACAAACGCTTGCAATTCTTTTGCCAGGTCAGCCGACCCTTCATAGCCTTCTTTAAGAATGATAAATGCTTTCGGCTTGATCAGATTGGCCGTGTCTTTTGCTGCTACTACGGCGCATTCCAAAACGGCCGTATGCTCCATAAGCGTGTTTTCCACCTCAATAGGCGACACCCATTGGCCGCTGACCTTGAGCATGTCATCCGAGCGTCCTTCATAAAAATAATAACCAGCTTCATCCTGGTAGTAACGGTCTCCGGTAAATATCCAATTACCGCGCATCGTATGCTTTGTCTTTTCCGGCCGATTCCAGTAAAACGGCGCGGCGCTGCCACCCCGAATAAGCAAATCTCCCGCCTCGCCTACCGAAACTGGATTTCCCGCTTCATCCACAATTTTTGCTTCATACCCCGGCACGGCAATACCGCTCGATCCGGGCCTGACGTCCCCTTCCCGGTTAGACAGAAAAATATGCAACAATTCTGTCGAGCCAATGCCGTCCAGAATTTCAACGCCAAAACGCGCCACCCATTGATGATAGATTTCCGGCGAGAGCGCCTCGGCCGCAGAAATACAGAGCCGCACTCTGCCCAACGTTTTGTCATCTTTTCCCTCAACATAGGCCAGCATCAGAGCGTACAGAGTTGGCGCAGTGAAGAACAAAGTGGGTTGGAAGCGATCAATCTGATCAAATACAGCCTCTGGGGTTGGTCGGCCGGGATAAAGCACCGTGCTGGCGCCGACGCCATAAGGAAAACTGATATTGTTGCCCAATCCATAAGCATGGAACACTTTTGATGCCGAAAAAGTAACATCATCTTCCCGAATCCCCAATACCTGTTTACCATACGTTTCAATCGTGTACGGAATATGACTGTGCCGATGTACCACACCTTTGGGAAAACCGGTGCTGCCGGAGCTATAGAGCCAGAAGGCTTGATCGTCTTTGTCTGTGGGCACAGGGTCCAACTCAGTTGCCATTGCCTTCAGCCACGTATGCCAATCATGGACATGGGGTACATCGGCGCCGTTGACGACAATGATATGTTCCAGTTCGGGACAATTATCCCGAACAACTTCAATCTTTGGATACAATTCACTGCTAACTACCACTGCTTTTGCCTGACTGTCGCGCAAAAAATATTCATAATCAGAGGGAGGGAGAATTGTGTTAGTGGGAATGGGAATGTATCCGGCGCGCATCGCCCCGAAAAACGTTGCCGGAAATTGAGGCGTATCCAGCAGCAACATCATAATGCGCGAGCCGGGTGCAATGCCCAACGCTTTAAGGCCATGGCCGACTTGGCAACTGGTTTGGATCAATTGTCGGTAGGTGATTACTTCATCCCCGAAGTAAATGGCAACTTTATTGCCTCGATCCTCCAGATTGTGGAATAATACGTCGCTGGCATTATATTTTGTGGGTAAATTTAGTTTGAAATGACTCATTATGCCTCCTTTGTCTCCCTTCTCGTTCCCGCGTTCTACGCAACGCGGAGCGTCTGCCGGGTCATTCCCCGCAGAGCGTGGAACGAGCTACGCTTGACATCGGTTTGTGCGGATGCTAGTATAAAAAATACTAGCCAGTAGGTATTTATTGTACTCTTAAACCAAAATTTCTCAAGAATCAGATTGAAAACTTAACTTATGTATGCAAAATCAGCGCGAACGATCGCCAAAATAATTGAAGCAGCCAAAACACTCTTTACAGCAAAAAATTTTACAGAAGTAACAATGTCAGAGATTGCCGAGAAGGCTGAGGTAACCAAAGGCGCCCTCTATCATCATTTTAGCGGCAAAGATGAACTCTATCTCAAGATGATGCATGATAACCTGACCGACATTCAGTCACGGATTCAGCCTATCGTAATGAGTGACGGCAGCAGCAGAGAAAAATTGTATCATCTGGCAGACGTCCTTTTTGACCTTTCTCAGCAGCAGCAGGCGTTGATTCAACTGGTGCGCCGGGACATCAATATATTCCAGGGGGCTGCTCGTGCAGAGCTTGTCCGCGCTTATCAAGTTGCTATGCCGGAACAGGTCGAGACGATCATTCGAGAGGGCATGGAAAATGGAGAGATCGCCCCGCATAATGCCCGGTTACTCTCGTGGGAGTATATGGCGATGATTGAAGTTATGTGCAGCGCCTTTGCCCGGCAGATGTTGGGCAACCCGGAAGGTGTGGCGACACACGTAACCCGAATGTTTTTTGACGGAGCAGGCACATCTAAAAGCTCAAAGAGCCTCAAAATCATACGCCCAAATATTGGTGCATGATTTCTTCTTGAGCTTGAAGTGAGGCTGGTGTTCCTGCAAAAACGATTTGCCCCTTGTTCATGACATAAACCCGATCGGCCACCCCCAATGCCAGAGACAGATTTTGCTCTACTACCAAAATTGAAATACCTTCCTTTTGCAATTGACCGATAATGCGACCAATCTCGGCGACAATGAGGGGAGCTAATCCTTCCGAAGGCTCATCAAGCAGCAATATCTTTGGATTTATCATTAAAGCGCGGGCCAATGCCAGCATTTGCTGTTCACCACCGCTTAACTGACTCCCGCAATTTTTCAACCGGCCGGATAAGGCCGGAAATATTTCCAAAACCGATTCCAGCGTCCAGCCGCCCTCTGGCGCCTTACGCGCCGCCAGAGTGATGTTTTCCCGCACTGTCAAAGTAGGAAAAATCCCTCGTCCCTGGGGCACAAGCCCCACGCCGAGCCGCGCTATTTGGTGGGAAGGTCGGTTAGTCACGTCGGCCCCCTGCAAAATAATTCGCCCTCGTCGCGGTGGTGTGAACCCCATAATCGAATTGATTGTGGTTGATTTACCCACCCCGTTCCGGCCCAGTAAAGTGACAACCTCCCCTTTCTTGACAGTGAGTGAAACTCCCTGCAATATGTGGCTGTTGCCATAATAAGTGTGAACATCCTCAATAATTAGCATATCGACACCTCGTTCCACGCTCTGCGTGGAATGGCCAACCAGACACTCTGCATCGGCGAACGCAGAGCGTTCAGACAAGCATTCCCACGCAGAGTGTGGGAACGAGAACGTTTAATCAAACACAATAACGCCGCGAATGTTTTTGCCGGCTACCATGTCTTCGTACCCTTGGTTGATCTGGTCGAGCGTGTAAGTGGTAGTTACCAACTCATCGAGCTTGAGTTGGCCCCGTTTATACATACGCAGCAATTTGGGAATCTCAACCAGGGCGTTACCGGCGCCGTAAAGCGTACCCATCACTGTTTTCTGGGACAGCACCAGACTCAAAGGGCTGATGGGTAGGCTAGCAAAATTGGCAGGGGTGAGTCCGATTACCACGACGGTTCCCAGTCTGGCTGTGGCTTCATAAGCCTGGGCAATGGTGTCCGGATGAGAGATTACTTCAAAGGCAAAGTCTACGCCCTTACCGTTAGTGATGTTCATCACAGTTTCAACCACGCCGGTTTTCCGGGCATTGATAGTGTGAGTCGCGCCAAACATTTTGGCCCACGCCAGTTTTTGCTCAACCAGATCAACAGCAATAATAGTGCTGGCTCCGGCGGCTTTGGCTCCCTGGACAACATTCATGCCGACTCCGCCAGTGCCAATAATCAATGTGCTGCTGCCTGGCCTTACTTTAGCTCGACTTACGGCCGCATTAAAGCCGCCGGTTACGCCGCAGCCTACCAGACAGGCCGAGTTGAACGGGTGATCTTGACCAATGACGCATACGGAGTCTTGATTGACAATGGCATACTCACTGAAAGCGCCAACCAAACAAAATTGCCCCACCGCCTGCCCCTGGCGGTTATGTAACCGGAACGTACCATCCAATTGGGGGCCTTTGGCAATGTTGGCGCTTAGTACGCAAGCATATGTCTGCCCGGAAACGCAGTGGTGACAGTGACCGCACGTGGGGATAAACATCAGCACCACATGGTCACCTGGCTTGACGCGGGTTACGCCCGGCCCCACAGCGTCAACTACCCCGGCTCCTTCGTGTCCCAACACCATAGGGGTCATCCCTACGGGGCGGGCGCCAACCATCACATTATGGTCAGAGCGGCACAGACCAACAGCTTTCATTTTGACCCGTAACTCGCCCGTTTTGGGTTCGTCAATGTCTAACTCTTCAATAAGTAACGGTTTGTTTGGTTCGTAGAAGACAGCTGCTCTTGTTTTCATCATTTGCTATCCCCCATCTCGTCCATCTCGTTCCCACGTTCTATGTGGTAATGCCCGCCTAAATGCTCTGCATTTGACCGACGCGGAGCGTCTGAAAGAGCATTCCACGCGGAGCGTGGAACGAGGGAGGACGAGGGAGGCGAGGGAGCTGAACGCTTACGATCCCAGATAGATTTCCTGTACCATTGGATCGCCGCGCACCTTATCAGGCGATCCCTGGCTGACTACCTGACCGTAGTGCAGTACTGTGACATAGTCGGCCAGACTGAAGATTACGTCCATGTCGTGTTCAACAATCATCATAGTTAATGAGCGGGGCAGCGTTTGGATAAGTTGAGTCATTTCGACAGTTTCGGCCGGTGACATACCAGCTGTGGGTTCATCCAGCAGCAGTACGGTTGGTTTCGTGGCCAGGGCCAGGGCAATTTCCAAGGCCCGTTGCTGCCCGTAGGCTAATATGTTTACCGGGTTCTCCTTGAGAGACAGCAAACCTACCTGCGCCAGAATTGCCTCGCTGCTATCACGCAGTTCGGAAAAGGTGGTAATGGCGCGAAACCAATGCCGGTTGAGCCGCTGTTGGTGCTGCACGGCCAGACGCACATTCTCAAAAACTGTCAATTTCATAAACAGGTTGTTGCGCTGGAATGTGTGCCCCAGCCCCAGATTAGCTCGTTGGTACACGGGCAGAGCCGTTATATCCTGCCCGTCTAAATACACACTGCCCTGAGTTGGCGACAATTCGCCGGCGATCAAGTTAAAGAGCGTACTTTTTCCGGCGCCATTAGGGCCGATAATAGCGTGACGTTCACCGGATTCAACCATTAAGCTAACGTCATGCACGGCCATTATACCGCCAAAATGTTTGCTCAAGTTGGCGACTTTGATCTGACTCATTTTGGGGACGGCTCCTTATTTTTCTTTCTGCGCAGCAGCCCCAGTATGCCTTGAGGAGCAAACAGGACAAATATGATAAAGAGCAATCCTTCCAGTAATTCCCATCGTTCGGTATAGCTGCTGACTAAAAGGGGAAATAGACGAATCAGACTGGCGCCGAGGATGGGGCCGGCCAATGTGCCTGCGCCGCCAATGATCAGCATAATCATTACCTGCCCGGATGTGGACCAATGCAGGGATTCGGGAGAGGCGTGGCGAAAGAAGTAGACGAGTAACATACCGGCGACGCTGGCAATGGAGCCGGAAATGACGAAGGAGGCCATTTTGTAGCGGAAGGTGTTGTAGCCTAATGCTTTCATGCGCGGTTCGTTTTCGCGGATGCCGCGGAATGTCCAGCCTAAAGGGCTGTGCACGATTTTTCGCAGAAGCCACCAGGAAAGCAGGAAGAAGACGAGGACAAGGAAGTAGTAACTTTCGCGGGAGGTAAACGCATAGCTGAATGAGCCGATGCCGATTGTGGGGCGGGCCACGCCGGGTAATCCGTCGGAACCGCCGGTGACGCTTGACCACCGGATGGCAATGCTGAAAAGCATCTGGGCAAAGGCGAGGGTGATCATTAGAAAGTAGATGCCGCTGGTGCGTATCGCAAAGAAGCCGATGATCAAGGCTAAGACGGCCGTTACCCCCATCACCACCGGTACGATGACAAATAGATTGCTGGTCAACCCTAATGCCAACTCATTTGTGCTGGCAATGTAGGCTGCCAGATAGCCGCCGACGCCAAAGAAGGCGGCATGACCAAATGAGGGCAGACCCGTATAGCCAAGCAGCAGGTCCAGGCTCATGGCAAAAATGGCAAAGATGAGAACCTCTATTGTCAGACTGAGATAGTAAGGTTTAATAACGAATGGATAGGCCAGAGCGACAAGAACCAAACTGATTTTTACGCTCCGGGGATGCCGGCTTACCCAACTGCGTAAGCGAACGAATTGTGCGGAAACGGCCGTCATCCCTCAACCCCCTCCAGCCCGAATAATCCGGACGGCCGTACCAGCAGCACCACCGCCATCACCGCAAAAATGAGAAACAAGGCAAACTGAGGAAGCAACGCCTTGCCAAACGTATCCGCCATGCCAATCAGCAGCGCGCCCCAAAAAGCGCCCTTGAGTGTTCCCAGCCCGCCGACAACAACCACAACCAGCGTCAGAATCAGAATTTCAAAATCCAGGCCGGGGTAGAGATTTGTAATTGGCGCCCCAACCACACCGGCCAGGGCAGCCAGAGCCGTACCTAACGCAAACACCAGCGCAAACACCAGATGAATATTGATCCCCAATCCACTAACCATTTGCGGGTCTGACACCCCGGCGCGGATAATGGCGCCCAGCCGGGTGCGCCCAATGAAAAACCAGAGAAACAGCCCAATCAACAAGCCAAAACCAATGAGCGAGAGACGGTATAGAGGAAACTGGATAGTGAAAACCGGCACCTGTCCACTGAGTATGGCCGGCGCTGGAATTGCCTCGACGTAAGCTCCCCAATTCCAGCGAATCAAATCTGCCGCAACCAGAGCCAGGCCAAAAGTGAACAAAACCTGATCCAGATGCCGGTGAGCGCCATACAGGCGGCGTAAAAAGAAATATTCAATGAATAAGCCCAATCCGCCTACCACTAACGGGGCCAGCAATAACGCCCACCAGAAACTACCCAGTTGGCGCACCATTGTCAGGCCAATATAGCCGCCCAACAAATAGAAAGACCCGTGCGCCAGATTGATCACATTCATCTGCCCAAATATCAACGACAACCCCGCCGCCATTATAAACAGCAGCATACTGGTGACCAGGCCGTTGAGAAGTTGAATGATGAAATTTTCCACGAGGGGAGGGGCCGTGTTCAGTCATCAGTGTTCAGGGGAAACGGCCGCCTGAACACTGATAACTGAATACTGAATACTGATTAGCCAAGTGAATCATCGCCCGGATCAGTCACTTCACCCAGGTCTTCAATGACGACGTTATGCAACGCGCCATCTACTTCCTGAACTTCGCGCACATAGATATGCTGTACCGGATTTTGTGAATTTGCATCCAGGCGGAAAGCGCCTCGCGGACTGTCGAAGCTGACGCCGCTGAGGGCCTCAATCATCTTGTCGGTATCATCGGTAGCGCCTTTGGTTGTGTTTAACATTTCCACAATGACACGAGCGGTGTCATAGCCTTGCACGGCAAACACGTTGGCATCCATACCGGTTTTTTCCTTGTAAGCGGCCGTAAACGCCTTGTTTTCCGGATTATCAAGCAGCAACGCCCAGTGCAGCCCGCTGTACGCGCCCAATGCAGCCTCGCCTTGAGCCGGCAGCACATCTTCCTCAACTGTAAAACCGGCGGCAACGAGAGGGATATTACCGCTCAGGCCAAATTCGCCGTAGGCCTGCACAAAATTAACGGCCGCACCGCCGCTGTAGAAGGTGTACACCATCGGCGGGTCTGCGCTTTGGATTTCGGCAATGAATGGCGCCGGATCGCCCATGTTGGGGAAGGGTGTAAATTGCGTCCCCAATATCTCTCCGCCGGCTGCCTGGAAGCTGTTGGTGAAAGCGTCTGCCATGTTATGGCCCGCGCCATAATCAGGGGCGCTGATGTACGCTTTCTGCGCCACGTTCTCGTAAGCCCAGGTTCCCAACGGCCAATTTGGCTGCCAGTTGCTAAACGACGTGCGCCAGATATAGGGTGTTTTTGCCCCGCGGCTGATGGCGTTGGCGCCGGCGTTGGCACAAATAAGCAGCTTCTGATTGTCATGGAAGTAATCGCGTATCCCCATCAGGACGCCGGAACTGACCACGCCGGCTACCAGGTCTACTTCATCTTGTTCCACCAGCTTGCGCGCTTTTTGTTGGGCTACGTCTGGCGTAATTTTCGTATCTTCCTTAATCAACTGAATTTCCCGGCCGCCGGCTTTATTGCCCACTTCTTCAAAGTACATTTCCATGGCGGTCGTAATACTGTCGCCCAGGACGGCATAAATGTCTGAGTACGGCAGCAGGACGCCAATTTTAACCGGGCCGGACGCTCCTCCGCCGCAGGCGCTCAATATAGAGGGCATTGCCAGGGCTGCGGCTGTGCCACCGGCAATCTTTAAAAACTTACGACGTGTCAAGGTGAACTTTTTATCACTCATGATGCCTCCTTCTTCTCCTTTGCGGAATAATTAGGACCCTTATACAAAATACCGACCAGATGGTATGTTTCAGTTTAACATCCATCCAAAAGCCTGTCAAATAGCGATTTATGCGCCATCAGCGGCAGCCCCGAAATATGGAGATGATACACAATAAGCATCATAATTCTTCATCCCAGCCGTAATCCCGCTGGGCGCTTTCCGGGGAGACTTTGCCCTCTCGCACATCGCGCCAGACAGCTTCCCGGTCACGCTCCTGGGGATCGCCATAGCCACCGCCGCCGGCCGCATCCATCGTCACCACGTCGCCGGGTTGCAACCGGGTCAGGCCATAGGGGTTGCCCGGTTTACCGTTGACCAGAAACTGGGCCTTGGCGCCCGGCTTGCCGCCAAACAGACCTTCCGGCGGTAAACGAAAACGGCCGCTTTGGATACCTAAATTCACCGGCGGCCGGGGAGCGGTATCATCGTCCGGCACACGAAAGACGACGCGGCGGCCCAGGCCGCCCCGCATCCGGCCGGCGCCGCCGGAATCGGGCAGCAGTTCCCGCCGTTCCACGAGGAGCGGGGTGTCACTTTCCAGAATTTCTACCGGCGTGTTGGCCCCGTTGGCCGGGAAGATGTAGCAGTGCGCCCCGTCGCGCCGGGCGCTGGCCCCCAGGCCGCCGCCGCGAATAAGAACCGTGTGCCAGGGACGGCCGTCGCGCCCACGGCCGTAAAACACATTCATCGTGGCCGGGGTGCCGCCGCTGGCAGCCATTACCCGATCCGGCAGCGCCTGGGCCAGCGCCCGGTAAATAATCTCCGTCATAAAATGGCCGATCTGCATACGCGCCGCTACCGCCGCCGGGAAACGGCAGTTGACCACACTGCCTTCCGGCGCGACGAGATGGATGGGGGCGGCGCTGCCGTCATTGTTGGGGATGTCCGGGTCAAAGATACTTTTAATCGCCATGTGGACGTAAGCGTAGGTGAAGTTGTAAACCACGTTGCCGCCCCAATCCACTTCCGGCGAAGAGCCGCTCAAATCCACGGTGATGTCGCTGCCGGAGATGGTTACGGCCGTTTTAATGACCACATCCTCCCGGCCGGCCGGCTGCTCAATCACCCCCTCGGCCTGGTAAACCCCGTCGGGAACTTGCGCAATGGCGGCGCGAACAGCGCGCTCGCTGCGGCTGATGATTTCTTCGGCCAGGTCATCCAGACTGTCCAGGTCATATTCGGCCATCATGCGGCGCGCCTGCGCGGCGCAGACGTGGTTGGCGGCAATTTGGGAGCGGATGTCGCCCACCACCTCGTCCGGCGCGCGCACATTCCAGCGAATCAGCGCCAGCACCGCCTCGTTGAGGACGCCGCCATCGTACAGTTTGACCAGAGGAATGAACAACCCCTCCTCAAAAACGTCGTGGTTGTCTGAGGCGACACGGCCGCCGATGTCAGAGTGATGCAAGACGCAGGCAGTGAACGCTGCCAGGTTTCCCCGGAAGAAGATAGGGCTGAAGACGCAGATGTCATTCAAATGTCCGGCCAGCGCCCAGGGATCGTTGGTGATGAAAACGTCGCCGGGTTGGAAGGCGTCGGCGGGCAGGCTTTGCACCAATTTTTTAACGCCCAGAGCCATGGCCCCGGATTGCCCCGGCGTGGCAAACGAACCCTGGGCCAGTTCCCGGCCGCGCCGGTCGGTGAACATGCAGGTGTAATCGTGGGCGTCGCGCAGCAGGCTGGAAAAGGCCGTGCGGGCCACGGCAGCGTCCGCCTCATCCACAATGGAAATCAGCCGCCGCCAGAGAATTTCCAGGGTGATGGGGTCGAATTTTTGGGTCATCTAACTTCTCCAATAGACCATCAGGTTAACTTCTCGATGGTGATTTCGTGCATACACTCAGTGCCCTTTCCCAAACAGTTTGATTCAGTTGGCTCGCTGTTGGGTTTCCTCCAATCCCATAATTACGATAATACAACTACATCGTCCACCAGGAACTATTGACAAGAACAAGAATGATCAGATAGCCTACAATTAATATCCCTATGCTTACTCCCAATCCGCAGGCAAGTGATTTTTTCGTTGGTACTCCTGTCAGCTTCAGACTAAGCACGAGAAGTGTACCAACAATTAACGCTATCGGTATTATCATGACAAATCTTCCGGCAACTCAATCCAGAGGAAGCCATACTCATCCACCGAGACGGCCGCATCTTCCCCCACAACAACCGTGGATTCCCGCTCCTCGATGATTGCCGGGCCGGGAAACTCTGCGCCGGGGAACAGTTTGTACCGGTCATAAACGGTGAAGGGGATAAAATCACGGGTAATGCCGGAGTAGGCCAACCGCTCTCCTTTACGGGCATTTGCCAGCGATGAACCGCCTTTTTTCAGCCGGGGCAGCGCCAGCGTCTGCACCGGCAGGCTGGCGCGTACCCGAAAATTGACAAACTCTACCGGAATCTCCGGGTAGGTACGGCCGTACAGCCGCTTGTAAGTCTCATCAAATTGGCGGCGCAGTTCGGCCGGATCGAGAGCGGTAAACGGGACGGCCGGGAGGGGGAGGTTGGTCTCCGAACCCTGGCCGACGAAGCGGGCGTCTACCGAACGGGTGAAGGTGATTTTGTCGGTGGCGCCGGCGGCGCGTAAGGTGCGCTGGCCATCGGCTTCCAGGGCGCGGAAAAGGGCCTCGATCTCGCCGAAGTCCGCTCCGTCCAGAGGGAGTTTGTGGCTGCGCACCAGATCAAAGGCGCGGGGAGCGGTGAAAAAACCGAGCGCCGATCCCACCCCCGCGTTGGGAGGCACGATGATGCGCGGCGCGCCCAATTTACGCGCCAGCCCGTAGGCGTGTACCGGCCCCGCTCCCCCAAAGGCGGCCAGCGTCACCAGCCGGGGATTGCCGCCCCGCTCGGCGATGTGGGTCTTGGCGGCCGCAGCCATCATCTCGTTGATTAAATCGTGGACGCCCCAGACCGCCTGGAGATAGTCTACGCCCAATGGCCGGGCTACCCGCTCCTCAATGCCCTGCCGCGCTGCTTCTTTGTCCAGTTTCATTTCGCCGCCCAGGAAGTAATCGGCGTCCAGATAGCCCAACAGCAGGTCGGCGTCGGTGACGGTCGGCTCGGTTCCGCCCCGGCCGTAACAAATCGGCCCCGGCTCCGCCCCGGCGCTTTCCGGCCCGACCTGCAAGGTTCCCCGCCGGCTCATCCGGGCAATACTGCCGCCGCCGGCCCCGATTTCCAGTAAATCTACCACGGGAACCTGAATAGTCAGGCCGCTCCCTTTCATAAAACGCTGCACGCGCCCCACTTCAAAGGTAGGCACGATGCCGGCGCGGCCGTTTTGAATCAGGCAGGATTTAGCCGTCGTGCCGCCCATGTCGAAGCAAAACATATGGGGCAAATCGAACAAACGGCTGAAATACTCCCCGGCAATAACGGCCGCCGTTGGCCCGGACTCGATGATGCGCACGGGAAAGGTAGCGGCCGTTTCCACCGAGGTAACGCCGCCGCTGGAGAGCATGATGAAGAGACGGCCGTTAAAACCCATCCCTGCCAGCCGGTCAGACAGCCGCCGCAGATAGCTTCCGGTTAATGGTTTGACGTAAGCGTTAGCCACGGTAGTGCTGGTGCGCTCATATTCGCGGATTTGAGGCAGCACTTCGTAGGAGATAGAGATAGAGATAGAGGGGTGGTTTTCGGCAATGATTTGTTTGAGGGCGCGCTCGTGGCTGGGGTTTTCAAAGGAGTTGAGCAGGCAGACGGCGATGGATGCGACGTTCATGTCGGCCAACTGTTGGACGACGGCCTGCGCCTGGGGTTTGTTGAGGGGGTGGAGGATACGGCCGTCAGCCCGCACCCGTTCTTTCACTTCCAGCCGCCGCCGCCGGGGCACCAGCGGCTCCGGAAATTCGGCAAAGATGTCGTAGGGTGCGTAGCGAATTTCCCGGCCCAGTTCCAGCACGTCGCGGAAACCCGCGGTAGTGATTAGCCCGGTTTTGGCCCCTTTGCGCTCGATGATGGCGTTAATGACCAGCGTCGTGCCGTGAATGACTTCCCCCATTTTCTGCGGCAGACCAGGTACGCGCTGCGCCAACGCTAAAATTCCCTCCTCAACGGCGTCTGACGGATCGCCGGGCGTGGTCAGGCATTTGTGAACCATGATTTGCCCGGTTTCGTCGTCAAGTAATACAAAGTCAGTGAAGGTACCGCCAATGTCGCAGCCAAGCCGCACGGGTTTCTCCTTAATCACAGCCAATTCGCCTGTTTCAAACCAACAATCGGCCGGAAATCCTGGTCAGTCGTCAGCAATGTCAAATCATAACGCAAGGTAATTGCAGCAATGAGAGCGTCTACAGTCCCTAATTGCCATCCCTGCCGTCGCAAACTTACCTGTAGGCGTGCGGCTTTTTCAGCATCACTTTGCTTAATGTCATAATAACCAAAACGGTTTTGGAGGATTTCCCAAGTTGCCAGATTCTGGCGTGCGCGTGGGATTACTGAGATGCCATACAAAAATTCGGTTAGAGTAGGTACAGCAATAGTAAAGGTGTCACCTGCTTGTAACTGTCGTAGCACTTGTCCATGCAAAGGATGTCCGAGCGTAACGAGCGGGGATAAGTGGTTTGTATCTAACAAATAAACGGTCATGGTTATGGACGCGCATCCCGTATTGCGTCAGCCAGTTCAATCGCCTTCATCTCAGTTTCAGCTTTTGCCCATTCTTGCTGCCATTCTTCCAGATCGAAGTCGGGATCATCAGGCATAGCTGCCAATGCTTCGGCCAAAGACGCTTGTGCCGGATGATAAGCCGTTGGATCGGGAGGGGTTGCCTTGATTTCGACGATGATTTCTTCGAGCAAGGGGAAATCATCCTCCAATTCTGGCTTTTGAATAGCTTTATCCAGAATTTCAAGAACAAATTCGGTTAATGACATCTGTTGGTGGTCAGCTTGTGATTGTAGAATCTGTACCAAATTGTCAGGTAAGGTAATTACGGTAGACATAATAGCGTCTCCATATTGGGTAATCTCACGGTCTTGGCGTTAATTATAACATAACAGGTTCCCGGAATTCGCCAAAGACATCCTTTAACGCCTGCGTGATTTCACCCAGGGTGGCGTAAGCGCGCACGGCGTCCA
>JALUPA010000588.1 GCA_027054335.1 Ardenticatenaceae bacterium
TGCTGGGGGTATTTACGCGGGGCGCGAACGTTGAAGATCGTATCAAAGAAGACTGGCTTTACCGTTTGAAAATTTTGTCGCGGGCTGTGGTGCAGCAGAAGCGGGTGCTGTCCAGTGATGAATTGGTGCGGGTGGGGACTAATGTACATATTGACCCTACGGCCGTCATCCACGGCTACACCACAATCGGCGACAACGTCACCATCGGGGCTGGCGCTGTTATAGATAACTGTATTATTGGCAGTAATGTCACCATTTCACAAGGTTGCCAACTGCTGTTGAGCGTCGTCGGAGATGGCTGCTTTTTACCCTTCCGAGCCGCTTTGTTTATGACTACCCTGATGGAAAATACTTCTGTAGCCCAAAATACTTGTTTGCAGTTATGCGTTATAGGGCGCGATTCTTTCATTGGAGCCGGTAACACATTCACTGACTTCAATATATTGGGTGGCCCGCTCAAAACCATGAATGCTAAAGGAGAACTGGAACCTACCAATCTGCTCGTGTTAGGCGGCTGTGTCGGGCATCACTGCCGGTTAAGTTCCGGTTCCATCATCTACGCCGCCCGTACCATCGAGTCAGACGTGGTACTCATTGCCGACGATGATCACCAGTTCATCACCAAAAATGTATCATATGAACAGAGTGACCATACTAACTACCCTCAATACACTTACCCCCGGTTATATCCGCGGGAAGATGGCACGTGAGCAAAGGATGCTACCTTAAAAGATTGCGTTGCTTAAGGGTTCAAGGGACAGATATACTATTGAACCAGGATTCAATTAAACTAAACTCAATTGTTATGGAAGATACGTTTGCTTTTATCATTCATCCTATCAATCCTAAACGCGACGTAAGCCGGAAGTATCCCCTTTTGGGGAAACTGCCGGCTTGGCTTATTGATTATTTGTCTTTGTTTTTTCCACCTGTATACATTTCGGAAATAACAGGTATACAATCTGTGAAAAACGGCCGTAAAATAAAAGGTTGGTTTGTCGCCTGCCCCTTCACTCCCAGCCGCATGATGAGCCTGCCACCTAAAGTCGTCTACAAAAAAGTCATCCAGACCGGCCGGCTGGCCGAACGGTTAGGCGCTAAAATGCTGGGGCTAGGCGCATTCACCTCCGTTGTGGGGGATGGCGGCATAACCATTGCCCAAAATCTGGACATTCCCGTAACTACTGGTGACAGCTACACCATCGCTCAGGCTGTCCGGGCTATTGAGCAAGCGGCCGTTATTATGGACACGCCCTTGAGAAAATCTACCGTCGCCATTGTAGGCGCTACCGGGGCCATTGGTTCCGTCTGCGCTCAAATGCTGGCCGGGCAAACCGACAAAATGATTCTCATCGGTCGTCGCCAGGAGAAGCTAAACGAAGTAGCCGAAAAAGTACACCAAGCCGGATGCCCTCAAGTAACCGTCACAGCGCACATGAACCAACTGGCCCAGGCTCATTTCATCATCACCGTCACCAGTGCCGTGGAAGCCGTCATTGAACCACAACATCTGCGGCGCGGCGCTGTTGTTTGTGATGTGGCCCGCCCTCGTGACGTTTCCCATCAGGTAGCTGAACAGCGTCCCGACGTTCTGGTCATCGAAGGGGGTATGGTAAAAGTGCCGGGAAATGTAGATTTCGGCTTCGATTTTGGCTTTCCACCCCAGATGGCTTACGCTTGTATGGCGGAGACAATGGCGCTTACGCTGGAGCAGCGGTATGAATCTTATACCCTGGGGAAAGAGATAACATTGTCGCAAGTACAGACAATTGATAAAATCGCTGAGAGACATGGCTTCAGGTTGGGCGGCTTCCGTAGTTTTGAACGAGCCATAACCGACGCAGAAATCGCCCGCATCAAAGCCCTTAGTGTGTCACCAAATGACGACCAACTATCTGTCACCATGGATCCAAGCAACCATTTTAATCCAGTAGTTCTATAATTGCCGAGGAAAGAACTCATGAGTAACGGCCGTATTTTAATAGTCGAAGATGATTTTGATATTTCCAACATGCTGCGTATCTTTTTCACTGGTCAAGGGTACAACGTAGACGTCGCCGACCGCGGCCTCGACGCCCTGGACCTGTGCCGCAAAAAGCTGCCTGATCTAATCGTATTGGACATTATGCTGCCCGATATGGATGGCTATGCTGTTTGCAAAGATTTACGCACCACCACCCGCACCAGCCACATCCCCATCATTTTCCTGACCCAGCGGGATGACCGCAGCGACAAAATTGCCGGGCTGGAACTGGGCGCAGATGACTACATCACCAAACCATTTGACATCGAAGAACTGAAACTGCGGGTACGCACCGCCATCAACGTCCACAAACGGCTCAACATGACCGATCCGACAACGGGATTACCCAGCAGCCGCCTCATTGAAGAACAGTTACGCACCCTGATGCGTACCAGCGGCTGGACGTATTTTCAGATTGGCATTGATAATATCGAACCGTTCAACGACGAGTATGGTTTTGTAGCCCGTGATGAAGTGCTGCGCTTTACCGCGATGCTTATCAATGAAATTGTAGATGAATATGGCACGTTGGACGATTTTATCGGCCATGCCAGCAGTTACACCTTTGTCCTGATCACCATGTCGGATGAAGCAAAAACAATGGAGGAACAACTGCGACAGCGGTTTAATGATGGCGTTCTCTCGCATTACAACTTTATGGATCGGGAACAAGGGGGCATCAAAAGGTCAGATGGCGCTCTGGAGCCTTTGATGACTCTCTCCATCGGCATCGTATCTGACAAATCCGGAGCCATTGATATCCGGGAAGTCACCGAAATGGCCTCTGAAAAACGGCGTCAAGACAGAGAAAGCAGGTAGCTCGGCTTTTCTTAGAGCCGATAATTATTATTTGATCAACCGTACCGGTAGTAACAAACGGCTGAGGTTCAGTGAACGCAATGGAAAAAGAATTAACCTCGGCTATGGCCTGGAGCCTCCTGGATGACCTGGATGAGGGCATCATTGTAACCGACGTTAACGGTATTATTTTATACAATAACCCCGCCGCTCTTTCATTATCAGGTCTGCTGGATGAGGCAAGCTCATTAGCCCAAATAGAATCATATTTTGCGCCGGAAGCGGAGTGGGGCGGCCTGCTTAATCCGCCAGAGGAAATGACTTTGCTTTCTACCAACGGCCGCACCCTTCTGGCTCGCTCCAAAAACATCCTGCTGGATGGCGACTCCCTCATCCAAATCAGCCTAATTCCAGACCAATCCAAACCTGTCATAGTCCAAGAAAACTCCCTAACCGCACTAGATCAGCTAACAACTTTAACCAGTATCAATCGGGCAGAAGATTTCAACCAAAAACTGCAAAGGCTGGTAGATGGCTTACAAAAAACCGGCTGGAACCGGGTCGGTTTAACCTTGCGGGACGAAAATTTCAACCCCACCCAAATCATCACTGCCGGCTTTACCGATGAAGAATTGACCTATATCCGGGAACACATGTTGCCGGCCGATTTTTGGCTGACTTTGTTTAATGACAAATCATTGCAACGCTTCCAGCACGGGAATTGTTATTTTGTTCCCGGTACGAGCCGCTGGTCGCAGGAAAATTTACAGAATATATTGCCTGATCCCCAAGCCGAGATAAACGGCAAAGGGGAAAAGTGGCATCCCAAAGATTTGCTGTGTGTGCCGCTTTATGACCGCAAACAACAGCGAATTGGCATGATTGGGCTGGATCAACCGGCAAACGGCCGTCGTCCCCACGATCTCACTTTCCGTACCATCGAACTGTACGCCCAATTTGCCTCCTCCATCATTGAAAATGCCCTGTTGATAGAAGAATCCGTAGCCCGCAGCCAGGAATCTGAAATTTTACTGGATGCCAGCAATGCTTTCTCCAGCACCCTGGACAAAGCTACTATTCTGGAAATACTGGGGCAGCACATGCTCCGCGCTGTTAAAGCGGACGGTTACACCATATACCAATGGCACAGCAATGAGAACAGCCTGACCGTTCTGAAAGATTACGCCGCTGACAGCCAAGGCCAAACGACGCCGGCAGGCACGGCCGTATCCCTCAACACATCCGACACCCTGGACACTGTACTGCAACGGCAAACAGCCGTCATCTTCCCCGTCAGCGAAGAAACTGCATCCCCACTGCCCCCACCCCCCTGGCTCAACTCAGACAAAAACAGCGCCTGCATCCTTTTACCGCTGGTGATGTCCGGAGAAACGTTCGGCCTCATCCACATCATCAACCAGAACTATAAAGAGCAGTTCAACACACGTTCTTTGCGCCTGTTGGAAGCCATTGCCAACCAGGCCGGTACCGCCCTGGAAACCTCCCTCATCTTTGAAGACACCTACGAACGGGAACGATTCTACGGTGCACTGGGCAACGTCAGTCTGGCGCTCAACTCCACGCTGGACAAAGAAACCATCCTCAACCTGATTTGCAGCGAGAGTCTGCGCATTTTCAACGTCAGCGGCGCTTACATCTGGCAGCTTAAAGATGACCAATTCATAGGCAGCGCCGCCAGCGGAGTAGGCGAAACAGAATTTATCAACACCATCTTGCCCGTCTCCGATTCTGCTGCCAACCAGACATTTGTTCACTACATCACCCATACGGAGACGGCCGCTTACGCCAACCAACTCCAACAAAGCAAACAATTCACCATTCATCTGCCCCAGGCTGAAAAAATCCAGGCTGTGTTAGGCGTCCCGCTGGAACAAAAAGGCAGCCTTATCGGCGTCCTCATCCTGGCCGACACACTCAATCCCGACCGCTTTACCGACAAAGACATTGCTCACGCCACTACTTTTGGCGTACAAGTAGCCATTGCCCTGCAAAACGCCAAACTTTTTGCCGAATTACGCGCTTTAAATGAAGAATTAGACCTGCACGTGGCCCGGCGTACCCAGGAACTGCGCGAAGAAAGCAACCGCGTCAAAATTCTGCTGCGCATCACTTCCGAACTATCTGCCAGCCTCGATCAAGATCGCGTATTAAATCAAGCTTTAAGTCTGGTGAATGAAGTCGTCAACGGGACTGATGGCGTCATTTTGTTGATAGACCAGGAAGCCGGCGAGTTTATCTTTCGCGCTTCTCTCTCCCAGGCCACACCCATGTCACCTAAAGGCATTCCCAGCGGCCTCAAAATGAATGAGGGTCTGGCCGGCTGGATGCTCGACAATCGTTCCGCCGTTATTGTCCACGACACCCAGGAAGACCCACGTTGGGTTTCCCGTGATTCCAGCCGCGATTATCAATCCGTTCTGGGCGTCCCCCTCATTTCCGGCGAGGAAGTAATTGGCGTTCTGATGATGTTCCATACAGAACCAAACGCCTTTACCACGCAGCAGTTAGATTTGGTGGAAGCAGCCGCCATTCAGGTGGCGAATGCCATCAACAACGCCAGCCTCTATGAATTGATTTTTGAACAGGCAGAAAAACTGGGTACCATGCTGCGCAGTGAGATTATTCAAACGGCCAACTTGCAAGCTATTGTGGAAAGTATTGCCGACGGTGTTATCGTCGCCAACAATGAGAATATTATCGAAATGGCTAATATGCCTGCCTGCAATATCCTGGACATTCCTCGTGACCAGTTGTTAGGTAAATCTGTTAATGAATTATTGGGCTTGTATGGGCAGTTCGGCGAATCCTGGACGGTCGCGATAGATAGTTGGGCCAGAAATACAGAGGACATTAGACAATGGACTTTTCTGGCAGATCAATTGAACATTGAAGACAAGTTCATCAGCCTGCATTTGTCTCCCATCCTGTCTGAAGGGCATTTTTTCGGCACGGTTTCTATTTTCCGTGATATTACCAAGGATGTGGAACTGGACCGGCTGAAGAGTGAGTTTGTCTCCACGGTTTCTCATGAATTACGCACCCCGATGACTTCTATTAAGGGATATGCAGATTTGATGATTATGGGCGCAGCCGGCGCGTTGACAGACCCGCAGATGCGTTACTTGCAGGTGATCAAGAATAATGCAGACCGGCTGCATAATCTGGTGAATGATTTGCTGGATATTTCCCGCATTGAAACGGGGAAGACGACGCTGGATTTACGGCCGTTAGACGTACCCCAAATCATCGCCGAAAGCCTGGAACATCTGGAAGGCCGCATCCAACACGAGGATAAAAACCTGGAAATAGCCACCCAAATTGCTCCCGCCCTCCCCCTGGTCAATGCCGATCACGCCCGTGTCATTCAAATATTGACCAACTTACTGGATAACGCCTTCAACTACACGCCAGAAAACGGGAAAATCAGCATTATCGCCGAAGCAGGCAAAAATTACGTTTATATTAGCATAGCCGATACAGGCATTGGCATCGCCGAAGAAAACCAAGAAAAGATTTTTGACCGTTTTTTCCGTTCTGAAGACGCCGACGTACAAAAAATAGCCGGTACCGGTCTGGGATTGTCCATTGTGCGCAGCCTGGTAGAAATGCACGGCGGCCACCTGCAATTGAAAAGCCAGCCAGACCAGGGCAGTACATTTACATTCAATCTACCTATCGTCATAGAAGACAGCGATCCTACTTGATAGTTAACGAAGAAAACATTATGACAAAAATTTTAATCGCAGAAGATGACCAAGACATACGTGAACTGATTGTTCTAACCCTTCAATTTAATGATTTTGAAGTAAACAGTGCTGCCGATGGGGCCGCGGCCGTAGAAGCTGCCCAAAAAGAGTCCTACGACATAATTTTGATGGATGTGCGTATGCCCCGTATGACTGGCTATCAAGCCTGCCGCGCCCTGAAAGAAAATACGGCTACAAAAGACATACCCATCATTTTTCTCTCAGCCAAAGGGCAAGAACAGGAAATTCAAAAAGGGCTTGACGCCGGCGCCGCAGACTACATCTTAAAACCATTTGCACCTGACGTTTTGGTAAAAACCATCAAGGCTGTTTTAGCGCGAAGCAAAGCAGCGTAATCAGGTAATGAACCAGACATGAGCATTACAACCGTAGGCGACCACCTCATACATTACGAAGTCCTGGGACGTGGCAAGCCCCTGATATTTATTCATGGCTGGCTCGGTTCCTGGCGCTATTGGTGGCCGGCTATGCAAGGCATGGCTGCCCATCAATACCGCTCCTTTGCCTTCGACCTGTGGGGGTTCGGTGATTCCAGCAAAGCACCGGAAATGTATTCCCTTGAGGCATATGTGGAAATGCTGGATAGGTTTATTGAGCGATTGGGTGTGGCGCCGCCGATTACCCTAGTCGGCCATTCGCTGGGCGCGGTAGTAGCCTTGCAATATACTCTGAAATATCCGGAAAATATAGAGCGCGTGTTTACCGTAGCCCTGCCAGTTTCCGGCAGTGCCCTCAACGAACGGCTGGTTAACAGTGAACCGGAAACTTTTCTGAACAAGGTGGTCAACAACAATGTGGCCGAAGTAGGTTCTGAGATTCGTAAGACAGATCAGGCTGCCTTTAACACGCTGGCTCAGGAAACACAGAGCAATAATTTAACGCCTAATCTGCTTAACTTCCCCCGGCCGTTACTCCTTCTTTACGGCGGTCAGGACAACGTCATCCACCCGCCGCCGCCTGACTTACAACAGCAAGAAAACAACCGCGTCTACATCTCCCTGGACGAATGCCATCACTTCCCCATGCTGCAAAAGTCAGACATTTTCAACCGGCTGCTGCTGGATTTCATCCTGGCCGGCGATGACCTCTCCAGCCTGGCCCCCAAAGAATACTGGAAACGCCGCATCCGCTAACCGGACGCTGCCAGTAAAGCCGCCGCTTCCCGCCGGGTGCGCTCCCAGACTGCCTCATCATTTTGCGCCAGAGACAACTGCCGTGCGCTTTAGCGTACTTTCTGTGCCAGCCTGTGATTTGCAATCACAGCGATTGCCGGAAACAACCATCCATCAACAAAAAATCCACGCACCCTCCAGCCAGTCCCGAATTGACCATTTCCTCTCAATTATGTATAGTGTTATCAGGCTCGCTGCATAGTCGCAGCAACGTCTACCGTTGTGTATTTCCCCACTATTCAAACCGATTACGAGGAGTGAGTAAATGAGCGAATTTAAGTTTGAAGCCTGGCCCACAGAATTTATGAGCATCAACCAACATTTCGGGGCGAATCCGCAAAATTACGCCCAGTTTGGCCTGCCCGGCCACGATGGGGTGGATATTATGGCCCCCGAAGGCACGAAAGTTTTTGCCGTCGCCGACGGATTGGTCAGCAGCGTGCAAAACGATCCCAATAAGCATAATTACGGTATCCACATCCGCATTGATCATCAGGACGATTACCAGACTGCTTACGCCCACTTGCAGAAAACGCTGGTGCGGGCAGGCCAGCAGGTAAAAGCCGGGCAGCTTATCGGCCTGGCAGACGATACGGGAAACAGCTTTGGCTCGCATCTGCATCTGGCGCTCAAGCGAAAAAATCGAAAGTATAAAAATTGGCCCTTTAATTTTTTCGATCCGACGCCTTTTTTGCTGCCTCTGATGGGCTGGCAACGGCCGTCCGGTCCTTACGTAGACGGGTGGGCTTACACAGCCGGCATCACGGTGGTGAACGATCTGGCGCAAGCCAACGCCGGGGGGATCAATCTGCGCCAAACACCCAGCATCGCCGGGCAATTGATTGACCTGGCGCCCGGCGGCTCTATTATGATTGTGATGGGGCAGGCGCAGAACGGCTACACGCCAGTTCAAGTGCCCATCGCCTCCCTGAGCAATGTACCTGACCCGGAACCGCCCCCACCACCGCCGCCCACCGAACTGGAAGATACGGTCACGGGCTGGGCCTGGACAAAATACCTGACGGCTATCGGCAATAATCAGGCTGTGGTGGGACGATACGGTATCAACTTACGAGCAGCGGCCCGGCGCAATGCAGACAATATCGGCCTGGTGAAAGGGGGCAGCACGGTCATCATCACCGGCTCGCCTAAAGGGAGCTATACACCGATACAGGTACGCCGCCGGGACTTTTCCGGGCCGGTGAATCTGCCGGATGAGGGGGTAGAACAGCCGCCTGCGCCGCCACCCGTTTCTACCAGGAACACGGTGCTGGGCTGGGGGTTTACCCAAAATCTGACGATTAACGGCCGTCAAGCCATCTCTGGCCGCTATG
>JALUPA010000589.1 GCA_027054335.1 Ardenticatenaceae bacterium
CGATTCATGGGTACCTTCTCCACCCTCATCATCATTATGCTGGTCATTGCCTTTTTGCTGCGCCTTGACTTCATCTTCTACATCATCTACATCGCCATCGGCGTTTATGCCTGGGCGCGCTGGTACGTGCCCCGGTCGCTGGGGCGGCTGGAAAGCGAGCGCGTCTACCGGGACCACGCCTTTTGGGGCGAAATTGTGCCCGTGGCCGTCCGCCTGCATAATCCCAACCGGCTGCCCATCCCCTGGCTGCAACTGACGGAAAGCGTGGCAGTACAGCTGCGTCAGGGGCAGCCGCTCAATCAGGTGATTACCCTGCGCCCCAGAGAAACGGTTACACTAACCTACCAGATTGCCGCTCGCAAACGGGGCTACTACCAGATTGGCCCGCTGCATCTGACCAGCGGCGATCTGTTTGGTATGGCGCCGGACTGCCACGCCACTCTGCCCGGCCAATACCTCACCGTATACCCGCGCCTTATCCCCCTGACGCAGTTGGGGCTGCCTTCTCGCCTGCCGTTTGGCACAATTGCCAGCCAGCAGCGTCTTTTCGCTGACCCGGCCCGGCCGGCCGGGGTACGCAACTACCGGTCAGGGGATTCGCTGCGGCAGATTAACTGGAAGGCCAGCGCTCACACGCGCCATCTGCTGGTGAAGACATACCAACCGGCTATTTCTCTGGAAACGGCCGTCCTCCTCAACCTGCACCAGGACGATTACCAACGGCCGGAACGTATCCGCACCATCGAATGGGCCATCCAGACGGCCGCATCCCTGGCCGCCCATCTGATTGAGCAGCGCCAACCCGTCGGCCTGATCAGCAACGGCATTGACCCGCTGGCCTTGTCCGACGCGCCGGAATTTGACGAAGGAACCGGCCGGCTTATCCGCCCCCCTGCCCTGCCGGGCGCTTCCCTGCCGCCAGAGATTCCGCCGCGCCACGGCCGGGCCCATCTGATGAAAATTTTAGAATGCCTGGCCCGCCTCGAAACCGAAAACACCGTCCCCTTTGTGGAATGGATCACGTCCGCCGCCTTCCGGTTAAGCTGGGGCGTCACCATCCTCATCATTACCGCCCGCGGTACAGAGCCGGTCTGTCAGGCCATTCACCGCCTGGTGCGCCTCGGCTACAATCCCGTCCTCATCACCGTCGAGCCGGACGCCGAATTTGCCCAAGTGCGGGAACGGTCGCGCCACCTCGGCTTTGCCGCCTACAATGTCACCGGTTTGGCGGATATGGATGTCTGGCGGCAGCCAGTCGGCCGGGAGTGGTGAGCGGCGTGAGTAAGATTCAGCCGTCAGTCGAGGTGGAAACAGCCCAGGAACAGAGCTACCTCACCAATAAATGGTCACGCACCGTCAGCCAGCCCTTGTTCATCACCCTGATGACCACAGCTCTTTTTACCGCCATTCTTAACGTCATCAACATCTTCAGCCCCAACCCCATCTGGCTCTGGCTAATTCCCCTTATCTTTTTTGTCAGCCTGGAAGGCGTGTACACCACCCTCTGGCTGGCCCATCCCCAACGGCGCATTCTGGATCGCACCGCTTACCACCTTTCCGAACTGTTCGTCCTGCTCCTGATTACCCGGTTGTACACCTGGCTCTTGGGCGGCGAATGGCCGCAACTGGCTCTGGCAGCCGATTATCTCAAATACCCCTGGCGTTTGATTCTGGACGCTCCCTTCATCATTGGCGCTTTGCTGGTGGTGATGGCCTGGTTTCGGGCCAGGTCGGTGAGCGAGACTTTTAGCCGGCTGGACATTGACGCAGCAGAAGCGCATTACTATACGCAGGAAGTACACCAACGGGAGATTGGCGCCAAGCCGGTGATGATCTTCCGGGGCGATCTAGCGGCGGCCTTTTTCCAGCATTGGGTTTGGGGCGGTATGGTGGTAACTTTTTGCGTAGCCTTGGCCTCCGTTGACATCCCTTCAGTAACCACTGTCAGCTTCCCCTTTGGCTTTAGCCGGCTGCAACTGCCCGCTGCTTTGCTGCTGGCGGTAATTATTTATTTTGTGGCGGGGATGGTGTTGGTCAGCCAGGCGCGGCTGGCGACGCTCAATGCCCGCTGGCTGCACGACGGAATGCAGAAATCGCCCCGACTTGAGCGGGGTTGGCTGCGTTTTGGTGTGTTTCTGGTTGTTGCCCTGGCTGTAATCGCCGCTTTTTTGCCATTGGGGTCTACTTTTGCTATCGGCCGTCTTCTGGAAGCGTTCATTCTGGGAGCCGCAGCCGTTGCTTCGTTTATTAGTTTTCTGGTTATTCTTATCACCAGCCTGCTTTTGAGCCTGTTTTTTCCACAAAATACAGCGCCGCCCGCCCTGCCCACGCCGGAACCACTGCCCACGCTCATCCCTACGGCCACGCCCGTCCCCGTAACCACAGTACCCCCGACGGTGAATGACACGACAACGATTTTGCTCAGTTCAATGTTTTGGGCGATAGCTTTGTTCGGGGCGGTGACGGCTTTAAGTTTCTATCTGCGGGGTCGGGGGATACGGCCGTCCACCCAAACACTCCATCTCCTCTGGGCCAGTCTGCGCGGCTGGCTGCGGGAAGTCTGGCAAGGCATGGCGGAACAGGCAGACGAAGTCCGGCTGGCCGCGCGGCAGCGGTGGCAGCGGGAGAAGAAAGAGGGGCATGAGGCGAAGGAGGGGAAACGGCCGTTTCGCTTCATTCGCATCAATGGCCTGACCCCCCGCCAGCAAATCCGCTACTTCTACCTGTCCACCGTCAAACGGGCCGCTGACCGGGGCGTGGCACGGGCGGAGAGCGACACCCCGCTGGAATACATGGCCGATCTTCAGAAACAATGGCCGGAAGCGGCCGAGGAACTGGACACGCTGACCGACGCCTTCCTCAAAGCGCGGTACGGCCGGCAGGAATTACAAAAAGAAGAGGCCAACCGGGTGAAAAA
>JALUPA010000590.1 GCA_027054335.1 Ardenticatenaceae bacterium
AGATACGGCCGTGCCCCCCACCGCAGCAGTCGAAGCCACCGAAATACCGGCCACAGAACCGCCATCGGCCACCGTTCTGGCTGTCCCCGCCAGCGTCAGCGACGTGACTATCCCCGGCGCAGAGGGGCTGGGCCTCCAGGCTACCCTGACCCTTCCCGCCGGATCGCCCCCTTTTCCCGGCGTGATTCTGCTGCACATGCTGGGCAGCAACCGGCAAGTCTGGGCGGGCAACGGCTTCAGCCAACTGCTGGCGGATAACGGCTACGCTGTTCTGGCGCTGGATATGCGCGGGCACGGCGATACAGGCGGCAGCCGGGATTGGGATTTGGCGAAAGAAGATTTGCAGATGGTATGGGAATGGTTTGCCGGGCTGGATGAAGTAGATGGAGGAAATACGGCCGTTATCGGAGCCAGCATCGGGGCCAACATGGCTCTCATCACCGGGGCCAACATCCCGGAGATCAAAACCGTCATCCTGCTCTCCCCCGGCCTCGATTACCGGGGTGTGACCACGGACGACGCCATCGCCGTTTACGGCCGTCGCCCAGTATTTATCGTTGCCAGCCAGGAAGACAGCTACGCTGCCAACTCCTCAGAAACATTGGCCGATCTGGCTGAGGGCGAAGTCAAACTCATCCTGTATAACGGCGCGGGACACGGTACCAGCATGTTTGGCCCCCAACCTGATTTAGCGCCGGCATTGCTGGATTGGTTGAACAGCTATTTACAGGAATAATATTTGCCTGGCGCTACTGAACCAATCGGGCCGCCCAATTAAAAACACCCAAGAAATTCAAGGCAGAGACAGTAACAACGATAATCAAAACCCAACGGGCGAATTTTGCGCCGCGCTCTACAGCCATACGCGAAGCCACCCACGCCCCGGATGAATTGCCAATAGCCAATATCAGCCCCACACCCCAGGCCACCTGCCCGTTCTTCACAAATATCGCCAGAGCAGCTATGGTAAAGGCCAAAACGATGGCTACCTTGACGGCATTCGCCCGCACTAAATCGTAGCCTATGCTCAAGACCAGACCAGCCAGCAAAAAGATGCCCACCCCAGCCTGAATGAATCCCCCGTAAATGCCAATGAAGAAGAAGACGGTCAACTGTTTCCAGGACGGCCGTTCCTGCATATATTCCGCCGAGCCATGCAGCCAGCGTTTGGGGCGCGCCAAAATCACCACCAGCATGGCAACCATCAGCCCGCCAATCACCCGGCGCATCATCGCTTCATCCAGATTTACCGCAATTTGCGCCCCAATCAGCGAACCCAGAATGGCCGGAATAGCCAAAATGACCGCGCCCCGCCTATCCAGCACCTTTTGCTGGTCAAAACTTTTCACGCCGACGATATTTTGCGCCAGAATCGCCACGCGATTGGTACCATTGGCTACGTTGGCCGGCAGTCCCAGAAAAATCAATACCGGCAAAGAAATGAGCGAACCGCTGCCAGCCAGCGTGTTAATGAACCCTGCGGCAAAACCAGCCGCAATAACAGCTGCGTATAAGTACCATTCCACAAGATTATCCTCGTAAAAGATTTAAGCAAACATCTACAAATGACGGAATTATAGGGGATTTCAGCATAATAGCTATGATGGCAAATATTCAAGCGTTCTGTTTACGGCCGTATTAAACCCAACCCAAAAAGGGATGGTTCAACAGCCTGGAAAATCAGCTTGACACTTTGTAGAGCGATTTGCAAAATCACTCTCTGGACGATTTACAAAATCGTCCTACAAAGTGTTAAGGGTAATTTGAACCATCCCCCCAAAAATGTGGTGAAATTCACCAATTCATCTTATAGTTAACCGAAAAAAGACCACGGGCAGCAATCTGCGGTTAATTTCGAGGAGAAAATGTGCGCGCTTTTGCTTATGTGATTGCCTTATTTTCCAGCTTATTGCTTATAGACCCCAAAATCGGTTTGTGGCGGGGACTGTTGTGGATTCCCAAACTGTTGATGGCGGCGCTGGCTCCATTTACGGCCGTCATGGGTGGTATCAGCATCGTACTGGGCATCCTGCGCCGGGATAAGTGGACGATAGCAGCCGGTGCGTGGGGCACGGCCGTCACCCTGCTCCACATTCGGCAAACCACAGCCCCGCGTGATGACGCCTTTGTCCGGGCTTTCGGCCCTGACTGGGAAAACCACATCCCGCCCAACCTGCACCGCCAGCTTACGCCCACCCGCTGGCAAATTCCCGGCCGTGACCCCGGCCCCGGCATCATCCAACGCGACATCATCTACGGTATCAATGGAGATACCCAGGCAGACCTGCCGGCAGACCTTCTGCTGCCGCCGGAGGGCGTCTCCCACACCGGACTGGCTTTGCTTTTTGTACATGGCGGCGCCTGGCTGTACGGCCAGAAAAACATCCAGAAATATCCCCTGTTCAACATCCTCTGCCAACAAGGCCACATGATCATGGACATCAACTACACCCTGGCCCCGGAAACCAGCATCATGGGCATGGTGTCTGACGTGCGGCAGGCCATTCTCTGGCTCAAACAGCACGCAGAAGAATACGATATTCGCCCCGACCGCATCGTCATAGCCGGTCAGTCAGCCGGGGGGCATCTGTCACTGCTCACGGCCTACTCAGCCTACGACCCCGCCATGCAATCTCCCAACCGGCGCGGAGATACATCAGTACATGCCGTCATCTCCCTATACGGCCCCACCGATATGATCACCATGTATGAACAAATGGAAGCCCAGTTTGGCCCCTATGCTAACAAGCGGGTAAGTATTGAACTGCAAAACCTGTTAGAAGTCCGCGGCTACAAAGGGAAGGCGCTGGTTGACGGTTTACCCGGCTTTATTGGCGGCACGCCAGCGGAATTACCTGACATTTACCGCCGTATTTCTCCTATGTATTACGTAGGCCCTCACTGTCCCCCC
>JALUPA010000591.1 GCA_027054335.1 Ardenticatenaceae bacterium
TTTCTGGCAGGAGTATAATGACCGTCCTCATCAAGGTTTGCCTATTCCGGGTCTCTCGCCCAATGAGTTTGCTAATCGTTTGTGGTTGTTTTGATTTTAACTAACCGCTGACCATTACAATTAAAGCCGTTTTAGATACAAACATCTTGACATATCCCCGAATAGCCAGCCGTCTGCGCCTGAATGAAGCTGAGTTGGCTGTTATACTAAAAGCCTTCACAGAAAAATCAGAAGTTGTAGCCGCCCCGCGTGATTTATCGGGGATTACCCGCGATCCCAAAGACGATCCCATCGTGGCTTGCGCCGTTGCCGGTCAAGCTGATTACGTCGTCAGCGGCGACCAGGATATTTTGGTCTTGGGGAGTTACGAAGGGGTACAGATGGTAACGGCCGTCGAGTTTGTGCAAATTCTGGACGCGCAGTCGTAGGTAAACGATACAACTTCTTCCCGAAAAAAATCTGCTCCTTCCCCAATCCGTTGTAATCCCGCCCTCACAAAAAATTTGCCGCGATCGCGCAAGCGCGAACCCTGATCTGGGGGGATACCCCCAAGCAATGGAAACATTGCACCCCCGTTACAGACTTGTCCTGAGCCTGCGAAGGAAACCAGAAAATCAGGGATCAGAAGGCAGAACAACGGGGGAGACCGCCCGAAACCCGCCGTCGAAGTACGAGAAGTTCGGGTAACCCCTGAGGCGGGAAGCGACGCGGGCGAGCCGCTGATTGTCGTACAACGAGCTGCCCCGCAAAGCACGCATATCACCGCTTCGATCCACTCTGGTATTTTCCGGCATCTTATACTTATTCAAACACCATTCCCACACATTGCCGCTCATATCCACGCAGCCATACGGGCTGTCTCCCTGCGGCGAATAACGGCTGACCGGCGTCGGCCCGCCCACATTTTCATTAAAATTGCACAATTTATCAGTCGGATCATTGTTGCCCCAGGGATATTCACGGCCGTCCGTCCCCCGCGCCGCCTTTTCCCACTGCGCCTCCGTCGGTAGCTGCAATCCCGCCCATTCACAAAAGGCCACCGCGTCATACCAGGAAACCAGCACGACCGGATGTTCCGCCTTGTCCGGCGGGTACGTCCGTTTCTTTTTGTCCCAATTGTACGGTTTTGCCCAATCCGCATCCCCGTACGGCACATCATATTCTGGGTTGGCGGCAATAAATCGTTGGTAAACAGCCTGGGTCACCGGCGTTTTACTTATCCAAAATTCTGGCAATGTTATCTTGCCTTCTTCATACTCCGTCTTCAAACCAAACCATTTTTGCACCGGCTTACGACTATAAATAAACGCTCCCGCCGGAATACGCACAAATTCCAGCCCCGTTTTCTCGTGGATAAAGCTGTTTTGCACCGGCGGCGGTTTGGGCGGCGTCACAATTTCAACGCGGGGACGGGATTTTACCGGTTGTCCCACCAACGCCTGTCGCAAATTCGCCAGATTACCGGCATAATCATCACCGCGAAAAGGGAGAAACTGCCGCTGCCGCCACAAAACCGGGGGGCGGCATGGCTCCACATCCAGGAAATAGAGGCGCATTTCGCCTTCGTGCGCCAGAGCAATGGCCGCATTCGTTTCATCCCGCACCCAATTGGACTGCACGGCACGGGGCGTGAGCAGCAATAGAAAAATGCCGCTTTCTTCCAGCCCCCGGTTAATGGCGGGAACCCACTTCTCGCCCGGCCGGATGCTGTCCGGCGTAATGAAAATGTCGTACCCCGCCGCCTGCAAATCGGCCGCAATCCTGTGCGCCAAATCTGTATCCTCTGAAGCATGGCTGACAAATATCTGTTGGGGGTTGCGCGGTTGGGGCTGGTAAACGCGCGGCGGGGAAATAGTTTTCTTTTTCTGCGGCCCGAATGTTTTCCGGTACAGCTTCTCCCGCTCCTGGGCCAGATTGACCAGCAAATTCTGCCGCATTCGCAGCCGGTCACAATAATCAATCAACTCGATGACTTTCTGGTTCAGGCTCATGCCCCGGCCAAAGTAGCCGCGCCGCACTTCCGGGAAATATTCAAAGCAGAACGTTTCCAGATCGCCCTCATTGAAGCAGTCCAGGATAAATTCACGGAGTTGTTTGTTTGTCGGCGTTTTCACGTTGCAGTCCTTGCGGGTGAGATTTTGGGGGATGGTTAACAAGAATACTGTTATCAATCACGGCAAACGCGGGGCGGTTTACGGCCGTATCACGCCGGTTCCTCCTGAATTTTTTCCTGCACCCAAAGATTGATCAGTGTTTCGGCCGAAAGCCCCCTCTGCCGGGCAATTTTGCTCACCTTGTCAGCTAAAGCCGGTTCTAATGCACAATATCGCACCTCGGACTGAATATCCACCTCGAAATCAACCGGTTCCGTCTCTTCCCAATAATCTGTTACGTCATGCGTATCCCAAAACTCGCCTATTTCCTGATAAGAATTTGCTTGTGAGATCGAACTTTTATTTGCGCTCATACCGTTTCCTTTCGCGTCGGGTCATATTTCTGGCCGACAAAATCAATGCTTTTCTGTCCTTCTTGTAAACAAAAAAGACAACCAGGTAACGCCCTCCTATCGTTTGCCCCATTGCCATATAAACATTTTCGCCTGGACGATTCCCTTTTTCAACAAAACGGAAATAAGGGCGCTTATGCAAAACTTCCCGTATCTCTTCCGGCAAAACATCATGTTTCCATGACAATTTTTCCACAATTTCGTCAAGTCAGATCAAACCGACAATTTTCATTCCAGTTCCTTGTTCATTTTACCATATTACATTATACACTGATTCCCTAACCGACGAAGGCCGGTTTGCCAACAGTCTTTGGCTGCACGTTGCTGCGGATTTTGGTCATTTTTTAGCCGTCAACCGGTTAGTCGGCAAATTTCACCACCGTCACCCCCGCCCCGCCTTCACC
>JALUPA010000592.1 GCA_027054335.1 Ardenticatenaceae bacterium
GGGGTTTAGCTAACTGCTTCCACGTTTTAACGGCGGCGGCCAAATCGTTCGGCGTCTGGTGGAACAAGTCGCACAGCAGGCGGCAAACCGCGCCGGTTTCCGCCGCCTGGCCCACTTCCCACCATTGGCTGAGGACCTGGTTGTACCCGTTGATGGGCATGGGCGGGGCATTAAGCAAGGCAAAAACGTCCCATCGCTCATGCGGCGGCGGCAGCCGGTCAAAGGGAAAATGGGCATCGTCCCCAACGGCGTATGCCCGTTTCAGCGTGCCTTCCAGATCGCTGAAAGCGTTAAAAAAGGTTTGCCGCTTTTCCTTTTCCGCTTCGTAATCCACTACGTAAAGCAGGTCTTCCGGCAAATCAGGCAACTTTTGCCGGTTCTTGGCCGTGCGTAAAACCGGCACCAACGGGAAGGCCGGCAGTTGCCCGTCCAGCCGGGTCACGTCCAGCCCTGGGGCAACTTCAATCTGGTAATAATACCCCGCGTCAGTTTGGGTGATGGCCGGCTCTTTCTCGCCCTGCCGGTGCAGCAGGTTTTCCAGCAAGCGGATGAACCCGGCGGCCAGCAGTTCGTCAGCAAAGGTGCCGGTGGTTTTGTCAATGAAAAATGTTCTTTTCATAATCCCTATCCCCATTTCATGTGGTAATTGATTTGTTTGAACACGTCTTCTAATTTAGCCAGCAATGGCTTCCCTTCTCTTAACAAATTTGCTACTATTGGTGGAAACTGTGACGAATCAAGTTTCCTGATCTTTTCAAAATCTCGAATCTGCCGATCTGTAAGATCGCATAATTCACTGTAGAGTTTGATTTGGTCATTTAATTCATCGCAATAAATTTCTTCATAGATATTCATTTTCGCATCCTACTGACGTTTGGGTACTGCGTAGCAACTATAGCAGTAGCATATCATAGGTGATGCGAAATTGTCAACCTGTTTTTTCGATCCGGCGTGGATACTGAAAGACTGATGTTTTCGTACTTGCGGTACACATCGCAGTCCTGACTCGCTAGAGAGTACAGTAATTGCCTCAATGGTTGTTATTTACCATTGGGGCTTTTTCATTTACTGCCCCGCCGCGTCCCTTCCTGGTCGGCCGTGCGCAGGGCGCGGACGAGCAGCATGTAGCAGCAAACGTCTGGCTCAATCCTGGGATTGATGAGCAAATCGTATTGTTCAATAAAATTTGACGACATTTTTTTGACATCTACTTCTGGTTGTGCTGCGACAGTTTGGCATAGTTGACTAACGCTTTCGGGCAGTAATTTTAACGTGTTCTGGATTTCCTGCACGTGATTGGAGATAAGCCGGTAGCTGCCCGGTCGGGAGGAGAAGGGGGCGTGGTGGCGGGCAACGGCCGTAAACGCAGCCCGCAGCAGTGGCCAATATTTATCAACATCCTCAATAATCAATTCTTGTATGAGAGGCAGGGCGGCCAATGCACTTTCTACGGCGTGGGACGGCTTTTTACCTACCTTCATTTCTTTGTGCAGCGGGTTCTCCGGGTCATAATCGGTGTGGGCGATGGGAAAGTCCGGGACGGTGGCACCAATCGCTTTTTGCCAGGCGTACACTTGCTTCTGCCAGGCAATATTCAATTTACCCACGTCGTGAACGGCCGTAACCAGATGCGCCATCTCCGTAATAATACCCTCCCGCCAGCCATACGCCCGTTCCAGCCGCGCTGCCGCCGCGCTGAACCCGGCCAGACATTCGTCCACAAACGCTTGATGCACCAGTTCAATGTGGCGGTAGTAACTTTCCAGTTTGTAGCCATAGCCAGAAGAACCCGTTGGTTGAGACGGTTTCGGCGCGTCACATTCGTAATGGTCGCCGGGGTACAGCGTCAGCCCCAATTCCTTTGAATACCCCACCAGCGCCGGAT
Source organism: Ardenticatenaceae bacterium (assembly GCA_027054335.1). Taxonomy (GTDB): domain Bacteria; phylum Chloroflexota; class Anaerolineae; order Promineifilales; family Promineifilaceae; genus JAJRTP01. Next base: position 1,886 of record JALUPA010000592.1, read on the forward strand.
TGACCACCAGCAAAGGCGCAGCCAGCTCATATTCGGACGTCACTTCCTTGAATCCATAACGAATTGGTCGGTTAGCCTGGATGCTCTCCTCGTCGTCCACGTCTTCCTCCAGCTTACAAACCAGCCAATCCAGATAATCGTCGTCAAAGCCCGAATCAAGCGCGTCATTCGCCTCCTGCCATTGGGCAAATTTGCCCCGCAGCGTGCCGGGATGCAGGGAAAAGCTCTCTGCCTGGAAAGGAGCGGTTTTTAGCTGGTCGGGGTTGCCATGCACGACGATGGCGACGGATTGGATGCTGCGCACCATGGCGGCCGTGGCTCCCCGGTCTTTTGCGCCGCGCCACGCCTGCCAGATTTCTTTTAACCGCTCGTACTCCCCGGCAAACACAGCGTCCAGAATCTTGTTGTCGCTTTCGGTGTGGGCGTGGTTGATCAAGGCCTGTTCGCTGGCAAAGGTCAGGTGGCGATTCTGGTTCCCTTGCAGCCACGCCCAGGTGAGATCGCACTGCTGGCGGGCGTATTTGCCGTTGTACGGCGCATACCCTTTCTCATCCAGCGGGTAGACGTACACCTTGCCCGATTCTCCTTCATACCGGGCGCAGCGCCCCGCCCGCTGCAACACGGAAGAAGCCGGGGCCAATTCCGTGTGCAAGGCGGCGCAGCTCATGTCCAGCCCCACTTCCACCACCTGCGTCGCCACCAGAATCAGGCTGGGAACGGTTTGCGCCGCCTTGTCCTTGCCAAACTCCCGCCGCACAAACGCTTCAATGTCCTGCCGGTCTTCTTTGCGGAAGCGGCTGTGCAGCAGGCGCGCGGTCACACCTTCCGGCGCGTGGTCCCGCAGCACAGTGTAGACGGCCTGCGCCCGCTCCACCTGGTTGCAGACGACGAGGGTGCGCGGTTTGGGAATGGTCTGGGCCTGGTGAGTGCGGAGAATGTGGGTTACGGCCGTGTCGCTGGCCTGCACCTTCTTCCCCTCATCCTTAAACGTCATCGGCTCGTCCATTGTATAAAACCGCCGCTCCTTATTCTGCGCCGGAATTTCAGCCAACTCCTCCGGTTTTAACAAAAACACCTCTGCATCCAGATGTTTCGCCAATTTTTCCAGCATATCTCCAGAGAAAGTCGCCGTCATCAGGATGAAGGGACTGACGCCTTTGAGATATTTCAACATTTGCAACGTGGTGGGCAAGGTGGAGTCGGGATCAAACAGATGGAATTCGTCAAAAACCAGGTAGCTGCCCACAAAAGCCCCGGCGTTCATATTGCCCAGGCGGTAAGGCAAACTGTACGGGGCCATGAGCCAACTGCTCAACACCTGATCAATGGTAGCAAAGGTGATGTCGGCGCAAAATTCTCGATCCTCTTTGTATTCGCCGGTTTGTTTCTTAACAATCGGCGGCTGCTTGAAACGCATTTCTTCGGTAACCAGCCGATTCACTTCTTCTTGAAACTGGTTAGCCAATACGCGCATGGGCACGGCGTACACACATTTGGGCGGCATCACAGACTGGCTAGCAGCCCAACCTTTATAAAAAGGCCAAAGAGAGGCAAACGTTTTTCCGGCTCCAGTCGGGGCTGGCAAAATGATATTCTTGCCCTGACGTATCCACTCGGCGAGTCTTATCTGGTATTTGTATGGCTTCATGATTCATCTCCAAACAAAAGTGATGCCCAGGCTTCGTCATCTTCCTCCGGTGGCTCGTGGCTAATGGTCAAATTGTATGTTTCCGCCATGCGCATCACTTCGCGCTCGATTTCGCGGCGCAATGCTTTTGGCTCCAGCACTTCCACCTGGCTGCCCCAGCCGCGTATCCAGGGGAGCATTTCCCGCCATTCGGCTACCTGGGTTTGCCAGATCAGGTCGCCGTTGGGCAGCAGTTCCGGCTCTGCCTGGTTGGGATGCCAGACGCTTTCCTGCACCCGGCGCACGGCCGTTTCCCCCCGAAAACACAGCTTGACCGTTACCAGATCCCCTTCTCCGCCCCAGATGCTCCAGACGCTTTGAATAAATTCCGACTCGTTAAAAGCTTTGGGAAAGATGATAGGTTGAGTGGTGTCGGCTGCCTTCTGAATACGGTTCAATTTGAAGGGAATAATTTTGTCCAGCGTTTCGCTGTACCCTACCATATAAACACTTTCGTCCCACAGCGACGGCTCCAACAAGTAGGGGCTGACCAGATGTACCGTTGTCTTACGCGACTTCAACCCGCGATACCGGATGCGGATTTTGCGCTGTTCCAGCCAGCAGCGAATGACCTTTTCCAGAACGGCCGTACTTTCATCCCCCTCTCCCGCTTCCGGAATAAAATCGGCGGAACGCAGCAGCCTGTCCATTAACGGCTGGTTCAGCGTAACAGCCAAACTTTCCAGCACGCTGACCACGTGCGGATTGGGGTGGCGCGTCTGCCGCGCCGCCTTGCGCGCCATCAGATATAACACGGCCGACTCATACAAATTGATGCGCAGGTTGGAAATGTATTTGCTCCGGTCAATCTTCCAGCGCCCCCGCTCAACCTCAACAAACTCAATCCCTTGAGCCTCCAGAAGTTGCCGGTCTTTGTAAATGGTAGAGCGGCTGCCTACATCGGCCAACTCCGTCATCTCCTCATCCGTATAAGCGCCCTGCAAATATCGTTTTTCCAGAAATCGCAATCGTTCCGCGCGTCCTGCCGCTCTGCTCATAACAACCTCCATCCGCAGTATATCAAACCAACGTGCCAAAAATGGAAACACAAACCACCGAATCTGAAAAAACAAGGTTTTCAGATTCGGCGCATTCTTCAACAAGAATAACGCGGCTTGTGGCGGATACGGCGCAAGCCGTGACGGCGATTACGCCATACGGTCATAACGGTCGGGCTGTCGCTGCTTAACACCACGGTAACACCTTCAAGCCGGGCAAATTCATCTACACGTTGGAACGGTTCGGGTATATCCTTGCGCCTTAAGTGCACGAGTCTGGCTCCCGCACAATGCGTTTCCTCACCGTGTTCAAGTATAAAGGAAAGCTGCCGATTTGACACGTTACGCCGGGCCATACGCTGCCGGGCGTGATCGGTAATGACAAAATTTGCCGCCACGACTGCCTCCTACTCGAACCAATGCAAACGACCATCATCGTCTTCCCAGAACAACGCGCCCGTTTCCTTTTCTACAATACTCATATCTTTTGTCAGAGTTGCGCGGGAAACATCTAATTCCCTGGCTAAATCTGCCCGCGAAATACCGTTCTTCGCCTTTCGCACCAAATCGCTGATAGAAAACAATCTTGTCCGTTTATCCTGTTTACTTCCAAACACTTTGCACCTCCGAAAATGTGATTTATCCGGAGGATGCCAGGCCATTGATTCCAGTACGGAAACAAACAAAAACGAATTTTCAAATCGACTTGTTTCCATTTTCAGCACGGCCGTGTGCTACCATATTATTCACAATTGACCATTGACTTTATTGAAAAAACCGCCGAGAACGTGGAGAGCGCAAAGAATTACCAGAGAAAAATCCTGATAAATCCGCGCAATCCGCGGCTTTTTCGGCAAAGTCACAATTAACGGAGACCACCTATGCCCATCATCCAACATCTCATCGCCGATCAATTCGGCAGCCACGTCGGCAAATACCAGGGACGGCTCAAAGTGACCAAAGCCAAGGAAACCCTGGCCCAGGCTCCCCTGCTCCACCTGGAAACCGTCACCATTAGCAGCAGCGGCGTCAGCATCTCCGCCGCCGCCATCCGCGCCTGTACTGAACAGGGTATCCCCATCCACTTCCTCAGCGGCACAGGGACGCCCTACGCCAGCCTGTACAGCGCCGGCCTGACGGGCACCGTCCTCACCCGGCGCGCCCAACTGCTGGCCTACCCCACTCTGCGCGCCGTAGACCTGGCTGCCTCCCTGGCCCTGGGCAAAATTGAAAACCAGGCCGCCCTCCTCAAATACGCCGCCAAATACCGCAAGGAAACCGACCCCTATTTATATGAAGAGCTGCGCCTGCTCGCCCTGGAAATCCGTGACCACCTGGCCGAACTGGGCGGCTGGCGGCAGGCAGCCCATTACGACAACAGCCAGCTTGACGACATACGCGGCCAACTGCTTTCCCTCGAAGGACGCGCTGCCGCCAAATACTGGCAGGGGATTGGCTACCTCCTGCCAGACGCGCTCAACTGGCCCGGCCGCCGCGGCCGGGGCGCGCGCGATCCGTTCAACAGCGCCCTCAATTATGGCTACGGTATTCTCTACAGCCAGATAGAACGCGCCCTGACGCTGGCCGGCCTGGACCCTTACGGCGGCTTCATTCACGTAGACCGGCCCGGCAAGCCCAGCCTGGTGCTGGACTTCATCGAACCGTTTCGCACTCCGGTGGTGGATCGCACCATATTGGGCCTGGCCAACAAGGGGGTCAAAATCGAACTGGACGAGCGCGGCTTCCTCACGGACAAAACGCGCCGTTTCCTGGCAGAAAAAGTCATCGGCCGTCTGGAATCCAGAGAAAAATACGAAGGCAAGCGACGGCCGTTACGCGCCATCATCCAACAGCAAGCCCGCGCCCTGGCCGTCTGGCTGCGCGGCGAACGGGACGAGTTTACGCCGTTTTTGGCAACGTGGTAATCAGTGTGCAGTGTTCAGTTTTCAGTGTTCAGTCAATCTGCTGCGCACTGAAAACTGCACACTGAAAACTAACAATGCGCTGTTTACTCTTTTACGACATCACCAACGACCGCATCCGCGCCAAAATTGCGGACGCCTGCCTGGATTACGGGCTGGATCGGGTGCAATACAGCGTCTTCACCGGCCGGCTCTCCCGCAATTTGCAGGAAGAACTGTTCCTCAAAGTCACCGCGCTGCTGGGAGACCAGGCAGGCAGCATCGTCCTGCTGCCCATCTGCCAGAAGGATTGGCAGGCGCGGGCAGAAAAAGGAGAAATGCCCGCGCCGTTTTTGCGGACGGGGTAACGTGAAGGCGTGATGCGCGATGCGTGAAAGGTGTGGAAAAAGTCACGTATCACGAAACACAGGATACGTTATGGAAAACCTGCCCTTTACTTTTCGCGTGATCGACCTGAAGCAATACGTCTACTGCCCGCGCATCTTGTATTACCAGACGGTCTTGCCTCGCATCCGGCCAGTTACTTACAAAATGGAAGCGGGGATTGCCGCGCACCAGGCTGCTGCGGGTCGGGAAAAGCGGCGCAGTCTACGTACCTACGGTCTGACCGACGGCCGTCGCGCTTTCAACGTCCCTGTTTACAATCCCGACCTGCTCCTTTCCGGCGAGATTGACATGGTCATCGAAACGGCCGTCACGCTCATCCCCGTAGATTACAAACAGGCCAAAAAGGTAGGCAAACACCACAAATTACAGTTGATGGCTTACGGCCGTCTTCTGGAACTGGCCGATCCCCAAGAAACGCGGCTGGTAAAACAGGGCTTTATCTACCTGATTCCTACCCGCAAAGCCGTCGCCGTGCGCTTCACCAAACCGCTGCGCCGCCAACTGGCTAATGCGCTGACCGGTATGCGCCAGATCGCGCAACGCCAACAAATCCCCGCACCTACCGCCCGCCCGGCCCAATGCGTTGACTGTGAATTCCGTCGTTTTTGCAACGACCTCTAACACCCTTCGTATAATCACCAACTACACCCTCCCCCATATACAGCCCTTAAACAAGAATACTACTTTAATCCCTAAAATGGGATCAAATTTTTTCCGCCTGCCGCTACAAAAAAAGCGTACCTTACAGGTGACAGTCACTTCCAGAGTGACTGTCACCTCCGCAGCTTCCTAGCTGCTGCCACACGGTAAAACGGCCGTTTCCCGTCCCGTGTCGCTGCCAATATAGTTCCTGCTGGGGGTTACGGCCGTATTTCTGCGCCGCCAGCTTGCCATTCGGGTAGTAGACCTTCTCCGGCACGCGCCTATCAACCGCTTCCGCAACGTTCCCCGGCATCCCTTTCATAACCAGGTCATTGAGTTCACGATTGATCCGCTTCTGCCGTCCCTTGGGCTGCTTCTGAAGCCGCCCGACATAGCTGTTGGGCAATTGCCAGGCCAGGTACGTCTTACCTTTCTTACCTTGCTGGCCGCGGTAATCCTTTAGTTCAAATAAGGCCCGTCCCTGCGCCCAGGCCCGGTTCTCTCTATTTTCCTCCTGCGCCACGTCGCCCACGGCAAAATTAGCTTGCGCTTTAACCCCGGCGCTGCGCTCATACGTTCGCTGGCTGACCCGGCCTACCCCGCTCAACCCGGCCAACGTGTCGCGGGCAATGGGCATCACCTGGACGCCCTGCGGCGTCTCCTTCGTGCGGCTGCTGTGGAAACTGGCGTATAAATGCGCCCGCACTGCGCCAATGCCGCCTGTTAAGGCGGTCACCGGCACAGCCACCGGCCGCCCCGTCAACCGCGTTACCCCCAGCCCAAAAGCCACTTTAGCCGCTGAACGCAGCCAAAGGCGTGTCTTGTCCCGCGTCCAGAAAACACCGTCTCCCTGGCGCAGTAAATTGCGCAGCTGTCGTTTGCCACAGACACGCAGGCTGGAGGTTTTGCTTGTGAGGTGTTGGGTTATAATGTCTATACGAAGCCAACCCCGCCCCTCTCTGTCCAGGTGATGGGCCAGCAGCCAGACCCGGCCCGGCGCAGCCATTTCCTGCCGCAGCATCCCCAGCGCAATGTCAGGATATAGTTTGACTGCGCCGTTAGCGTCTGTCTCAGGCGTTTGCGGCGCATTTTGGGGGCCAGACGCCCGCTCTGGCGGCGTTAACCAGCTTATATCGGCGTCTACGGCCGTTTCTCTATCTTTTTGGCTGTTACTGGCGCGGCGAACGACGGCCGTTACCCGCTCGCTCTCCCAGCCCAGATGGGCCGGGAGTTGGGTGATCGGTAAGCGGTCATCGGCGAGCGGTAAGCGGCGAGCTGGAAAAGCCGGAAAAGAAGTGCTTCGCTTACCGGCCTGCGCCCGCAGTTGAAGCAAACGTTGGTTCGCCGCCAGCAATTGTGACGACGCCGCAGGGGAACGGCCGTCCATGGCATATCACAGGCCGTATTCAGGCAAAATTCACCATGCCCGAACACCGATCCATTGACACCGGGATCGCGCTGTGCTATCCTCCTAAGTAAGAACAGGAAGCCACAGGGAGACATAAAATCCCCCTCCCCAATTAAGGGGCTTCAGGCGAATGGTGCGGCAACACCCTCGTCAA
>JALUPA010000593.1 GCA_027054335.1 Ardenticatenaceae bacterium
CCCTACGGCTGATCCCAGAATTGGAATTGCTGCGAAAAGATACGCAATACGAAATACGCAATGCGAGCGAGGCAACCATGAACATTCAAAAATCAATTGAACTATTTACAGAAGCCAAACAACTGCTGCCCGGCGGTGTGGATTCGCCGGTACGGGCCTTTAACGCGGTGGGCGGGCAGCCGCTTTTTATTGAGCGGGGCGCAGGGCCGCATTTGTATGACGTGGACGGCAACCGGTACATTGATTACGTCCTTTCCTGGGGGCCGTTGATTGTCGGGCACGCCCATCCCCAGGTGGTGGCGGCGCTGCAAGAGGCGGCAGCCAGAGGAACCAGCTACGGCGCGCCCAGCCCGCTGGAAAATGAACTGGCGCGGCAGGTGATGCGCCTGATGCCCCACATTGAGATGATTCGCTTTGTCAACTCCGGCACGGAGGCGACGATGAGCGCCCTGCGCCTGGCCCGCGCCTGCACAGGGCGGACGAAAATCGTCAAGTTTCAGGGCAACTATCACGGCCACGCGGATATGCTGCTGGTGCAGGCGGGATCGGGCGTGGCCACGCTGGGGCTGCCCAACTCGCCCGGTGTCCCGGCAGCTACCGTGGCGGATACGCTGACCGCCCCTTACAACGATGCAGAAGCAGTGGCCCGACTGTTTGATCAGTTTCCCGGTGAGATTGCCGCCGTCATTGTAGAACCGGTGAGCGGTAACATGGGTCTGGTACCGCCGCAGCCCGGTTTTTTGGCCGGGTTGCGGGAGATTACGGCCGCCGATGGCGCGTTGCTCATTTTCGACGAGGTGATGACTGGTTTCCGCGTCCATCCCGGCGGGGCGCAGACGTTGTACGGCATCCGGCCCGACCTGACGGCGCTGGGGAAGGTGATTGGCGGCGGACTGCCGGTGGGAGCGTATGGCGGCCGCCGGGAGATTATGGAGATGGTGGCCCCGGTGGGGGCGATGTACCAGGCGGGGACGCTTTCCGGCAATCCCTTGGCGATGACGGCCGGGCTTGAGACGCTGAAAATCATCCAGGAACCGGGGGTGTGGGAGACGTTGGAGGTGCGGGGCGAGCGGCTGGTGTCTGGTCTGGCAGAAGCGGCGGCTGTGGCGGGGGTGGTTGTGCAATACGGCCGTGTTGGCACGATGTTTGGCTTATTCTTTGCGGATGAACCGGTAACTAATTGGGAGTCGGCCGCGCGTTCCGACACAGATCGTTTTGCCGTCTGGTTCCGGGGGATGCTGGCGCGAGGTATTTACCTGGCCCCATCCCAATTTGAAGTTGGCTTCCTTTCCGTGGCGCATGGTGAGGCGGAAATTGAAGCGACAATTGCGGCGGCGGGAGAGGTGTTTGGGGAGATTGGAGGTTAGTGATTGGAGATTGGAGATGTCTTGCTTTCCAATCTCCAGTCTCTTTACACGGCCGTTTCTCTTGGCAACAGTTTGGTAAAGGGAATCATGCGCGGGACGCGCTGGGTGTATTCTTCGTAGGGACGGCCGTAAAATGCAGCCAACTTGCGCTCTTCATAATAGGAGCCAATCCAGAAGTAAAGGGTGAGGGCGGCGTAAAAAATGAGACTGCCCACCGTCATCACCGGATTGGCCCACAGTACCAGCAGGGTAAAGAAGTAGAGGGGATGGCGCACCAAAGCGTAAGGGCCGGTAGCCGTAAAAGGCGGGGCCGGCATCTCCCCTTTTGCTCCGCGTAGATACCAGATAACCTGACGCACACCGATAAAATCCCAAATGTCTGTAGCCCAGAGCGCGGCAACCAGCCCCACAAGCCCGGTGAGAGAGATGGCGTAGGCCAGGTAGATATACGGCGGCCGCCACGTCCACAAAACGGTTTGGGGCAGCAGCGCGGGAATGGTCAGATACAAAATGGTGAAGGAGATGATGGCAAACAGATTAAAGAGCAGGCGGTACCAGCCGGCATACGCCTTCTCGCCAAACTTTTGCCGGAACCACCGCTTCAGGCCATGCCCGGCCGTGACGCTGTGCAAAACGGCCCACAAGATGAAAAATGCGATAAATATGAGAATGTTCATACTGTCTCCTTCGGGGTAACAACGTCCAAATTCAGATTTTCTGCGCTGGACGGCGGCTCAAAAATGAGGCTGAAACGTTCCAATTCTTCCAGCGGAATGGCGTGGGCAGCAGCGGGCAGATTGGCGTTGCGCCGCGCCAGCCGCCGCCGCAGCGATTCCAGAGGAACGTTCAGGTAAATTAACCGGTAATCATGTCCGGCCGCCACCGCTTTTTGCGTCCATTCGGCCCGCGCTTGCCGGTTCCATAAACTCCAGTCTAAGATGACGTCTTGCCCCTGATCGAGATATTGCCGGGCTTCCCGCCAGAGGATCTGCTTTTCCTCGTTTGCCAGACGGCCGTATGCCTCGTCAAAAATAGAATAATCGTATTTGGCAATCATCCGCTCATCCAGCGTAAAACGGACGGCCTCTTGTTCGGCCTCAATCTGTTTGGCAATGGTTGTTTTGCCTGAAGCGGCCAGTCCGCAAAGCAAATAAACTGTAGCGGTTTTTTGCAGGCTGCTTTCAGATTGTTGTTGATCGGACATGGTTGTATTATAGTACAATCTGATTTCTTTAGCCTAAATTTTCCAGGTCAGCTAAATCCTGATGCCGGCCACTTGCTTTTTTGTTCTTCTTCAGATTGTCCCGGTCAATAAAAGGTAATACGACGCCATCTATTACTTCTTCTACACGAACAGGATAACAACTTTCAAACAGTAATTCCAATTCTAAAAGATGTTTGGTAGGGGCGGGATGGCGCGGAACGGCCTTGGTCAAACAAAAAAACGTTATTCCGCGCCATCTCGCCCCACATATGGCCGAAATCGGGGCGAGATGGGCGGGAGACAACGCCATTTTGCCAAGACAAGGTATTGCC
>JALUPA010000594.1 GCA_027054335.1 Ardenticatenaceae bacterium
CCGTGTACCCCGCCTGCCGCGCCAGATGGGTCCACAGGCGCGTCAGGCGGGGTACACGGTATTCAAGCTGGGCTAGTTCCACTTGCAGCTTACCTTCACGGGTTTGAGCGTGCTGGGCAAAAATATCCAAAATAAGCGCCGTACGATCCAGTACCTTGACCTCTTCGCCAAACGCTTTCTCCAGTTCGCGCTGGTGACGCGGGTTCAATTCATCGTCAAAGATGACCACATCTGCGTCTAACTCCTCAACCAATGTTTTGACTTCTTCGACTTTACCGGAACCAATGTAAGTGGCATTATCCGGGCGGTCAAAACGCTGCCAGGTCTGGCCCACCACGTCAATCCCGGCTGTCTCTGCCAGCAGAGCTAACTCTTTTAAGCTGTCTTCAACTGGCAGTAACGGCCGTCCCCGTTTCAGTTCCGCCCCCACCAGGAAAGCGCGTTCTCTCGGTTCAATGGTTTCTTGCATACGGCAATTATAACTCTGGAGATTGGAGATTGGAAACTGGAGATTCAGCTAATCTCCAATCTCCAATCTCTACTCTCTCAAATCGGCTCTGACAGCCAAATCGGCAGTTCGATGTGAAACGTACTGCCCGGACAGGTTTCCTCATCACAGCCAGGGCTTTCGGCCCAGATACGGCCGTCATGCGCCTCCACAATCCCCCGGGCAATAGGCAGCCCCAGACCCGGCCCGCCCCCGTTGAACAGTATCTTGCTGGAAGAGTGAAAGCTGGCATCGGCCAGGCTGCCAAAGCGGGTAAAGATAGCTTCCAGGTTACGGCCGTCAATGCCAATACCCGTATCGCTGATCTGAATGTCCACATACCCGGCCAGATCATCCGTCGCTTCATTCTGGCGCACCAGCGTATCGGCCGCCGAAATTGTCACCCGCCCCCCGTCTGGCGTGAATTTCAGCCCATTCATCACCACTTTCGTCAACGCCTTTTTTAATTTTTCCGGGTCGCCCCAGGTGCGGCTGTCCACCGCAAAAGGCATAATAATGAGTTCCACCTGCCGCCGGGCAAAAAACTTATCCAGACTGTCCGCCATCATCAGCACCAGCCGTTCCAGATTGACAGCCTGGTACTTCAGTTCAATGGACTCCAAATCCAGCAGCGATGCGTCTATCATATCGTTGACAATTTCGTCCATACGCTGTACACCGTTGGCCAACCCCTGCACAAAAATCTGCAACTGCTCGTCATCGGCCGTCTTGCTGCGCAAAATGTTGGTGTACCCTTCCACAATAGTCAATGGCGTTTTCAATTCATGGGCCGCGACGGCAATAAACTTGTTCTTGCTCTCCTCAAAATGTTCCCGCTGTTTACGCAGTTCCACCATATGTTCCAGCAAATCCGCCCGCTCAATGTCACTGGCAAGCTGTGTGGTCTCGATAATGGCATACGTCAAAGGCACGTCCAACTGCCGCCAGGCGTAAAGCGCTGCTTCGGCCGGAAAATCTTTTTCCAGCCGCTTGCCCATCTCTTCCTTGAGAACACGCAAAACGATGAGCCAATCATACGCGCCGCGGGCGTCATGCCCCACGCCGATGACAGCCCAGGCTTGCACGGCTGCCAACTGCACCTCCGGCGAACGATCCACAATCGGGGCCAGCATAGAAAGGAAAGCGATAAGGTCATCTTCATCTACCAGCAGATTAGAGACACGATTAAACGTCACCGCGCACAAAACGGCCGATTGCTGCCGCAGCCATAATCTCAAATCAAGCGCCACTCTGCACCCTCGTTAATAGATACTCAACCTGCTAAACGTCTCTTCGTAAAAACGGCGATTTCTCCGTCAGGGTAATCATCGTTTGAATAGTACGATATGTCAATTCCTTCCACGTGAAAATTGAGTTGACGATATTCAGGCACGGCCGTATCCGCCATCATCTCCTTCAATTGTCCAGATCACTACAATACGGCGTAAGTTTCTCAAGGGTTCTTAGTAACCGCTTTAGCAGTTCATCTCGACTAAAGTCGTTACTACAAACCATCATGTTATTTACGCCTCAGTGTACTACTTGCTTCCGCCACAGCCCGATCATACCGTATACCGCTGGCTCGTGTAAAGCGACGCATGGTCGTCAATGCCCGGGCGCTATACCAACGATACCGGTCAGATTTAGCCATCTTCTGCGCGGGCGGGGCAAACAAGCCAAAGTTGGCCTTCATCGGCTGGAAATCTTTAACAGCGGCATGGGTGACGTAGTGGCACAGCGCACCCAACATGGTGTTGGTAGGCATAATGACAGGGTGCTGCCCCTGCAACAAGCGCGCCGCATTGATCCCTGCCAGCAACCCCGTCGCCGCATTCCCCATATACCCTTCCACACCGGTAATCTGCCCCGCAAAAAACAAGTCCACCCGGTTACGGTACTGGAGGGTAGGCTGCAAAAGCTGCGGCGCGTTGACGTAGGTGTTGCGGTGCATCATGCCGTAACGTAAAAATTCCGCCTCTTCCAGGCCGGGAATGAGGCGCAGCACTCGTTTTTGCTCGCCCCAGCGTAAATTGGTCTGGAAACCGACGATGTTGTACAGGCTGCCCAACAAGTTATCCTGGCGCAACTGCACGACGGCATACGGCCGTTTCCCCGTCCGCGGATCAATCAAACCAACCGGCCGCATGGGGCCAAAAGCCAGCGCCTTCTCTCCGCGCCGGGCCAACGCCTCTACTGGCATACACCCTGCAAAAAAATGGGGGTCTTCCCGCTCAAACTGCTTCAGGGTGATGGTCTCCGCTGCCAGCAACGCCTCATAAAGGCGCGTGTACGCCTCTTTGGTCATGGGGCAGTTGATGTAATCGCCGTCCATCTGCTCCCCGTTGTCATAACGCGACTGGCGAAAGGCCACACTCATGTCAATGGATTCTTCGTGGACGATAGGAGAAACAGCGTCGTAGAAGTAAAGATATTCCTGCCCGGTAAGCTGGCTGATGCTTTGGGCCAGGCGGCTGGACGTAAGGGGGCCGCTGGCGATGATGGCGGGGGTGTGGGGCACGGCCGTCACCTCTTCCCGCACCAGTTCAATGCCGGGGTGACTGGCAATCTTTTCCGTGACCAGTTGGGCAAATTTCTGGCGATCTACGGCGAGGGAGGAACCGGCAGGTACGGCCGTTTCCTCCGCGCAGGCCAGAATCAGCGACCCCAGCCCCCGCAGTTCCGCCTTGAGCAAACCGGGCGCTTTGTGCGGCAAATATGACCCCAGTGAATTACTGCACACCAGTTCCGCCAACTGCTCCGTTTCATGCGCCGGCGTCATCTGTTGCGGCCGCATCTCATACAGCCGCACCGCCACGCCCAACTCCGCCGCCTGCCAGGCCGCCTCCGTCCCCGCCAGTCCGCCGCCAATGATAACCAGTTTCTTCTCCATGCCCCGATTTTACCACATCATCTATGTGGAGAATATCGCTGGATCATTTGCACAACTTGCCTGGCCTCTATTTCGTTTACGTCTGGGCTTAAGCAAACGATTTTGCCCCGATAATCAAAAGTAAGCACCACACTGCCCCACCCTGGCAAACGATAACGGCCGGGCCACAACGGCCGTACCCGCAAATTGCACACATCCGAAGCCACATACGCCTTCGTCCAACCAATCCCTAAAACTTGCCAGCGCACCCGCAGGGCATAGCGGTCTGCCTCCAGTGCTACTTCTCCGGCCAACTGCCACAGCAAGCTGCCTACCGCAGCTAATCCCCCAATAACCCAAACTACCAGCCAAACTAACAAGACCAGGTCGCTGCGGTTCCCAATGTTGCGGGTTACTGTTCCCGTCCAGCCAAATATCCAGAAAACAAGCCAAAGGGAGATAATAACCATTTGCAGCCAATGTTTACGGCTGGGAATATGCACAATAACCCGATCCCCCAACTCTTCAGATGTATACCGGCTCTGCGGCAAATTGATGATGGACATGCTAACCTCCGGAAAAACACAAGACAAACAGCGATACAACCGCGCAAAAACGGCCGTATCGCGCCAAACAACACCACAACACCAGTCAGGAAATAGCTGACCGGCAGACTCTATTTAGTTCGATAATATTTTGCTGGACGGTGCAAATGCACCTACGTTGGGGTTTTAGGTTTCATCGTGCCAACCTCCACCGGGACGTGCCCTTCTTGACTACCACCAGCATTGCCCCTGAACACTGGTGTTACGGCCGTTAGACCGTTTCCTGTTATACATCATTTTCCCCAGTCAAGATCATTATTTGACCGGAAGATATGGATATATTACCCGTATTTGGCTATTTTGTCAATATATAGGGGTCATAATTTGCTGAGATTGCCAATCCCATAAAGGCAATATCTTGACTTTGCCCTCCATTCTTGGTAATTGTTTGATTACGGAATTGGGATTAGTTTTACTCACGGCCGTATGGGGCTGGCTGCGTTGGGGATTACGGCCGTGCTGTCCACCAGATCGCCCAACAGTTCCCCCGGACGCATGGCGCAAAGGAAATTATCCAGCATGAGCAGCATTTGGGGCTGGTTGATCATATCTTCTTCTGCGGCGATTTGTCGCAAAAGTACGGCAACATCATTCTGCTGGAAGACGATCTGGCCGTGTCCTCTGTGTTTTACCATTTTGTGGCGCAGGCGCTGGATTATTTTACCTCAGATGAGCGCATCGCCGGGATCGCTCTCAACGCCCTCTGGTTCAACGGCTTCATCCACACCCCGTTCCTCCCCTACCTGGACGACAGCAACGTTTTCTTTTTGCAGATTCCCTGGTACCAGGGGCAGGCGTACAGCGCGGCGCAGTGGGGGCGGTTTCGGAATTGGCGAGAAACGGCCGTGCGCCACATCACCCCCGCCGACGGCCTGTACGAACTGTTCACCTAATTCCCGGACACAGACTGGTTCCCCTGCAAAACTAAATATCTGGCGCAAACAGATCGCTTTTACGTCTTCCCCTGCCAGTCGCTGACAATCAATTTTGGCGACGCGGGGATGCACTTCCGCCAACGCATCCACTTCTTCCAGGTTCCCCTGCAAACGTTCCGCCGCCAGCATCGTTTGCGCGGACTGGATCAGTCGGCGGCCGATGGTGTCCAACGTGGTGACTGCCGTGTCCGGCCAGGCCATCCATTTCAGCCGCGCCGCCGATTTGAACGTGAGCCGCCGGGCGGAATGGGCGCGGGAAGCGCGGTTGTATCGTTATTATGGGAGGGGGCGATACGGCCGTAAAAAACGCCTCAAACTGTGGCTGAAGAGCGTGATGCGCGGCATTTGAGGCCCGCCGCGTATCGCTTTGCGACAATTCTGCGAATACAGCCGGTACAATAAGATGACAACAGATTCGGGAAGAAACAGATTGGCCCGGTCAGGCAAATCCATTCCCTTCTCAATCTGTTGCCATCACGCTGGCAAAGAGTGGAAAATTCAGGATAATACTTATTGGCAACCGGGCAGCCAACAACTACCCATTGCCCAATTGCCAATTTACTTAATTACCCAATTACCAATCACACAAAAGAGGCTTCCCATGACCCAATACGATCTCTCCCATTTTTCGCCCGTCTGGAGCCGCTCGGCGACGATTATTGCCGACCGCGGCGAGGGTATTTATTTGTATGACGTAGACGGCCGTCGCTACGTGGACTTTACCAGCGGTATCGGCGTGACCAACACGGGGCACGCCCACCCCCGCGTGGTGCAGGCAGTGCAGGCGCAGGCGGCCAAAATCCTGCACGCCCAGATGAATATTGTTTATCACGAACCGGCCATCCAACTCACCGAAGAGTTGAGCCAAATTCTGCCGCCGTCGCTGGACAGTTATTTTTTCAGCAATTCCGGGGCGGAGGCGGTGGAAGCGGCCGTCAAGCTGGCGCGAGCGGCTACCGGTAAGCAAAATATCATCGTCTTCCAGGGGTCGTTTCACGGCCGTACCCACGCCACCATGAGCATGACCACCAGCAAAACAATTTACCGCGCCGGCTACCAGCCCCTCGTGCCCGGTATCTTCGTCGCCCCCTTCCCCTACGCCTACCGGTACGGCTGGGACGAGGAGACGACTGTCAATTTCTGTATCCGCGAGCTGAAAGATTTGCTCAAAATGCAGACTGCACCCCACGAAACGGCGGCCATGGTCATCGAGCCGGTTTTGGGCGAAGGCGGTTACGTCCCCGCGCCGGACAGTTTTATGCGCCAGCTACGCGAAATTTGTGATGAAAACGGGATTTTGCTGGTATCGGATGAGGTGCAGGCGGGTTACGGCCGTGCCGGAAAATGGTTCGCCTTTGAGTACAGCGGTATTACCCCCGACATCGTGATTATGGCCAAGGGGCTGGCTTCCGGGATGCCTCTTTCCGGCATTGCCGCCAGCCGGGAACTGATGGACAAATGGACGCCGGGATCGCACGGCGGCACGTATGGCGGCAACGCAGTGGCCTGCGCGGCGGCCGTGGCTACCATCCAAACCCTGCGCGAGGAAAATCTGATTGAAAACTCGGTCAACATGGGGCAGGTTTTGCAAAACGGTCTGCGCCAGTTGCAGGAAATCCACCCCGAAATCGGCGATGTGCGCGGCCGGGGGTTGATGATTGCCACCGAATTTACGACGCCGGAGGGACGGCCGTGGGGCGACCGGGCCAAAGCCGTGGCCGCCGCCTGCCGCGAGCGGGACCTACTCCTGCTCACCTGCGGCCCCTACGGCCAGGTCGTCCGCTGGATTCCGCCCCTCGTCGTCAACCAGACGCAAATCCTGGAAGCGCTGGACATCTTCGTCGAGGCGTTGGATGCGGTATAATAAAAGAATGCAGCCTTTAACGATTGATTCCTTGTGCAGGGAAGCGCACAATTTCGCTTTAGCCGAATCCCGCCACGCAGAACCGGCCTTGTTTGGCATCACCGACGGCAAAGCTGTCGGCACATATCTGGAACATAAATTTCAGGCATATCTCCAGGAAAAGTATCAATACCACGTGGGCAGTTCGGCAAAAGGCATTGACTTTCCCGAAATCAATGTGGATATGAAGGTTACCCGCATCACCCAGCCTCAATCTTCCTGCCCATTTCGTTCTGCCCGACAAAAAATTTACGGCCTCGGCTATTCATTACTGCTGTTTGTTTATGATAAAGAAGATGACTTAAACGCCAAAACAAGTCGTTTACATATCTTGCACGTCACTTTCATCGAACAAAGACGCACAGCTGATTATCAAACTACGCTCGGCCTGAGCATAATTTTGGAAAATGACGGGAATGTGGACGATGTCGCCGCATTTTTACTGGAACGGCATTTGCCCATTGACGATATACAAGCCAATCAACTGGCAGAAGAAATCATCAACAACCCGCCGCTGCCTGGTTATTTAACCATTTCCAATGCCCTGCAATGGCGGCTGCAATATCGTCGCGCCATTGAAAAAGCCGGTTCGGTAGCGGGTATTCGCAAGGTACTTTGATGAATAAACGCAAGAAGGCGGAGTTTGGCGATTTTCAAACGCCTAGTTGGCTGGCCCGGCAGGTAACAGCGCTGCTGGCGCAGCGGGGAATGTATCCGGCCGCCGTTTTGGAACCAACTTGCGGGCAGGGCAGTTTTTTGTGGGCGGCTTATGAGACGTTTCCTACGGCCGCAGCCTTCGCCGGTCTGGACGTCAACACACAATATGTCCAAACACTCAAACAGCATCCCCTGGTGCAGCAGAATCCGCATAAGTTCCAGTTGCAGCCAGCCGATTTTTTCTACACTGACTGGAAGCAAATTCTGGAAACACTACCAGACCCGCTGCTCATCATTGGCAATCCGCCCTGGGCCACAAACAGCGCGCTGTCCGTCCTGGAAAGCGGCAACCTGCCTGCCAAAACCAATTTTCAGGGGCAAAACGGGATTGAGGCAATTACCGGGGCCAGCAATTTTGACATTTCCGAATGGATGCTGTTACGGATGATGGAATGGGTTGAGAAGCGGCAAGCCATTATCGCCATGTTGTGCAAAACGGCCGTTGCCCGCAAACTGCTGCAACACATTTGGCAAGCCCAACCAGCAGCATTCCCCCAAACCGCACTTTATCTCATAGACAGCCAAAAAGCGTTTAACGTCTCCGTGGATGCCTGTCTGTTTGTGTACGATACAAGAACGGCAGCCGCCTCGCGCGCCTGTCCCGTTTTCAATAACCTGACCGCGCTTCACCCCCAATCCGTCATTGGTTTCCACGAGAAGAAGTTGATTGCCAACGTGACGTATTACCGGCAATGGCAGCATCTCAGCCACCGCCAGGGCCAGCCGTCACGCAAATGGCGTTCCGGCATCAAACATGACTGCGTCAAAGTGATGGAATTACAAAAGGAAGGGAATTTCTACCGTAACAAATTAGGCGAATCGGTAGAACTGGAAGATAAATATCTCTATCCTTTGCTAAAAGGTTCCGATCTGGCCCGCAAGGAAGGGGAACGGCCGTCCCGCTGGCTGCTCGTCCCCCAACAATTCACTGGCGAAAATACCCAAACCATCCGGTTTATCGCGCCAAAAACCTGGGCTTACCTCCAGGCACACGCTGCTTGTCTGGATAATCGCAAAAGCGTCATCTACAAAAATCGCCCCCGTTTTTCCATTTTCGGCGTGGGCGATTACAGTTTTGCCCCCTGGAAAGTAGCTGTTTCCGGTATGAGCAAGCAAATTTGGTTTACGGCCGTTGGCCCGCAAAATGACAAACCGATTATGCTTGACGACACCTGTTATTTCCTGCCCTGCCAGTCGGAGGAAGAAGCTGAACTCCTGACCAATCTGCTCAATGCCGACGCTGCCCGGCAATTTTTCCAGGCATTCATCTTTTGGGACGCCAAACGACCAATAACCGGCAAAATTTTACAACAATTGGATATATTGGCTCTGGCTAAAGAATTGAACAAACTGGCGCAGTTACAAGAAGTAACCCGGACGCAAGCCAATCAGCCGCGGCAATTGCCCCTGTTCGAATCCAAAGAGCTTGCGCCTGGATAAACCAATCCGGGACGAAAAAGGAGAGTATCATGCAAATCTGGCGCGTGAATATGCGAGAACAAACGTTGGCGCGGGAAGATGTTCCCGCAAGCTGGCAACATTTGGGCGGGCGGGGCTTGCTGGCCCGCATTATGGTGGATGAACTACCGCCGGCCTGCGACCCGCTGGGGCCGCGCAACAAGTTGATTTTTGCCCCCGGCCTGCTCACCGGCCACCGCCTCTCCAGTTGCGACCGGCTGTCTGTGGGCGGCAAAAGCCCGCTGACGGGCGGCGTGAAGGAAAGCAACGCGGGGGGGCGCACCGGGCTGCACATGGCAACTCTGGGTATGAAGGCGCTTATTTTGGAGGAACGGCCGTCCCCACCCGGCTGGTGGGTATTGCATCTCAGCCAGGAGGGGGCGCGGTTTGACCCGGCGGACGATCTGGCCGGATTAGGCGTCTACGCCGCCGCCGCCAAACTGCTGGAACGGTACGGCGACAAATGCGCCATCTCCCTCATCGGCCCCGGCGGGGAGATGAAGCTGACCGGCGCGGGCATCCAGAATATTGACAAGGACAAAACCCCTTCCCGCATCAACGCCCGCGGCGGCCTGGGGGCGGTGATGGGCAGCAAAGGAGTCAAGGCGATTGTGTTCGATACGGCCGGCTGCGACAAACCGGCCATTGCCGATCTGCCGGCGTGGAAAGCAGCGCAAAAGGCGTACAACAAGGCGCTGATGGGGCATCCCCAAACCCAATCTTACGCCGATTACGGCACGGCCGCGATGACCCGGATGACCAACGCTTTCGGGGCCATTCCCACGCGCGGCTTTTCCGCCGGGCAGTTTGAGGGAGCGGACAAAATCAGCGGGGAGGCGATGCGGGAACTGCTGCTGCAACGGGGCGGGGCCAGCGAGACGACACACGCCTGCATGGCCGGCTGCACCATCCGCTGCTCCAACGTCTTCGGCGGCGCGGACGGGGAAGAGATTGTCTCGCCGGTGGAGTATGAGACGATTGGGCTGATGGGCAGCAACCTGGGGATTGATTCGCTGGACACGATTGCCCGGCTGAATTGGGAAGTGAATGATTTGGGGCTGGACTCGATTGAAATCGGCGCAGCGCTGGGGGTGGCGGCGCAGGCCGGTCTGCTGGATTTTGGCGACGGGGAACACGCTCTGGAACTGGTGCGGGAGATTCGCCGTGGCTCCGCTTTGGGACGGGCTTTGGGCAGCGGCGCAGCGATGATGGGCCGGCTGTACGGTGTGGAGCGCGTGCCGGTGGTCAAGGGGCAGGCCATCTCCGCCTACGATCCGCGCGCCATCAAGGGAACGGGTGTCACTTACGCCACCACGCCGCAAGGGGCGGATCACACTTGCGGTCTGACAATCCGGGCGAAAGTGGATCATCTTGATCCGCAGGGGCAGGTGGCGCTTTCCCGCAACGCGCAGATGAGTATGGCGGGGTATGACACGCTGGGGGCGTGCGTTTTTGCCGGGTTTGGCTTTGCCGCCGCGCCGGAGACGATCCGGGATTTGTTGAACGCTAAATACGGCTGGGATGTGAGCGCTAATATTTTGCAGGAATTGGGCCGGGAGACGATTATGCTGGAACGGGAATTTAACAAGAGGGCGGGATTTACGGCCGTAGACGACCGCCTGCCCGAATGGATGACCCGCGAACCTCTCCCCCCGCACAACGCCGTCTTCGACGTGCCGGAAGCGGAACTGGACGGGATTTGGGAGTAGTTCAGTATTCAGTTTGCAGTGTTCAGTTTTCAGTAAACGGCGCACTGCACACTGAAAACTGAATACTGCAAACTGATGAAAGTCACCGTTCACCTGCACACGATTTTGCAAAGACAGACACCGGAGGGACCACAGCGGCAGATGGATGTGGCGCTGCTTTCCGGCAGTACGCTGGCGGATTTAATTGAGGATTTGGGGATAGAGATGCCGCTGGAGGGGATGCTGTTGGTGGTCAACGGCCGTACCGCTTCCCCCGGCCACATCTTGCAAGAAGGCGACCAGGTTCACCTGATGCCGGCCATTTCCGGTGGATGACCAGCCAAATACTTCTCACTACCTCTCTGTTCATATCGGTACCTCAGAATGACAATCAGCTTGACCTGTTATTCCGACCAACGGGGGGAATCTTTCACGCCGCCGCCGAATGAATTTGTAGCCTGTTTGGGTTACGGCCGTTACAATTCCCTCCCAAATTTCAAACAGGTATACAAAAACATGATTGAAGCCATAACCAGTTTACTCATTATGATAGCTGCCATCTACTTGCTGGCAATTGTAACCGATGGCTTTTTTATTGAAAGTCTGGACGCCATTGCCCACAAGTTGAATCTGCCCCACAATGTCGCCGGGGCTTCACTGATGGCTATGGGGTCTTCCATGCCGGAGTTGTCCATTGCTCTGATTACCCTGGTGCGGGCCGGGGGCGAGTACAGTGACATCGGCGTGGGTAATATCGTGGGATCGGCCGTCTTTAACATCTTGGTAATTACCGGCGCTTCGGCTCTGATACGGCCGGCCCGCATCACCCGCCCCGTCATCATTCGGGACTGTCTGGTTTACACGATTAGTATTCTCCTGCTCTTGGGCGTCTATGTGGATGGACACGTCACCTTGGGCGAAACGTTGATCTTCCTGGGATTGTATGTCGTCTACATTCTCATCCTTTATTATTGGAATCGCCTCTTTCCCGATGGAGAAGATGGCGTGGAAATAACAGAACAGGGGTTAGGTGAAGAGATAGCTAAAGAAAGCTGGTTTAACCGGCTGACGACCGGCGTCACCCGTGGTGTAGGTTTTCTGACCGGAAACGCGCAAAAGTCTTATATTCGGGCCTTTGTGGTCTCTGTGGTTTTGATTGCTGGTTTAAGCTGGATACTGGTGGAAAATGCAGTTATTTTTGCCAAGGCCATCAACGTGCCCCCGCTGCTGATTGCCCTGACCGTTCTGGCGGCCGGTTCATCAGTGCCGGATTTAATTGCCTCGCTACTGGTGTCCCGCGAAGGTCGCGGGGAAATGGCGGTGACCAATGCCGTTGGTTCCAATATTTTTGATATTTCTATCGGTCTGGGGCTGCCCTGGCTGCTGGTCTTGCTGGCCGGCCGGGACGCTGTGCCGGTGGGGACGGCCGGGTTATACGTCTCTACACTGGTTTTGCTGGGAACGGTCATCGTTTTGTTTGTCTTTGCCAATACGGGGAAAATTCTAAGCCGCCTGGAAGGGGGTATTCTGGTAGGTTTGTATGTAGCTTACGTGTTGTGGGCCTGGCTGCAAGGGACTGCCTGACAAGATCATTTTACCAACGGCACAATAGTTTCAATGGCCTGCCAAATGCGTTGGCGCAGGTCGGTGATACGGCCGTTATCCAGCCCCACCACCGGTGAATCTCCTGTTTGATCCCCGATATACAAGGCGCGATTTAACTCAATCATCAACCAGGGCTGCGGGCTGGCGCTGTGCAGCCATAAATCCCAGCCACCCCAAAAAGGAGTGTTTACGGCCGTATACGCCCCCACCTCCGTCAAAGCCGCCACATCTGCCAGAGAATCACCCAACGCTTCGGCCAACGCCCGCGTCACCTGCGGCGGAGCAGAGATACGGCCGCGCGGCGGGTAAAGATTGCCGTAAATATCGCCCAGATTACCCACTTCCACACACGGCCGTAACCGCCCCGGATCGTCATATTTGGCTGGCCCTTGTGCCGCCATGCTGTGGCAATCAATCACCAATTTTACGCGCGGATCGGCGGCAATCCGGGCCAGCCGGTCATGCCACGGCTGCCAATACCGGTTAATCAGATACCGCTCCAGGCTTTCTTCCGGCTCCATTTGGAGATGGTAAACGGCTGCACCGTAACTGGTAAATCGCTTAACCACGCCATCCCCCTGCCGCTTAAGCAAGGCAGAATTGGCGGGGCGGTTTACGTCCACCAGAGCGCGGGCGTAAGGGAACACTTCATAATATAATACGTGATCCCGGAAATCATAAATCCGGTCGGTGTAAGCGTCAGCTTCGTTGAAGATTTGTTCGGGGGTGAGCGTGATACGGCCGTCCAGTTCCGGCGGTATGTCCAGGCTGGCGTGGGGCAGCAGGATGGCAATGGGCAATTTTTCGTTCATGCCCGCATTTTACCGGAGAACCGGGCACGGGCCAATCAGAATCAAGCCAATCCCAGGTCGGCAAAGACTTGGTACACCTGCGTCAAGGCTTGCAGCAAAGGGGGATTGTGCACCAGCGCGCGCACCTGATTGCCAAACAAGGAAGGGCCGGGGAGAGAATCGGCCGTCGTCGCCCCAGCCGCTTTTTCGTACAGCGGGGCCAATTCCGGTGCATCTTCTTCAACAGAAATCAAATCAATTCGGGTGAAGTTGTCCATCAGTTCAACTTAAAAAGGCGTCCACTTGTTCCTGCCGATACCGGGCGATTGCTTCCAACCGGAATTCCTCATTATCTAGCCACTCCCGGTCTTCTTCCAGACGAATAGCTTGATCCTGGAGGACGGCCGTCGTCGCCTCCGGTGCAGCACCCCCCAACCCGTTCCGAATCCCTACAAAAGCCACCGGGTCCAACGCCCGCGCCAACGTGTCTGCGTCCAACATTAACGGTTCCCCTACCACTTCCTGGACCACTTCCGAGAGCAACGCCAGAGAAATATCGGCCGTATCCAACTCTTCAGCAATGGCTCGGTGTACCAGGCGAGAGACAATATGATGGGCTGTGCGGAAGGGCAGTCCGGCTTCCCGCACCAGGGTGTCGGCCAGTTCAGTAACCGTGGTAAATCCGGCGGCGGCTTCGGCCAGCAGGTGGGCTTCGTTGAGCTGTAAGGTGGTGAATACAGCTTCGTACAACTGAACAATATCTACGGCCGTGCCCAACGCGCCAAACAACGTCGGTTCAATCTCATCCTCAATATCCTGCGTGTCGCCGTAAGGGATGTTGTGGCATTGCACGACAACTGTGTGCGCCTGCCCCAGCAACCGGCTCAGACGCGCCCGCAAATGTTCCAGCACCACCGGGTTGCGCTTTTGGGGCATGATGGAGCTAATCTGGATAAAACTGTCATCTATGCGAATTGCGCCGCTTTCCCGCGTGGCCCGGAAAAGCAAATCATGGGTGATGCGTGACAGGTTGACGCCCAAACTGGTCAGCGCCGCCGCAATATCTGTCTGATGCTCGGAACTGCCAATGCAGTCGTGTGTACTGGGCATCACGTCGAAAAATCCCAGCAAATCCGCGCTCAACTGCCGGTCAATATTAAAACCGGTACCGGTGAAAGCCGCCGCGCCGAGGGGACTCTGGTTAACGGTATGGTAAGCCCGGCGCAGCCGCTCCGTGTCCCCCTGCAAAAAGCTCAAAACGCCCGCCAGATAATGGGCGAATGTGGTTGGCTGCGCTGGCTGGGTGTGAGTGTAGCCGGGCATGACGGTGTAGATATGCTTTTGGGCCAAAGTCAGGACAGTTTCCCGTAAATTCAGGAGTTGTTGGTAGAGGGTGAGGAGATACGGCCGTAACGCCAGCCGCGTCAACGTGTGGCCCAAATCATTCCGGCTGCGAGCCAACTGTAAATTACCGCCATATTCCGGGCCGCAAATCTCAATCAGCCGCCCTTCCACCAGGAAAAACAAATCCTCTACGGCTGCCTGATAAGCCAGCCCCTCCAGCCCTTCTGCTTCCACCTGCATGACGGCCGTCAGCAGCGCCCGCGCATTTTCCCGGCTGATGATGCCCTGCCGGGCCAGCATCACCACGTGCGCCTTGTTTGCCGCCAGCATCGGCGCAAACAAATGGGCCGTCGCTCCCTGATAAGCAGGCTGCAATACGTGCTGCATATAAACCGGATGGGGAAATGGGTGCTGATTTTTGCTCATTAACCTTTAACCCCCGTAAGGGCGATCCCTTTAATGATTTGCCGTTGGAAAATGATAAACACAATCATAAGCGGCACCACAGATAGGGTCGCTCCCGTCATAATCAGATGCCAGTCAGCCCCATTTTCATTGGAGAAAAAGGACAAACCTACCGGCAAGGTCATCATCGCTTTGTCCGAGGTGACAATCAGAGGCCAGATATAAGCATTCCAGTTGCCTAAAAAGTTAAAGATAGCCAAGGCGGCCATTGCCGGTAAAGTCAGAGGTACGGCAATACGCCAGAATAAGCCAAACTCGCTCACGCCATCAATACGGCCGGCGTCCAGCAGTTCGTCCGGTACGCCAGTCATAAATTGACGCATCAGAAAAGCGCCGGCGGCCGTAATGATGCCCGGAAAAGCAATCCCCCAATAGGAATTCACCCAGGCCGGCCCTACTGGCGGATTAACAGACATGATAAACCAGGGAATCAGCAGCATTTCCGTAGGAATCATCAGCGTACTCAGAATAAGCAGAAACATCACATTTTTCAGCGGGAAATGGTATTTGGCAAAGACAAAGCCAATAAGGGAATCAAAGAAAACGACGCTGACGGTGCTAATTGTAGCTACGATGAAAGAATTAAGATACCAGCGCAAAAAGGGTGTTTCCAGAATAACCGTGCGGTAATTGTCCAGCGTGGCGGCATTGGGGAAAAAATGTCCCTGGTAGATTTCGGAAGCCGGTTTAAGAGAAGTAGAAATCATCCAGATAAAGGGAATAACCATCGTCAGGCCGCCCAGGATCAAAAGGAAATAGGCCAGGAGCTTGAGCAACCTGTCCTGCCGTTTCTGACTTTCCAGAAAACCACCTGAACTGGACGCTGCTTTTGCCTGGCTAACTTCTCTGTCTTGTTCTAAAACAGTCATAATGATTGCTCCGAACAGGCAGCCCGGTTAAAGGGTCGCCTGCCACACATTGTCTTAATAATCGCGAGACAAAAACTTCAACTGTACGATGGTAATCACTAAAATAATGGCAAACAGGGCTACTGTCAGCGCCGAGGCGTAACCCATGTCAAAACTGGAAAAGGCTTCGCGGTAAACGCGCAGGGTAACGGTGGTAGTGCTGGCCAATGGGCCGCCATCCCCCTGCGAGGTCATGTTAATCACGTAGTCGAACATGCGCAGGAAGCTGATGGTTTGTAAAACGGCCAGATAAACCAGAGTGGTGTTAAGCAGCGGCAAGGTGATGCGCCAGAAAGATTGCCAGCGGTTGGCCCCGTCAATTTTGGCTGCTTCGTAAAAGGTTTCGGGAACCTGCTTCAAACCGGCCAGAAAGATGATGATAGCGAAGCCGAGACCCTGCCAGACGACGACGGCCGTAATCGAATACAACGCCTGATTGGGACTCTTCAAAAACGGCTGCTGCGGCAGGCCGAAAAAAGAGAGCATCACGTTAAAAAAGCCATATTGTGGCTGGTACAACCAACGCCATACCCAGGCAATAGCTACCGTCGAAGTGACAAACGGGATAAAAAATACCGCCCGAAACAGTGTACTCATGCGCCTAATTTCATTCAGCAGCAAGGCAATAATCAGGGCCAAAACCAATTGGATAGGCATCCCAATAAGGACATACTTGAAGGTATTGACAAACGCTTTATGCGTCACAGAACGGGTATTCAGCAAATCCTCCCACAACTGCCGGTAATTATCCAGCCCCACAAACGTTTGCTCTGCCGCCAGCGGATTCCAGTCGTGCAAACTGATATTAAACGCTGACAGTGTGGGTATGATGCGGATAAACATGAAAAACGTCATAGGAACCAACAGAAAAATGTAGGCCCACACAACCTGGCGTTGTCGAATTGTTAATCGGGACATCGCACCACTCCTTACCAAAGATGCGACGCACTTATGAAGTGCGTCGCACCTGATGCTACAAAAACGACAACCTAACTAATTGTGCTTAGCCCAGAATTCATCCAGCAACTCCTGTTCCAAAGCTGCCGCCTCATCCAAAGCCACGCACGGGTCCGTGCCGGCCAACCGCACAGAATCATACGCATCCACAATAAACTGACGCTGGGCCGACTCATCCACAAAGAAAGTGGCATGAGCATAAGGCAAACCTGCCGAAAATGCGCCTAAAATAGGATCGTTCAACAAATCCTCATTAGAGGCAGCTTCCAACTGGGCCGGCAGCTCGCCAACTTTGTTTACCCAGATTGTACCGGCCTCCGGCGAGGTAATGAACTTGAGGAAACGTATGGAAGCATCCAAAACAGCCGGGTCCTCTGCTGCCTTGCGGGTAATGCCGTGGGTCCAGTAGGAACCAAAGGTAGACTGTACATCATTCCCTACCGGCAGCTCAACGACGCCGTAGTTCAAATCGGGCGCATTCTTAGCAATCGTGCCTACCCGGAAGGAACCATCAATGTGCATCGCCGACTTACCCTGCAAGAACGCCTGAGTAGCGTCTTCAAAGAGGTCATTGCTGCCTGTATTGTATTCAGTCTCAAAGGCAAGCATATATTTGAAGGCTTCACAACCTTCAGGGCTATTATACATGACGGTGCGATTGTCCTCGCTGTAAGGTTGACCGCCAAACTGCCGCACCAACACTTCACGGAACCAATGATGCGCTTGTCCGGGTACACCTACAGGGAAACCTTCGATGACGATGTTGCCGGCGTCATCATACTGGGTCAGAGCCTGAGCCATTTCTGCTAACTCGTCCAGGTTAGTGGGCGGCGCTTCAGGGTCCAGGCCGGCTTCGGCAAAGAGGTCTTTATTCCAGAAGAGAGCCAGGGTACGCACGGCCGTAGGCAGCGCCCAATACTCACCCTCAAACTGACTGTTCTGCACCATCGGCGAGAACTGTTCCGCAATCATTTCCGGCGGGAACTCATCCTGGGGCAGCGGGATCAGATAACCCGCATCCACCCAGGCCGGTACCCAACCATAGAACAACGTGGCTACATCCGGGCCTACCCCGGCCGGAGCCGAAGCAGCAATTTTGTCCCGATAATCCGCATACGGCACATCACTGTTATGAATCACCCGTACATCAGGATTCTCTGCCTCAAACTGCTGAATCAGACGATTCATGGCATCTACGCGGGGGTCAAAGAAATACTGCCAATATTCAATCGTCGTAATTTCAGATTCGGCCGGAACAACTACTTCTACCTGTCGTGTTACTTCCACCTGCTCCACAACCGATTCACCTTCAACAATGCGCGTGACCTCAACAATTTCCGGCTCCGCTTCTACCACACGGGTTACTTCCACCACTTCTGGGGCTGCTGCCTCTTGCGTACCGCCACAAGCTACCAACAAAGCGCCCAACAAAAACAGAGAAACAACCACAAACATTTTTTTGCTCAAAACGTGCATTTGTTCTTATCCTCCTACTGAATAGTTACCCGGACAGCCAACAACAACCTGTCTGATATTGGGTAAAAATAACGATAAAACAGCCCAAATTCGTCGAGTCCTACGCATCACCTCCTCTACACATGTAGGGCGATTTTGCAAAATCGTCCACCGGCAACCGCGGTAAGAAACCGCGGCTACGTTAACCTTCCAGATCAATCTTGAACAAACGGGCGGCATTGCCGCCAAAAATCAGTTGCAACTGCTCATGGCTCATACCAATTTCCCGGGCATCCCGGATTTGATCCTGTAAATAACGCACCGCAAAGCCACGCGGGAACCAGCTTGAATCCGTACCAAAAATAATACGTTCCGCACCAATTGTCCCCAGATATTTGCGGAAAAGTTCTTTAACAGTCACTTCACCCGGCACCCAATGTACCCACTGATTGGAACCGCTGGTATCAATAGATACATTGCGGCAAGCCCAGCATAACTGCAACGTTTCCCGCACCCAGGCGCAGCCAAAGTGAGGCACCACAAAATTCACGTCCGGGAAATCTTTAGCCACGTTGTGTAATTTAAGGGGATTGATATTTTCGTGCGTAGCAATGCCGCCGCCGCTGCCCATAACACCAAAATGGACCAACACCGGAATATCCAATTCAGCGCAGGTTTCCCAAACGGGATAAGCCGCTTTATCTTCAATGGGACGATCCAGCGCCGGGGCCAAAAGTTTATACCCGCGGAAGCCAAACTCGTTAACCGCCCGCTTCAACTTATCCACCGCATCATCGGCAAAGAGATAATTATGAGCAAAGCCAATAAATTTATCCGGGTACATTTGCGTTATTGAGGCTAAATTATCGTTGCCGCCGCCGGTAACAAAACCTACTGCCCGCAAACCGTAACGATCCACTTCTTCAGCCCAACGATGGGCTTGAGTAGCATCATCAGGCGGGTTCTCCTCCGGTTTGGGGAAGTCCCAGGCCAGCCGCCATTCTTGGTTATAGGCCAGCGCCTGCTCCCAGGCGATTTTGGCGCGTCGCTCGCCCACACGATCTATATACTCCTGCTTCCAATCCGGGGCCATTTCGGCAAACCAGGGTAAATTTGTGGGGAAATGACAGTGAAAATCTATAACGTGTAAATCTTGATACATTGTTTCTCCTCTTGTTTGTAAGGCGATTTGGCAAATCGCCCAACATCAGGTCAATTGTTTGACCACAACATATTCATCTGTGGCTTTCATCACGTGCATGATGGCGCCCATAACGGCCGCTTCCCGACCCAATTCAGATACTTCCAGACGAGGGATAAAAGGAATAACGCCTTCCAGGCGCAGCCGGATGGGATCAACCAATAAGCGGGTAGGATTATTGCTGGCAACCCCGCCGCCCAAAACAATCATTTCCGGATCGAGGACGGTGCTGATATTGGCAATGGCTAAAGCCAGGTAATCCACGGTTTCATCCACCACTTGCTGCGCCCATTCGACGCCCAATTCAGCCTGGGCAAAGACGTACCGGGCGTCCAATCTCTCTTCAGGGAACAGCAACTGTCTTTCTTCCAACAATTCGTGCGCCCGCCGGGCAATGCCTGTACCAGAAGCCAGCGTTTCCAACGCGCCAAATCCTTCGTACCGCTGCTCCAGAAAGCGAGGAGCGGGCAGCATATAACCAACTTCGCCGGCCGCCTGATTGCAACCCCGGTAGATGGCGCCATCTATAATAATGCCGGCGCCAATACCCGTGCCCAGGGTGATGGTGACCATGCTGCACGTGCCTTTACCTGCGCCAAAACCCCATTCACCCAAAGCGGCCAGATTGACATCGTTTTCTACAGTGACGGGCATATCAAAATAATCGGTCAGGATGGCTTGCAGCGGCAGGTCACGCCAGTTGAGGCTGGGCGCCCAGGTAACGATGCCTTCAGGAACCAGGGTGACGCCGGGCGCGCCCACGCCAATCCCCCGAATTTGCTGACCGGACGGCCGTGGTGCAGCCAACAACTCTTCAATAAGCTCGCACAAGCCGTCCAAATAATCTCCGGCCGAATTTGCCTGGTTGTCCTCATGGGTGCGGTAAAGGGAATATTGTATGTTCCCGGCCAAATCAGCCACCATGCCGTAAATTTTGGTACCGCCCAAATCCACGCCGACAATGGCGAACGCTTCTCCGTTAAACTCGATGAAAGAGGCGGGACGGCCTTTAGAAGTGTCCTTCAGGCCGGATTCGCGCACCAGACGTTCAGCCATGAGATCGTCTACAATGCGCATAACGGTAGGCAAGCTGATATTCAGTTGTTTGGCAATCTGGGATCGGGAAATGGGGCTGTTTTCGCGGACAAGTTCCAGGACAGCAGACCTGTTAATTGTGCGCAGTAAACGAGTTGTTCCATCTCTGAGCATGGATTTTACGCTCCAGTCAGCTATTAAAATACAGGGGAAATAGTTACTTTCTTAAGTTAAGTAAGTATTGTAGGGGATACGGCCGTCTTTGGCAAGAAATTACTCGAATTGGCCCATAGCAAAAAATTGTTGGGCCAATAAAGCGCCAGACACGGGGTAAACGGCTTTAGATAATCAACCGATTCCCCCCCGCACCTGGCACGTAAAGAAGGAACTCAGACTCTAACGCCAGACGTTCTCGTAAGCATATTCA
This sequence comes from Ardenticatenaceae bacterium, assembly GCA_027054335.1. GTDB lineage: Bacteria > Chloroflexota > Anaerolineae > Promineifilales > Promineifilaceae > JAJRTP01. The sequence goes on from JALUPA010000594.1 coordinate 20,851, forward strand.
CCCACAAGCTGACGGCCGTCAGCAAAACGCTGCAAGGAGAAAGGAGCGAGGTCTACTGTGGTGGCCCGGCCGTTCACAATCAACTCCGCCATACATATGCCCACTGCCGGGGCAATCTTAAAGCCGGTACCGCTAAAACCGCAGGCCAGATAAAAGCCATCCGGCCCGGCCGGGCCTAAAATGGCGCGTTGGTCAGGCGTAATGCCATCATAGCCACCGTGGACGCTGTGGAGACGGCCGTGCTCCATTAGCGGAATCCGCTGGCAGATGCGATCAATCGCCCGATCCACAAACACATCCTGGTTGTCCTCGGCAAAATCGGCCAGCGACTGACCCACAGGATTGCCATCCTCCAAACCGACCAACGTCAGCCCACCCGTTTCCGGGCGAAAATACATCGCCTTGGCGTCATCAATTACCGTCAGATGAGACTCTCCCAACGTCGGTGGCCGTTGGATAAACATGGTATCGTGCTTCCAGATGTCTACCGGCACATCCAGGCCCACCATATGACCCACCTTTCTGGCCCCAACCCCCGCCGCATTCACCACGACCGGCGCAGAAAAGTTACCCTGCGTCGTCTGCACGCCTATTACCCTGCCCCCAGCCACTTGAATACCCGTTACCAGACAATCCTGCACTAATCCAGCCCCTTTTTGCCGGGCAGCTTGCATAAAAGCCATCGCCGTAGCACTGGGATCAGCGTAGCCGGAATACGGCTCATAGGCGGCTACCTCAAAATCGTCCGTGACCAAGTACGGCGCCAATTCTTTGACTTCAGCCGCAGTCAGCGCCTCAGTGGGGATGCCGATTTTTTGCTGCATAGCCACGTTGGCCCGTAGTTGCTCCGAATATTCCGGGGCCAGAATTTTGATAAAGCCGGTAGTAGTAAAACCGCAATCACCCCCGACTTCGTCTGCCCAATTCTGGAAAATGCGGAAAGATTCCCAGGCCAGGCGGGATTCCAGTTCCAGGTCGTAGTGCATCCGCACCAGGCCGCTGGAATAGCCTGTAGCCTCAGCCGCGATAAAATGGCGCTCCAAAACGAGGGGCTGGAGACCGCGTTGGACTAACTGAAAAGCCAGGCTGACCCCGTGAATACCGCCGCCGATTATGATCACATCTGCCTTATTTTTCATAATTTTCACCTCTGGAATAACAAGCTGCCGAATAAATGCGGCCGATTATAAGACGCTTGAAAGCAAAAGAAAATGTCAGCCGAATTACCGTCTCCTTCACACCCTACGGCCGTAAAAATCAGCATAATAGAAGCAGGGCTGAGTCTGTCTGAATGGAGGACAACATGCGTACTCGTTTTCCTATTTTTTCTCTGGTTCTGAGTATTATTTTGCTGCTGTTTGTTTTGGGATTGTTGACGCCGGCAACGACGGCCGTAACCGCCGCCGACCAGTTCACCTACCTGCCCCTCATCCAAAAACCGGGCGCCCCGCCGCCCCCATCCTGCCGCCTACCATCACCGCGTCCACCCTCACCATATCCTCTTACCAATACGATCACCCGGACTGCCTCATCCCCAGCCAGCCAAGCGATCCTGGCTACCCCTACCCGGGCATCAACCACGATTGCGTCATGCAAAAGCCCAAGATTGACCGGCAGTTTACGGCCGTTATCCTGCAAAACAGCACCATCTCCCTGACCGTCTTGCCGGAATTGGGCGGCCGTTTGTACCAGATCGAAGACAAAGCGACCGGACGCCGCCTGCTCTACAACAACCCCGTCCTGAAACCGACCGCCTGGGGCTGGCGCGGCTGGTGGCTGGCGGCCGGCGGCATCGAATGGGCCTTCCCCACCGACGAACACGGCCTGAATGAGTACCGGCCCTGGCAGTACACGACACAGACATTGAGCAACACCGCCACCATCACCGTCAGCGACGTGGAGGACAAAACGGGGCTGGAAGTCGGCGTCACCCTTTCCC
>JALUPA010000595.1 GCA_027054335.1 Ardenticatenaceae bacterium
CTTCAAAATCGGTGAAATTGCCGACGACCCGCTGCAAATGTACCTGCAAGACATCTTTACCCTGTCCGTCAACCTGTCCGCCAGTTGCGGCGTCTCCGTTCCCTGCGGCCTGGACAGCCAGGGTCTGCCCATCGGCTTGCAGTTAATCGGCAACAGCTTGCAGGAGGCAACCATCCTCAACGCAGCGTATGCGTATGAGCAGGTGGCAAACTGGCAAAACACACCCGGCGAAATGAGAACAATGCCCTAACAGGATTTTCAGGATGAACGAAACAGACAATACAGCAAATCCAGACAACCCCGTAGATACAGAAGAACCTGTTGCCCCTATCGTAGAATTAGCTGTGGATAAGCCTGACGGTAGAGAAGAAACGGTCGCGCCGCCTTATTTTTCCATTGCCGGATTCTGGCGGCGTTTATTTGCATTTGTGGTTGATGGCATAATTATTTTTATTCCTCTGCTTATCATTGGCTTTGGTTTCAGAAATTTTGCTTTTCGGATGGGGCCTTACGGCCGTATTCTCGGCGCTGCCATTATCATCGCTTATTGGACTATTTTCCATTCAGAATACGGTGAAGGTCAGACATTGGGCAAACGGCTCCTGAAAATAACAGTCGTTGACAAAAACAATCAATACCTTTCTCTCAAAAAATCATTTGTTCGCGCCGTTGTCCTGGAGCTAATCTTCTTGTTAAATGGCTGGTCTCTGCCACTTTTTCAAAATCCGATAGTTGGTGTTATCGTAACCATGATTATTTTGACAGGAGTATTGCTTCTGTTTTACGGGTTGGTCTTTAATCGCAAGACGCGCCAGGGACCACACGATTTACTCGTTGGCTCGTATGTGATCAACTCACTGCCTGTGGTAACAAATGCCGTGCCGCCGCCGCTCCCCCCAATCCACCGTCATTTCATGATTGGCCTGACGGCCGTCGCCGTTCTTCTCTCTTTAGCTGCTTTAGCTGTGCCTTCACTGGTGCCGGCATTGAATGTTGTAGACAAAAGCGAATGGGATGAGATTCAGGATTTGTACCAAACATTGTCACAGCGAGACGATGTGTTTCTTGTGGGCGTCAATCGGGTAAACCGGACATCTTTTGGCGGCGGCGACACACTCCGGGATTTGAATATACAAGTTTGGCTAAAAATGCCGTGCCGCCAAAATCGGGAAATGTGCGACGAAGTGGTTAAAGAGATTGCCCGCACAGTTTTTTCAGAATACGACAATGTTGAGGATCTCGATGGGATGCGCATAACAGTCTATAACCGGTTTGATTTAGGTCTGGCCAGCGGAACATTCTCACAAGGGGCGGCACTGCGCATGGAAGATTGGCAGGCGTTTTTGGAAGAATAGCGAAGTTGGACGAAGGTTCAGTTTTCAATGGATAAAAACATATGAAAGTTATCATTCCCCTGGCCGGATTTGGCACGCGGATGCGGCCGTATACCTGGAGCCGGGCAAAGGCGCTGTTACACGTAGCCGGCAACACTGTCATCGGCCATTTGCTGGAATTGATGAGTCCTATCACTACAGAAGAAGTGATCTTTGTTGTCGGGTACAAGGGCGACCAGATTGAAGCCTGGATTCGGGAACATTATCCGCATCTGGACAGCCGGTTTGTGACACAGGAGGACCAGTTAGGCCAGGCGCACGCTCTCTGGCTGTGCCGGGAATTTATGGATGAGGGGGAACTGGTCATTGCTTTTGGGGACGGCATTGTGCAGGCGCGGTACGCGGCACTGCCTGACCCGGAAGCGGACGTGGTGATGCTGGTGGAGGAAGTGGAAAACCCGCGCAAATTTGGCGTGGTGGCCACAGACGAGGCCGGATTGGTGACGGAAATTATCGAAAAGCCGGGCCACGACCGTTACCGGCAGGCGATTGCCGGGATACATTGGTTCCGGCACGGCCGTATCCTGCGCCACGCCCTCGACACCGTCATCCGGGAAGACCGGCAGACCAAAGGGGAATACTACTTGGTAGACGCCTACCACGTTCTCATGGAGCAAGATGTCAAAATCCGGGCCAAAGAAGTAGAATTCTGGCTGGACGCGGGCAATCCGGAAAACATTCTCAACAGCAACCGCCGCCTGCTGGGGATGGGCTACAACAGTTCCCCCGACGCCATTGATCGCAGCTACGCCGAAGATTTTACCGTCCTGCCGCCCGTCTTCCTGCACGACGACGCGGTGATTGACAGCTGCGTCATCGGCCCTTACGTCAGCGTTGGCGCGGGGGCTATCGTCAAAAACAGCGTCATCCGCAACAGCGTCATTGACGCCGGGGCGCAGGTGGAAAACTGTGTTCTGGACGGGGCGCTGGTGGGCGAGAATGCCAAACTGACCGGACAGGCCAAAGCGATGTTTGTCGGGGATGATTCGATAGTGGCTGTGGGGTAACGGCCGTTATAAAGATAATCCGCAGATTACGCAGATTGGCGCAGATTAAACTCACAAATCTGCGCTAATCTGCGTAATCTGCGGACAATAAGGAGTAAATCATGCGCAATTTTATCTCAGACCGGGCAGCCAACACGCCGCCGTCCGGGATTCGCAAATTTTTTGATATTGCCGCCACAATGAAAGATGTTATCTCATTGGGTATCGGTGAACCGGATTTTGTGACGCCGCAGCCGATTTTGCAGGCGGGCATCGCCTCATTGCAACGGGGGGAGACGGCGTACACCTCCAACAGTGGCACGATTGAACTGCGCCGGGCCATCAGCCGCCATCTGCAAAAGTTGTATGGCGTAAACTATGACCCGGAAAACGAGATCCTTGTCACTGTGGGGGTGAGCGAGGCGCTCTATCTGGCGATGACGGCCGTCCTCAACCCCGGCGACGAAGTGATTATCCCTGAACCCTGCTTCGTCTCCTACGCGCCGGAAGTCAGTTTTGCCGGCGGTGTGCCCGTGATGGTACCCACTTACGTGGAGAACAATTTTGAAGTGACGGCGCAGGATATTGAAACGGCCGTCACCCCCCAAACCAAAGCGATCCACCTGGGCTACCCCAACAATCCTACCGGCGCGGTAATGACGCGGGAACGGATGCTGGAAATTGCGGCCGTGGCCGAAGAACACGACCTGCTCATCATCTCCGACGAGATTTACGACCAACTGGTGTACGGCGTGCCGCACACCTGCGTGCCCGCCCTGCCGGGGATGCGGGAGCGCACTATCTTGCTGCAAGGGTTCAGCAAAGATTATGCCATGACCGGCTGGCGCATCGGCTACGCCTGCGCTCCGGCCGACATTTTGGCCGCCATGCGCAAGGTACACCAGTACACCATCATGTCCGCCCCGACGACGGCCCAGGCGGCGGCCGTCGTGGCCCTGGAGCAGGGGGCGGAACATGTGGCCCGGATGCGGGACGAGTATGACCGCCGCCGCCGCCTGCTGGTGGACGGCTTTAACACGCTGGGGCTGGATTGCTTTGAGCCGAAAGGGGCCTTTTACACCTTCCCTTCCATTGCCCGCAGCGGCATGAGCAGCGACAAATTTGCCTGGACGCTCCTGGAAGAGGAGGAAGTGGCCGTCGTCCCCGGCGACGCCTTTGGCCAGAGCGGGGCCGGTTTTGTCCGCGCTTGCTACGCCACTTCTTACGAGAAAATCGAGGAAGCGTTGAACCGGATCGAGTCTTTCATGCGGCGGCATGGGTGATTGTCATACACGAAAATAACCACAGATGGGAAGAAACCACAGATTTATTTCGGTGGGGCTTTCTATCTGTGATTTGATTTGGATGCGTTTCATTTACTGAAAATGTGAGCAGTGCCAGGCACGGGGCGGACGGCTCCAGCCAATCAGAAGCGTTTTGCCCCGTGCCTGGCACTACCCGCGAAAGTATTTGAAACACACCCGTCTGATTTAGAGGAGAGTTTGATGGATAACCCAATTGCTGTTTCCCCCCTGGTTGCCGGTATGATTGAAGCTGCGCCGGCCATGCTTGATTTGACAGAACGGGTGCATCTGGATCAGGTGCGGGCAGACGCCGACGTTTTGTTTCGGGAATATCCTGACCGGGTTGATTTGGCGGCGCTGGAGGTGGAACTGGCGGCGCGCAAGGATGAGGTGCCGCTTTCTGTGCATCTGGCGGTGAAATTGGCAAAATCGAAGCGGATTGTCACGGCCGTTACCGATGACATCCACATTTCCGTTGTGTTTGCTGTGTACAAAGAGCATGAGCGCATCCACAAGCGAGACACCGCGCACCCGCACGGGGAAAATTTTCTCCTGCGCAAGATTGAGCAGTTACAATGGCTTTTTGCCGATTCGCCCAACTTTAGCTGGGACATGATTATTGTGGATGACGGCTGCCCGGACGGCAGCGGTCGTATTGCCCAACAAATTCTGGAAGATCATTACGACGGGGATAACGTGCGGGTGTTGTTCCTGGCGGAAGCGATTGAGCAAGGTTTGCCGGTGACAAAACCGATGACCTCGCCCAATGACAGTCGGAAGGGCGGTTCGATAGCGTATGGGATGTGGGTGGCGGCGCAAGAGGCACGGCCGTATCACATCATCCTCTTCACCGACGCCGACCTCTCCACGCACCTGGGGCAGACAGGGTTATTGGTAGACGGCATCGTTAACCAGGAAAAGCTGTCCACCATTGGTTCCCGCCGGGAGCCGACCTCGATTGTGGTGAAAAAGGGGACGCGCAATTTGCGGGGCAAGTTGTTCATCTATTTGTGGAAGCGGATTATTTACAACATCGGCTACATTGTGGATACGCAGTGTGGCTTCAAAGCGTTTACCGCTCCCACTGTGCGGGCCATTGTGGAAGACCTCATCGAAAAAGGATTTGCTTTTGACATTGAACTGCTGCTCAAGACAGAACTTTTGCAGTCCCAGGCCATCGAAAAAGAGCCGATTGGCTGGATTGACAGCGAAGCCCTCTCCACCACGACTGACATTCAACCTTACCTGGGTATGCTCAAAGGGATGGTCGCCATGTACCGCAAATATCTGACGCCGAATCCCGAATCGGATGAATTTGCCGCCTTCATCGAATCTTTGGACGAACCGGCCTGGCAGAAACTGGTTGATAACATTCCGGCAGGCATTGCCAGCCGCGAACCGGCCGAATTTGACGTGTATCATGGCGTTTCGGTAGCCAATTTGCAGGCGGCGATAGGGTAAAGTATAAGCCTGCTCCCGACTTTTACCTTGAAAATCGAAAGGGGGACTTTCATTTTTCAAGGTACGATAGAGATTGGAGATTGGTAATTGGAGATTGCGCTTAATCTCCAATTACCAATCTCCAATCTCTGGATTTTAGCCCTCCTCAATCTATGTGCTATCATTCTGTTATGGACAAATACGAAGCGATTATTGGCCTGGAAATTCATGCGGAATTGATGACGCAATCGAAGATGTTTACCGGCGTGCCGGTAGTGGACAGCGTGGCAGCGGAACCGAACACGGCCGTATCCCCCCTCTGTCTCGGAATGCCGGGCACACTGCCGGTGATTAACAAAAAAGCGGTGGAATACGCCCTGCGCGTCGCTTTGGCGCTGAACTGTGAGATTAACCAGCACAACATCTTTGCCCGCAAAAACTACTTCTACCCGGACTTGCCCAAAGGGTACCAAATTAGCCAGTACGAAGAGCCGCTGGGGGTGAATGGCTGGCTGGACGTGACTGTCAATGGCGCGACGCGGCGCATTCGCATCCGGCGGGTACACATGGAAGAAGACACGGGTAAGCTGACCCACGTGGACGACGGCACATCGCTGGTGGATTACAACCGGGCGGGCGTGCCCCTGCTGGAGATTGTGACGGAGCCGGACATCCATTCCGGCGAGGAAGCGCGGGCCTACGCCATGAAAATCCGCCAGATTTTGCGCTATCTGGGGGTCAATTCCGGCGATATGGAAAAAGGGGTGCTGCGCGTGGAGCCGAATATCAGTATACGGCCGTCTGGCAGCGCCGAATTTGGCACGCGGACGGAACTGAAAAACCTGAACAGCTTCCGGGTTCTGGCGGACGGTACGGCGTATGAAATTGAGCGGCAGGCACAGGTTCTGGACGCGGGCGGGCAGGTGGTGCAGGAGACGCGCGGTTGGAATGAGGCCAAAAAGCGCACCTTCAGTCAGCGGGTCAAGGAGGAGGCGGAGGATTACCGCTACTTCCCGGAGCCGGATTTGCCCCCGCTGTACATTTCGGACGAGTGGATTGCGGCGGCGCGGGCGGCTTTGCCGGAACTGCCGGACGCAAAGGCGGCGCGTTATGTCAATGAGTTGGAACTGTCGGCTTATGAAGCGCAGGTTTTGGCGGAGGAGCGGCAGGTGGGGGAATGGTTTGATACGGCCGTAACCGCCGGCGGCGCCCCCAAATCCGTCGCTAAATGGATGATTAACGAATTGTTCCGCCTGATGAACGAATACCGGCAGACGATTGACCAGATTCAGGTGACGCCGCAGGGGTTAGTGGAATTGATTGCTCTGGTGGACAAGGGAACGATTAACAATAACACGGCTAAAGATGTGCTGGCAGAAATGTTCACCACCGGCCAATCGGCGCAGGAGATTGTGGCCGCGAAGGGATTGGCCCAAATTTCTGATGAGGCTGCGCTGGCAACGGCCGTAACCCAGGTGCTCGACGCCAACCCGGAAATGGTGGCGCGTTATCTGGCCGGAGAAAGTAAATTGCGCGGCTGGTTTGTAGGGCAGGTAATGAAAGCCACCAGAGGGAAAGCGAATCCCGGCTTGGTTAATCAACTGTTATCGCAGCAGTTGGCGGAACGAGGGAAAGAATGATGACGGATTTGAAACAGATTCCAGTGATTGTTTTGGGTACAGGCGGGGTTGGTTCGGCTTTGCTGCGACAGATTGTAGACGGGCGTGAGCAGATTACTTCCCGAAATAAATGCCGTTTTGAAGTTGTAGCAGTTACGGACAGTCAAAGCTGTTTGTTTGCCGCGGATGGGTTGGCTGATGGGGAGTTGCTGGCGGCGGTAGAACGAAAACAGCAGGGGATGGCGGTAGCTGATGGGATACGGCCGTCCGAAATCGAGATTATTGACCAGGTGCGGCAGGCGGGTTGGGAGAAGGGGGTTGTGGTGGATGTGACGGCCGTTGCCGGCATGGAACCTGTCCTGGACCACGCGCTGGCAGCCGGGTACGGCGTGGCCCTGGCCAACAAAAAGGCGCTGGCCGGCCCCTGGCAGACGGCGCAAAAATATTTCAACCATCCCCGCGTGCGGCACGAATCCACCGTGGGTGGGGGGCAGCCGGTCATTGCCACTTTGCGCTACCTGCTGGACGTGAACGACCCCATCTACGAGATTGAAGGGCAGATGAGCGGCACACTGGGCTTTATTTGCGGCCAGATGGATGGCGGCGTGCCCTTTTCCCGCGCTGTGCGGGAGGCGAAGGAGCTAGGCTACACGGAACCTGACCCCCGCGAAGATTTGTCCGGCAAGGACGTGATGCGCAAGGCGCTGATTCTGGGGCGGCTGGCCGGCTGGCCACTGGAAGAAGCGGACATCGAGGTGGAATCGCTCTACACGCCGGAACTGGCCGATTTGTCAGCGCCGGATTTTCTGGACGAGGTGGCTACGCTGGACGAAACGATGCGGCTGCGGGTGGCGACGGCGCAAACGGAGGGGATGGTGCTGCGTTATGTGGCAGAGGTGGAAAACGGCCGTGGTGTGGTGGGTCTGAAACCGGTTCCGGCCGGCAGCGCCCTCTCCAGCCTCAAATACATCAGCTTCCGCACCGCCCGCTACGACGACGAGCCGCTCCTCATTGGCGGCAAGGGGGCCGGCGTAGAGATGACGGCCGCCGGGGTCCTGGGCGACATGATTGATTTGGCGCGGGAAGAGTTGTGACGTAATGCGTGATGGCGTGATGCGTGAGCAAGAATATCTGGCGTGGGAGACGAATCGTTTGGTGGAATTTTCCAGTGGTTTTGTGGAAGTTTTGCCGACGCCTGCCCAGTCACACCAGTTAATTGTTGCTTGGCTATACGCGGCGTTGCTTTCTTTTGTGAATCAGGCTGGATTGGGGCGCGTTTTGTTTGCACCTTTCCGTATTCAATTGTGGCCGGGCAAGTACCGCGAGCCGGACATTGTGTTTATGTCTGCCGCGCATGAGGAGCGGCGGGGGGAACAATTTTGGCGCGGGGCTGATTTGGTGATGGAGGTTATCAGTCCGAATGATCGGGAGCGGGATGAAGTGGTTAAAAAAGAGGAGTATGCCCGCGCCGGTATCGCCGAATACTGGCTGGTTGATCCGCAAAGAAGGCAGATAACGATATTTTTCCTCCAGAACGGCCGTTACGCCATACACGGTTTATTCAGATTGGGAGACACGGCCGAATCTGTTCTGCTACCCGGATTTTCTGTAGAAGTTCCGTCTGTTTTTGACGCGGCGTCTGGTTAATAATCTCTAGCGTGTAAACGCAGTTTTCGTCTGCGCGAGTGTAGGACAAGTTTGCAAACTTGTCCTACATTATTCTTCACTTCCCCACAAAAACGTTACCTGCACCGGCCGCCGGTTGCGCTGCAAAGGCACGTCCGGGCCGTCGGGATATTCAAATTCACCCGCTTCGCCCGCATCCAGGTGGAGAGCGGCGATGAGCGTGTCGCCCGCTTTTTCGGGGTCAATTTCCACCGTCACGTCCCGGTTGATACCTAGCGAGAGAAGCGTCTTGCCTAAAATGTCTCCGGCACGGCCGTTATCATTTGCATAAATTACCAGCCAGGCCGGTTCTTCCAGAACAGCCAAAGGAATGGTGACGCCGTTGCTATCCGGTTGGCGTGGTTGATCTGCCACGATCAGATAGTTTCCCGGTTCCGCGTTGAAGGTAACAGTTTGGGGCAGGCGGCCCTGATAGAGGACGGGCTGATCTACGCGGGGGAAGTCAAAATCGTCGCCCGGTTCTGTGTCTTCGTGCAGGCGCAGGTGGATGAGGGGGGTGACGGCTGTTTCCAACACCGCCACTTTTACCCGTTCATTCAAACCATCCTTCAAGGGGGCTGATCCGATGATCAATCCTGCTTCCCCCTCATCGTCGAAATAAGCCACCAGCCAGCCGGGGCCATTGCTGATGA
>JALUPA010000596.1 GCA_027054335.1 Ardenticatenaceae bacterium
TATCGTAGATACCACAGAGCCGGTGGCGCCGCCCATCAACGCCACCCTGCCCGACGAGCCGGTATTTTTCAATCCGGTCAACAAAGAAGTGGAGGCGGGTACGATGCCATCAGGACGTGGTTTTAGCTCCGAATCCGTCCTGCGCTTGATCATTATCGCTGCCCTTCTGGTGATGATTTTCCTGGCGGCGCAGCGTTTCATCCCTCTCCTGACCGGACAAGGAGATGGTACGGCCGAATTAACGGAAGGCATTACCAACGTTATTGAAGATTTGACGGGACAGGCCACGGCTACGGCCGTCGCCCAACCCACAGACGAATTTTTGCCCTCCAGCGTCCTCACCTCCACCACCCGTAACAATCCCCAGGCCGCCGGTGAAGGTATTGTCGCCACCCCCATGCCCACCCGTCCCAACTTGCCACCCATGGATACCATTAACCTCGTCGTAGACGTACTGGAACGCAGCTTTTTGGAAGTGACTATTGACGGTGACGTGGTGTTCACCGGCATCGCCCGCGCCGAAGACCATTTTGAATGGGAAGCCCAGGATGAGGCCAAAATCCTCACCGGTAACGGCGCCGGCATCTACGTCACCATCAACGACACGGAACTGGGGCGTCTGGGCGAACGGGGGGAAAACGTGGCAGAGTCCTGGCAGACGACGAATTAATCTTGGAAATTGGGTAATTGAGTAATTACCCAGTTACCCAATTACCTCCCCAATGAGCAAACAAAAAAAGAAAAAACAATTCTACCTCCTCAGCCTCGGTTGCAGTAAGAATACGGTGGACTCGGAAAGTATGGCCGCGCTGCTGCAAAAGGCGGGCTTTTCCGGCGCAGCGGACCCGGATGACGCCAGTGTGCTGCTGGTGAACACTTGCGGCTTTATCGAAAGCGCCCGGCAGGAATCCATCGGCGTGCTGCAAGAGTTGGCTGCGCTCAAGGGAAAGAACCAACTACTCATTGCTGCGGGCTGCCTGGCCCAGCGGTACGGGGACGAAGTGGTGCAATGGGTTCCTGGCGTAGACGGGGTGATTGGCACGCGCCGCTGGATGGATATTGTGCCCTTCATCCGCAAGCTGCGCCGCCGCAAGCACCCGCAGCCACTCTACCACCTGCCGGACGAGGCGGAAACGGTGGGGCGGGATGAACGGGGGGCGCCCCGCACGGCCGTGCAAGGAGCCAGCGCCTACCTTAAAATTGCCGATGGATGTAGACGGCCGTGCGCCTTTTGCGCCATTCCCCAAATCAAAGGTACGCTTGTCAGCCGCCCGATAGCCAGCATTGTGGCCGAAGCCGTCGCCTTGCAGGATGCCGGCGTGCAGGAACTGATCCTCATCGCCCAGGACACCAGCGATTACGGCCGCGATTTGGGCCTGAAAAACGGCTTCAGCCAACTGCTGCAAGCCATCACCCAGGCCGCTCCCGACATCCCCTGGATACGCCTCATGTACGCCTATCCCGGCTACGTCACCGACGAACTGATCGAGACAATGGCTGTTACGCCCCAAATCGTCCCCTACCTGGACATCCCCTTGCAGCACGGCAGCCGGGAAACGCTCAAACGGATGCGCCGCCCGGCCAACGTCGAGTGGGTCTACCGCACCGTAGAAAAGCTGCGCACCGCCATGCCGGATATCGCCATCCGCACCACCTTCATCGTCGGCTACCCCGGTGAGACAGACGCCGAATTTGCCGAACTAAAGCAATTTGTCCAGGATTTGCAGTTCGACCGCATTGGTACTTTTACCTACTCCTACGAAGCCTCCACCCCCTCGGCGCACATTACCCCGCAAATACCGGAAGAGGTAAAGGCGTCCCGGCTGGAAGAGTTGATGCAGTTGCAGCAGCCCATCTCCCTGGCCCGCAACCAGGCGCAGGTGGGGCGCACCCTGCCCGTCCTCATCGAAGGGTACGGCGACGGCGTGAGCATTGGCCGTACCTATCGTGACGCCCCGGAAATTGACGGCCTGGTCATCATTCCCGGCGAACTGCCCCTGGGTGAACTCGTCCCCATCCGCGTTGACGGCGCAATGACGTATGACCTGACGGGCATAAGGGCGTGATACGTGAAAATTCCTAAAATCTACGTCTAATCCACGGGGACGGTCTTCGTTTCGCCCATTGTAGGGCGATTTGCTAAATCGCCCGGACGATTTGGCAAATCATCTTACAGCTTTTGGCCCAAACGAAGACTATCCCCCAATCCATAGTTCCCCGTAGCGCGATTTGGCAAATCGCGTTACAGTAAACGCATGTTGAAATCACGGTTTGAATGGATAATTTTGCTGGTAATTGCCGGACTGCTGGGTACGGCCTGGATTCTGTTCTCGCAGGAGGATATGCGCCGGGTGAGCGCGCCCAGAATTCTGACGGAAGCGCCTATTGTGGGTCACCTGGCCCCTGACTTTACGCTGGAAACGGCCATGGGCGAATCGGTCAATCTGCAAGAGGTGTTGGCAGAAAATGGGGCAGCCGGGCAGCCGGTAGTGTTGAACTTCTGGGCCAGTTGGTGCGGCCCCTGCCGGGTGGAGATGCCTGATTTTCAGCGGGCCAGTATGCGGTATAACGGCCGTGTCGCCTTCCTCGGCGTCAATCAGGGAGAAGATGCAGCTACTGTCACCAACTTTGGCAATCAATTTAACATCACCTACCCCCTGCTGGTAGATCAAAGCAACGAAATCAACCGCCTCTACAATGTGCGCGGCCTGCCCACTACCATCTTTATTGACGGTAACGGCGTGGTGCGCGAAGTCGTAGTCGGCATTATCAGCCAGGCTGTTCTGGAAGATCGGATTCAGGGGATGTTGAAGGAGTGATTGGGAGATTGGAGATTGACGTTCTCCAATCTCTAATCTTAAAATTATGTACCCAACAATCAGTTTAGGCCCTCTC
>JALUPA010000597.1 GCA_027054335.1 Ardenticatenaceae bacterium
ACGGCCGTAACCGTCTCCATATCCGGTGCGCGGACGATAACTGTTTCCCGTCCGTCCTGTGCCAGACAAATCACGTCGTCCCCCTGCCAGCATTCACGGTCGTTGGCAATTTCCCCTTCTGTTTTGAATAACCGCGTCGGATAATTGGGGTAGAGTGCGGCAAACTCCGTACTGTCCTGCGCCGTGTCCCAGGTGATGCGCAGGACTGTGACCAGCGCGTCGTCCGCTTCATTATAATAGGTAGCGTACCGGTCGCCGCCCCAGCCGGTTACGGCCGTATCCACCTGATCCCCGTTCAACTGCTGCCCCAAATACTCCCGCAGCATAAACTCGCCAAACACATCCTCATCCACCAGCGTCCAGCCTGCTCCCAGCGTGTCCGTTAGCGGCGGCAGCGTCACCAGTTGTGGTTCATCGCCAGCCAGATAGCGGTCCGGGTGCAAAATCTGCTCCGTAGATTGGGGCGGATTGTCCCAGGCCGCATCCACCGCCGCGTAGCCACCCTCGTCAGTCAACGCCTGGACAAATTGCTGCCCGGCCGTGTAGGGGAACATCAAACTGTTGGCAATCACCGGCGGCGCACTGTTCAAAACAGGCGAGTCCAGGGTATCCAGGGCGGTAAGCAGTAAATCACCCAGATTGATATTCCCGGAAAGTATGTAATCTGTTTCTACCTGGGTGGCTTCTCCTTCAGCCAGCGCAGTCAGAGCGGCGCTGGCGTCGGCGTTCAGGCTCTCGTCGTCCAGAAAGTCCAGGTTGAAATGCTGGTCTTGCAGGGCGTGGACAAATTCGTGCGCGTGGGTCAACTGTTCCCCCGCGTCCAGCGTGTCATCCTCGCTGACGACGACAAATTCATTCGTTTCCGGGTCGTAAAAACCGGCGATCTGCTCTGAATAGAGAGAGCGGATGAAGCCGGCCATATCAAAATCACGCTCTAAAAAATCAAAACTGCTCCAGACCAGCGTATCGTTGCGGGCGTCTTCGGCCGTATACTCTTCCAGCAGATCACTTTCCACACGCTGCTGCAACTGGTCGCGGGTGAGGCGGGTGGTGACGACGGCTTCGGTCGGCTCCAGGCCGCGAATCTGGCTGACGTCGCTTTCGATTTGGGCGCGTAAGGCGGCGTTAGGGTCGTTGGCGCTTTGTATCTCGGCGGGCGGTTCTTCTACGGTGAAGGAGGCGGTGGCTACGCTGCTGCTACGGCCGTTCACGTTCACCGCCATTGTTTGAATTTCATAGTCGCCTACGGCCGTCGGCGTAAATATCTCCGTCACCGTAAACAGGGGCCGGTCGTCTACGTCGTAGGTTTGCCAGGCGGCTTCATTGATGTTGATGTTAACGGCCGTAATCCCCAACGCATCCGAAGCCGCCACCACTACTTCTACCGGCGTATCTACAATAAAAGTAGAACCGTTAGCCGGGGCCAACACGGCAATCTGCGGCGGCCGGGACAACACCTGTTCCTTCTCCGCTTCCAGCGCAGAAATAGTCTGGCTGACCTCGTCCAGTTGCGCCGTCAGCCCGTCTATTTCCTGCTGGCTTTCCACCAGCTGCCCTTCCAGCAGCACATTGTCCGCTTCGGCGGTGGCTGCGGCCGCTTCCAGCGCTGTGCGTGTGCTGAGGGAATGGTTCAGGTCGGCTTGCGTCTGGCTGAACGATTCCTCCAGTTCGGCCGCGCGTGTTGCCAGTTCATTCCACTGGTTGACAAGCTGGTTGCGCCCCTGAAACACAAAGACAAAAGCGGCCGCCATCACCAGCAGCAGCATGATTAAAGCCAAAATAATTGCAGTTTGCGATGTTGATTTCATATTTTCTCTATTTATATCGCGCAGAGACGCAGAGGCGCAGAGTTTTTCTCTCAGCATCCCTGCGCCTTTGCGTGAGTTATTTCATTCTTCCAGTCTATTCACAGCCCGCGTAATACCGGTCTTCATCAATGCTTCGCCAAAATTCAGTAAATAACCCAGTTTACAACCTGTGAGACGCAAATAGGTTTGGATTTGCTTTTTATGAGCGGGTGTAACTTTTTCCACAGATTTCAATTCAAGCACCACTTTACCATTAACGATAATATCTGCTCTGAAACCCTCCTTAAATTCAATCCCCCTGTAAACAATAGGTACAACAACCTGACGTTCAACGCTCAATCCACGCTGCTGCAGTTCGTGAGCCAACACCACTTCGTAAACGCTTTCCAATAATCCCGGCCCTAATGCCCGGTGAACTGTAATGGCCGCATCTACAACAATTGTGCCAATAGTATTTTCGTTCATATGTTTTTGTTACTCGCGCAGAGGCGCAGAGATGCAGAGTTTTTTATATTTTCCTTAATTATACCCTCCGCTTCCCTGCGTCTTTGCGCGAGTTTAGCAGAGCAGGATGAGTGTATTGTATACCAGAGATATTTTATTGTATAGAGGCAACGCTATGCTTCCTTTGCGCCTCTGCGTCTCTGCGCGAGGATAGTTATCTGTTTCTCAGAAAAGCGGTCGTTTCTCCCACCAATCACCGTTTTGACAGCTTTTGACAGGAAACCGGCGATATAGTTACCGTCATCTTGAAATTTCGCGCGCCGACGCAAACCGCTTCCCCTCCGCGCCTCTGCGTCTCTGCGCGAGAAATAATATCAACAAGGAACAAGGAAGAACGCATATGCCTGAAAAATCTTCAAGATTACCCGGTTTTTACAAACTGTCGTTAGCCGAGCGGGCCGACGTGATTGCCGCATGGGCCGGTCTGACCGAGGACGAGAAAGCTGTCCTGACAGGGCAGGGGTTGAGCAATGAACAAGCCAGCCACATGATTGAAAACGTGATTGGCACGTTTTGTATGCCCCTGGGGATTGCCGTCAACTTTTTGATTAACGGCCGTGACTACCTCATCCCCATGGCCGTTGAAGAACCCAGCGTGGTGGCCGCCGCCGGGCATGCCGCCAAACTGTTCCGCGCCGGGGGCGGGCTGCACACCGAAGCGTCCGACCCGGTCATGATTGGGCAGATTCAGGTAATGGACATCCCGGACATGGACGCGGCCATTGCCGCCATTGAAGCCAACAAGGAAAAACTGATGGGCATTGCCAACGAGTGCGACCCCATTATGATTCGCTTTGGCGGCGGGGCGCGGGATATTGTGGTACGGCCGTTACCGGATACGGCCGTCGGCCCCATGCTTATCGTCCACCTCCATTTTGACACGCGGGACGCCATGGGCGCCAACGCCGTCAACAGCGCCATAGAAACGATGGCCCCCACTATCGCCGAACTGACCGGCGGGCGCACTGGCTTGCGCATTCTCTCCAATCTGGCTGACCAGCGCATCTCCAAAGCGTGGGGCATTATCCCTGCCGACCAACTGGACAGCCACGGTATCCCAGGCGCTAAAGTGGCCCGCCTCATCGAAGAAGCCAATGCCTTTGCTTTGGCTGATCCTTACCGGGCGGCGACCCACAACAAGGGCATTATGAACGGGATTGACCCGGTTTGCCTGGCCACGGGGAATGATTGGCGGGCAATCGAGGCCGGGGCGCACGCTTACGCGGCACGCAACGGCCGTTACACCGCCCTCACCCAATGGCGCGTCAACGAAGATGGCGATTTGTATGGCGAGATTACTTTGCCTACGGCCGTGGGCATGGTTGGCGGTGCCACCAAAGTACATCCTACGGCCAAAGTGGCTATGAAAATTTTAGGCGTCCAAACGGCCGCCGAACTGGGGCAAGTGATGGCTGCTGTGGGACTGGCCCAAAATTTGGCTGCCATCAGAGCTTTGTCTACCGTTGGTATTCAACGTGGTCACATGCGCCTGCACGCCCGCCAGGTCGCCATTGCTGCTGGAGCCACCAACAACCAGGTACGGCTTATCGCCGATAAAATGGCCGACGCCGGCCAAATAAATATGGAATATGCGGCGGAATTACTGGAAGAGTTACAGTGATCAGTATTCAGTTTTCAGTTACTGATCACTGAACACTGAACACTGATCACTAAAAGAAAAGGGACCCATGAACCAAGACATCCCAAACAACGGACTTATGAGACCGGATCGCCCGGTAGGTATTGTGGGGTACGGCGCCTACGTGCCCCGCTACCGCCTGCCGGCGACGGAAGTATCCCGCATGTGGAAGGGGGGTGCGGCGGGAACCCCCATCAAAGAAAAAGCGGTTAACGGCCTGGACGAGGACGTGATTACCATGTCCATCGAAGCAGCCCGCAATGCCCTGCTCCGGGCACAGATTGACCCGCGCGAAATCCGTGCTGTCTGGGTGGGCAGCGAAAGCCACCCTTACGCCGTCAAACCCAGCAGCACCATTGTGGCCGAGGCGATTGGCGCTGTGCCCAACACCCTGGCCGGCGACTGGGAATTTGCCTGCAAAGCGGGCACGGAAGCGATGCAGGCGGCCATCGGCTTTATCGGTTCCGGCATGGCAAAGTACGCCTTCAGCATTGGCATGGACACGGCGCAGGGTCGTCCCGGTGACGCTCTGGAATACACGGCCGCCGCCGGGGGCGCAGCTCTCCTGCTGGGGCCGGCCGAGGAATCGTTGGTTACTATCAACGGCTCCTTCTCCTTTGTCACCGATACGCCCGACTTCTGGCGGCGCGCTCATGCAGAATACCCCTCTCATGGCGACCGCTTTACGGGTGAGCCGTCTTACTTTAAGCACGTGATCAATTCGGCCGAGGCTTTGATGGACGCTGTGGGTACCACCCCGGCTGATTACGATTGGGCGGTATTCCACCAGCCCAATGCCAAATTTCCCATGCGGGCGGCCAAAATTCTGGGCTTTTCCCAGGAACAAATCGCTCCCGGCCTCCTCAGCCCGCGCATCGGCAACACCTATTCCGGTTCGGCCATCATCGGCCTGACCGCCATTCTGGACGTAGCCAGCGCCGGCGACCGCATCCTGATGGTCAGCTACGGCTCCGGCTCCGGCTCCGACGCCTTCGACCTGAGGGCGACCGAACGGCTGGAAGAAGTGCGGGATTTGGCCCCCACCACGGAAGATTACATTGCCCGCCGCGTGGAAATTGATTACGCCACCTATACCCGCTACCGGGAAAAAATCAAGATGTCGTGACGTGAAAGCGTGATGCGTGATACGTGATGCGTGACAATTTCTCACGCATCACGTATCACGTATCGCCTCACGCTTATCAGGAAAAACTAACTATGTTAAACGTATCAATCATTGGAATTGGACAAACAGGGGTCAAGGAATATTGGGATACCTCCATTCGCCATCTGGCCTGGTATGCCATTGAAGCGGCGCTGGACGACGCTCATATCAGTTCGGTTGACGCCCTGTATGTGGGGAATATGCTGGCCGGGGAGTTAAGCAACCAGAAGCACCTGGGCGCGTTGGTGGCCGATTTTGCCGGGCAGCGCGGTATTGAGGCGGTCACGGTGGAAGCGGCGGACGCTTCTGGCGGGGCGGCTATGCGCCAGGCAGTACTGGCTGTGCAAAGTGGCCTGGTAAAAACCGCTCTGGCCGTTGGCGTGGAGAAGATGACGGATGAGACAGGCACGCCGGTTACAGCCGCTCTCTCCACCGGCCTGGACGCAGATTATGAACTGGAACAGGGCTTGACGATGGCCGGAATGGGGGCATTGATCATGCGCCGCTACATGTATGAGTATGGCCTGGACGTGGCTGATTTTGCCGGATTCAGCGTCAATGCCCACGCCAACGGGGCGGACAATCCGCTGGCAATGTTTCGCAATCGCTTGAAGGCGGAACGGTTTGCCGCCGCCCCGCAAATTGCTACGCCGGTCAGCCTGTTTGACGCAGCCCCCGGCGGGGATGGCGCGGCATCGGTTATTGTGACCAGCCGGGAGCGGGCGATGGATATGGTGCCGCAGCCGGTGCGGGTTGTTGGCTCAGCCATTGCCACGGATACGCTGGGGCTGCATGACCGCAAAAATATCTTGTGGCTGACGGCCGCTGAACAAAGCGCCAAAAAGGCGATGGAACAGGCGGGCGTGATGCCGGACGATATTGATTTGTTTGAACTGCATGATTCGTTTACGGTGATGGCCGCCTTATCGCTGGAAGCAGCTGGTTTTGCGGAACCGGGCGAGGGCTGGAAACTGGCGCGGGATGAGGAGATTGGGCGAGACGGCCGTATCCCCATCAGCACCTTTGGCGGCCTGAAAGCGCGAGGCAATCCGGCCGGGGCTACCGGCGTTTACCAGATTGTGGAAGTGTGCCGCCAACTACGCGGCGAAGCGGAAGCGTGCCAGATCGCAGACGCCAAAGTCGGTATGGCCCAGAATTTGGGCAGCAGCGGGGCTACGGCCGTGACCCATGTGCTGATGCGTGATTCGTGATACGTGAAGGCAAAATCACGTATCACACCTCACATATCACGCTTTTGATAGCTTTTGACAGTATTTTCGGCGCGACTGACAGGGAATGATAGTGTTTTTGCGGATAATAAATAGCAGAAAAAATCTGCGAACATCTGCGTAATCTGCGGATTCTAAAAACGGAGACAAAATTATGGAAGTGTCACGTCATTGGCGTTTACAGGAACAAAGATATAAATTGGTTGGCGAAACATGCGATAACTGCGGCGTCAAGCTGTTCCCGCCGCGGGACGTATGCCTGGAATGTGAAGCCCCGGCGCAGGAACTCTATACCTTTACCGGCCTGGGTGAAGTTTTCTCGTACACCACCATTTATGATGCGCCCGCGGGGTTTGAGCATGACGCGCCTTACATGGTGGCTTTGGTGAAGCTGGACGAAGGCCCGGTCATTACGGCCCAGTTGACGGATGTAAGCGAAGGCGACGTGGAAATCGGGATGCCGGTAGAGATGGTCACCCGCAAGCTGCGCACGGATGGCGAAGAAGGCATGATTGTGTACGGTTATAAGTTCCGCCCGGCTTTAGAAATGGGCGTATAAGCCCATCCCTAACTTAAATTAAAGATAAGACAAGGGTCTGGTGAATCTCACCAGACCCTTTTTTTGTGTCATTGTTCCTGAACGGCCGTTTCCGCAGTGACCATACCCGTTTTCGTTTTTTGCCACACGTCATACGTAATGGGTAGCAAAGAAAGTATCCACAGCATGTACGCCGCGCCATGGAGGAAGCTGCGTGCCGGTTCGATGAGAATGCTGGCCCAGAGGAAGATGGCCCCCAGATTGACTAAGGCAAAGGTAAGCCAGGTACCGCCCAACTGGGCTTTCTCCTCCCCCAGGAAATACCGTTGGTAGAAGTAAGGCACGATGGCGTAGCCAAACTGCAAGACCCAGCCGTAAATCAGTGCTTGCGGTGTGGTGGTTTCCAATGCTTTGGCCGGCATGACGCCTTCGATGCCAAAAATAATGAAGGGGGCCATAGACAGCGGGGCAAACAGCCAAAAATATGAGGCCAGCAGATGGGCTATACCTGGCGTCCAGGCAGCCTTGTCCCCGCGCAAGGGTTTGATAGCTAAAACCAGAAGCCAGATGGTAGAGCTGGTATGTAGGAACGCGCCAATGGCAGCCAACGTTTTGTTGCTCAACCAGGGGCTCAACACCAGAGCTAACGCGCCCAGAGTGAGCATCCAGAAAATGGGGGTGATGGCGCGTTGGCTGGCTAACGGCCGTTTCGTCCACGTCTGGTACAAATCCACAAACAACCCGGCAAAAATCAGCGAAAGGAAACCCCAATTGTTGGCGTGAATATGCACTTCGCCTGCATCTCCCACAATGCCCAGCGGTCCCGACCAGCCGGTGAAGAAGCCGGTTCCCACCAAGACGCCAATCAACAGAAAGAACAGGCCGGAGATGTAGAATTTACGGCCGTTATGCGGCCCGCCGCTCTGCCCAGAAACCATCCGCATCCGAGCTAACTGGATGAGCAGCAGCGTTGTGGCGATGAAAATCAGCGTGCCCCCGGCAATGATCGGTGTTTTATTGACCAGAGGAATGCCGATCAGCAGCAAAAGAATGCCCACGTTCAGCAAAGCCCAAATGTCCCAGCGCATTTTGGGGCGGGGCAGATGGTAATGTTTAGCGGTAAGAATGGGCGTCACGCCAAAAATGATTTGGGTCATTACGCCAATAGTGATGAAATGAATGCGCAGCCAGACCATGCCGTTAAACCAGGGCAGGATGTGCCAACTGGAAAAAGAGGCTTCCAGCGCGGCGGCGATGGCGGCAAGTAAAAAAAGAAAAGCCATTATCAGGTAAGGGATCATGCGGTTTACTCCAAAATCTCTGTTTTTTAGGACGCTGATTAACGCTGATACCGCTGATTTTTATCTTTCGATCTGCGTAGATCGAGCGTTAATCAGCGTCCCAATTCTCGTGTAACGTTACTTATGATTGCAGTGTAGCAGGCGGACGACGGCCGTTCCACGATATTTGTCGGATTTGCGGATTCGTAGGACGATTTTGCAAATCGTCCAACTAATTGATGCCCAAATTTTGGGAAAAGGAGTAAAATCAGGGCCAACTTATATTCCGTTAATAATAGGAGCTGCGATGACAGACATCCGCTTTGATCGGTATTATCGTTACGACGAGTTAACCGCCATTCTCCAGAGGTGGGCAGACGAGTATCCCAACCTGTGCCGCCTGGAAAGTATGGGGCAGAGTTATGAAGGCCGGGACATCTGGGTTGTTATTCTGACCAATTTTGACACGGGGCCGGATGACGAAAAACCGGCTTATTGGGCGGACGGCAACATCCACGCTACAGAAACGTCTGCCTCTACGGCCGCACTCTACCTGATAAACAAGCTGCTGACAGAATACGGCCGTAACGAGCGCATCACCTACGCCCTGGACAGCCGCGCCTTTTACGTCGTGCCCCGCCTCAACCCGGACGGAGCGGAATGGGCGCTGGCCGACATCCCCAAATTCATCCGCAGCAGCACACGGCCGTATCCCCGCACCGATCAACTGGATGGCTTGTATGAAGAAGACGTAGACGGGGACGGCCGTATCCTGCAAATGCGCCTGCGCGACCCCAACGGCAGTTGGAAAACCCACCCCGACGATCCCCGCCTCATGATCCCCCGTGCCCCCGACGACCTGCCCGGCGGCGAGGATTACCGC
>JALUPA010000598.1 GCA_027054335.1 Ardenticatenaceae bacterium
GGGTCAGTTCCGCCCCGCGCAGACTAGCCTCTTCGATGCCTGCCAGACGGCCGTAAGCCGGATGATCCTCCCCCACCTGCCGCTTGGCCAAACCGGCAAACGACAAGACGGCCGTCAGAATATTGTTAAAATCATGGGCAATCCCCCCGGCCATATGCCCAATCGCCTCCATCTTTTGTGACTGGCGCAGTTCCTCTTCCAGACGCTGCCGGGCCTCTTCGGCCCGACGCCGTTCCACCGCATACCGGATAGAACGCTCCAGCAGTTGGGCATCTATTTGCCCCTTCACCAGAAAATCCGCCGCGCCCGCTTCCATAGCCTCCAGGTCTACCTGATGGTCTCCCTGGCCTGTCAACAGGATAAACGGCGTTTTGTAACCACTGGCTACCGCCCAGCGCAGCAAATCCAGCCCCGTTTCCTTCCCCAAGCGGAAGTCAATCAAATAAACGTCATGCTCCTGCCGGGAAATGATGTCCAACGCAGTAGTGTAATCCGGCGTCCAATCCAGGTGAAAAGATTGGCCCTCTATATCCAGCAGATGATCTTCCGTAATCAGATAATCATCTTCATCATCATCTACCAGCAAAATACGCAAAGCTTCATTCACCATAACCAAACCCCTCCATTCGCCTAAAGATTAGGCGTCAAAACGACGTCGGCCAGGATTCGGTAGCTCCACCAGTTCAAACCAATACCGGCCAATAGCCCGGATGACTTCCACCAGAGCGGCAAAAGTAACAGGTTTGGCAATATAGGAACTGGCCCCCAGATCGTAGCTGCGGTAAATATCTTCTTCACCTTGGGAAGTTGTCAGAATAACGACGGGAATGGGGCGCAGTTGGTCATCAAGTTTGATTTCCTGCAACGCTTCGCGCCCATCTTTTCGCGGCATGTTCAAGTCCAGGAGGATGAGACCAGGCAATGGTTCATTTGCCAGATATTCATAATCCCCCCGGCGGTAAAGATAGTCCATCAACTGCTCGCCATCTTCTACAAAATGGATTTTGTTGACTAAACGGCTTTCTTCCAACGCTTCCTGCGTCAGCAAGCGGTCATCTTCATCATCATCCGCCATTAAAATTGTTAACGGCTTTCCCTTTGTCCCCATTGAATCCTCCGGGTTAACGTTATTTTTCCATACCGCGTTTCATTCGGCAGCGGCTCTCGCCTCCTTGCATGATACGTCATTGACAATACCATACATTTTAGGATAATTGAAATGTAGCGCAACGTTTTGAGGTGTTTTCATGACAAGCTGAGTTCATACCGGAATATTTTTGTAACAGATTGACTACTCAAGTGACAGTCACTTAAAAAGTGACGGTCCTTCTTCCCGGAGAACTCATGCTTACTGCGCATCATTTACACAAGGCTTACGGCCTGCAAACCATTCTTCACGACATTTCCTTCAGCATCAACAGTGGCGACCGCGTCGGTCTCATTGGCCCCAACGGCTGCGGCAAGAGTACCCTGCTGCGCCTTCTGGCCAGGCAGGAAACGCCGGACAAAGGGCACGTCAGCCTGACGCCGCCCACCCTGCGCCTCGGCTATCTCTCGCAAGGCTTTGATCCCGACCCTCAACTGACGCTGGCCCAGATCATCCACCAGACCACCGGCGACCCGGCGCAGTTGGAAGCAGAATTGACCCGACTGGCGGTGGCGCTGGCCAAGGAACCGGATCGGGATGACCTCCAAGAAGCGTATGATGTTACGTTAGATAAGTTGAATCGCTCGGATTACGGCCGTAGCCAATCTCTCCTCGCCGCCTTCCAACTGGATCGCCTGGACGCCGACCTGCCCCTGGACGCCCTCAGCGGCGGCCAAAAGACCCGCCTGGCCCTCGTCCTCCTCCTGCTCAACGACCCCCAACTGCTGCTCCTGGATGAACCCACCAACCACTTGGACATCGGGATGCTGGAATGGCTGGAAGCATGGCTGGCAAACTTCCCCGGCGGCGTTCTCATCGTCTCCCACGACCGCACCTTCCTCAACCACACCGCCAACCGCATCCTCGACCTGGACCCGGAAAGCCACACCCTGCGCGAATACGCCGGAAACTATGACAACTACCTGACGCAATACCTGACAGAAAAAGAGAAACAGATGGCCGCCTGGAAAGACCAGGTCTACGAAATCCGGCGCATGAAGCAGGACATTGCCCGGCTAAAAATGCAGGCGGCCAACAAAGAACGGCGCATCAAATCTGTGCGCCTTGGCGGCGTCAAGGAAGGTAAGGACCATTATCTGCGGTTGGCTAAAAAAGTGGCGAAAAAGAGTAAATCACGGGAGAAAAAGCTGGAACGATACCTGGAATCCGGGAATCGGGTAGAAAAACCGAAGCGAAGCTGGCAAATGAAGCTGGAATTGGGCGACGCGCCCCATCTGGGCAAAGATGTGCTGACCCTGGACAATCTGGCGGTCGGCTACCCCGGCTATAAACCGCTGCTGACGGGGCTGAATTTGCAGGTGCAGGCGGGGCGGCGGGTAGCCATTACCGGACCAAACGGGGCAGGCAAAACGACCTTGCTGCGCACGATTGCCGGGCATTTGCAACCGAAAAGCGGCTACGTAAAGTTGGGGGCCAGTGTGCAGTTGGGCTATATGTCGCAGGAGCAGGAGTTGCTGGATGAATCGTTAACGGCCGTAACCACCATCCAGCAAATCGCCCCCCTCAACGAAACCGAAGTCCGCTCCTTCCTCCACTTCTTCCTCTTCAGCGGCGATGATCCCCTGCGCCCCATCGCCAGCCTCAGTTTTGGCGAACGCGCCCGCCTCTCTCTGGCTAAACTGGTGGCTTCCGGCTGCAACCTGCTCCTGCTGGACGAGCCGATCAACCATCTGGATATTCCCTCACGCGGCCGTTTTGAGCAAGCCCTGACCCAATTTGAGGGTACCATTCTGGCCGTCGTTCACGACCGTTACTTCATCCAGCAGTTCGCCACGGACGTGTGGCAGGTGGCTGAAGGAGCGGTTCGTCACCAATTGCTATAAATGTTTGGGGCTTTCGGATTTCGCGGGGTGCAGAAAAAATTTGCAACGAATTTACGCGAATTGCAGTACCTTTTATCTGGTCTCCTACGGCCCGGAAAATGCACCGCAGACCCTGATCCCCGATCTGTATTTATTCAAACAGGTTATTTCAGATATAATCGCATCATTGTCCGCTTTCACTTTCAGAAGGAACAAAAAGGAGTCAAACCATGTCCTTAAAAGAATACAAACCTGGAACCGCCTTCAACGGTGTCATCGGCCGCACCTTCGATACCTCCGAACCGGCCTGGCCGGAACCGCTGCGGGCCAGAGAAGGCGCGCCCAACGTCCTGTTCATCGTCCTGGACGACACCGGCTTTGGCCAGCTTGGCTGCTATGGCAGCCCCATCAACACCCCCAACCTGGACGCCCTGGCAGAAAACGGCCTGCGCTACAACAACATGCACACTACCGCTCTCTGCTCACCCACCCGCACCTGCATCCTGACCGGCCGTAATCACCATTCCAACGCCATGGCCTGCATCACCGAAGCCTCCACCGGCTATCCTGGGGCCAACGGCAACATCCCCTTCGAGAACGGCTTTCTCTCGGAGATGCTCTTGCAGCAGGGGTACAACACCTACGCCATCGGCAAATGGCACCTGACGCCGGCCGACCAGATTTCAGCGGCCGGCCCCTATGACCGCTGGCCTTTGGGCCGGGGTTTTGAGCGTTTCTACGGCTTTCTGGGCGGCGAAACGCACCAATATTACCCCGAACTGGTCTTCGACAACCACCAGGTCGAACCGCCCAAGACACCGGAAGAAGGCTACCACGTCACCGAAGATTTAGTAGATCACGCCATCAGCTTCATCGCCGACGCCAAGCAAGTCGCCCCCAACAAACCCTTCTTCATGTACTTTTGCACCGGCGCCATGCACGCCCCGCACCACGTGCCCAAGGAATGGGCCGATCAATATGCCGGGCAGTTCGATGACGGCTGGGAAGCCTACCGAGAAAAGACGTTCGCCCGCCAAAAGGAAATGGGAATCGCCCCGGCGGACGCGGAACTCTCCCGCCACGATCCCGACGTCAAACCCTGGGCTGACTGTTCGCCGGAAGAGCAGCGCTTGTACGCCCGCATGATGGAAGTGTACGCCGGCTTCCTCACCCATACCGACCATCACATCGGCCGTCTGCTGGAGTTCCTCAAGGCCACCGGGGAATTTGACAACACCCTGATCATGGTCATCTCCGACAACGGGGCCAGCTCGGAGGGTGGGCCAGAGGGTTCGGTCAATGAGAATCTTTTCTTCAACAACGTACCCGAATCGCTGGAGGCGAATCTGGCTGCCATTGATGAGTTGGGCGGCCCAAATCACTTCAACCATTACGCCTGGGGCTGGACGTGGGCGGGAAACACCCCCTTCCGCCGCTGGAAACGGGAAACCTATCGCGGCGGCATCAGCGATCCCTTCATCGTTCACTATCCCCAGGCCGTCCCCACTACAGGGGAAGTGCGCCCTCAGTACGCGCACGCCATTGATATGGTTCCCACCGTTCTCGACGTGCTGGGCGTCGCACCGCCCACCAACATCAAGGGCGTCACCCAATCGCCCATTGAAGGGGTCAGTTTTACCCACACCTTCCAGGACCCACAGGCAGACTCTAAACGTCACACCCAATATTTCGAGATGATGGGCCATCGTTCCATCTACCACGAAGGCTGGCGGGCGGTTTGCCCCTGGCCCGGCCCCTCTTTCACCGAATCGGGCGGCTTTTTTGGCGACCCCATCACGGCCGAAAAATTGACCGAGTTGGACGCCAATCATTGGGAACTGTACCATGTAGCTGAAGATTTTGCGGAGAACCACAACCTGGCTGCCGAAAATCGGGCCAAGTTGATTGAGCTGATTGCTCAATGGTACGTGGAAGCGGGTAAGTATAACGTGATGCCTGTAGACGGCCGTGGCGTGGCCCGTTTTGCCGAGGAGCGCCCCCAGATCGCCCAGGACCGCACCAGTTACACCTTTTATCCGCACACCCAATCCGTGCCTTACAACGCCGGGCCGCGCCTGCTCAACCGCACCCATACCATCACCGCCGACGTAGAAATCCCGGCAGGCGGCGCGGCAGGCGCGCTGGTCTCTTTCGGCGGCACGGACGGCGGCTATTCGTTCTATATTCAAGACGGCAAACTGCAATACGTACACAATTACGTCGCCCGCGACTACCTGCACGTCGCGTCCACTGAACCAGTCCCGCACGGCCGTCACGAACTGCGCTTTGAGTTTGAAGTCACCGGGCCGCCCGACATTGCCAACGGCAAGGGCACGCCCGGCCATGCCCAACTTTACGTAGACGGCAAACTGGTGGGGCAGGCAGAGTTCCCCCACACCACCCCGCTCAGTCTGGGTCTGACCGGCGGCATCACCGTGGGCGCTGATCCCGGCGCGCCGGTAGCCCCCTTTTACCAGCCGCCTTTTGCCTTCACCGGGACGATTCACAAGGTAACTTTTGACGTCGGCGGCGCGGTCATCGAAGACAGCGAAGCGGAAATGCGCCGTATCATGGCCCAACAGTAACTGAAAGTGACAGTCACCTCGCAGGTGACTGTCACTTGAAAAACTCATGAATTTAACCGGACTCACCACTGCACAAGTTGTCGAGCGCCGCCAACAAGGCCAGGGCAACGACATTAAGCTCGCCACCAGCCGCACCTTCCGCAGCATTCTCAAGACCAACGTTTTTAATCCGGTTAACGTGGTGTTGTACGTCATTGGCCTGGGCATGTTGCTGGTAGGAGATTATCGCAGCGCCGCCGCCACGTTGGGCCTGGTTCTGTTCAACGCCACTGTCGGTATCATTCAGGAAATGCGGGCCAAGCGCAAACTGGATGAAATCGCCCTGCTGGCGCGGGCCAAAGTGAGCGTGCGCCGTGAGGGCCAGGAACAGAAGATCGATCCCGCCGAACTGGTGTTGGGTGATTTGCTGATCATCCGCGCCGGAGACCAGATACCGGTTGACGGCCGTATCGTCGGCGCCGGCAAAATTGAAGTAGACGAATCTGCCCTGACCGGCGAATCTGACCTCATCCCCAAAAATCCGGGGGATGAACTGCTCTCCGGCAGCTTTTGCGTCACCGGCGAGACGCTGGCGGAAGCGATCCGCGTCGGCGAAGACAGCTTTGCCAACAATCTGACCAAAAATGCCCGCGAATACAAGGTGGAAGTGACGCCGCTGCAACGGGAAGTTAACCGCCTGCTGCGCATCCTGCTGCTGATTGTCCTGTTCTTCAGCATCATTCTCGTCCTGGGGCTTTTTATCCTGAAGCTACCGCTGGGGGCCTGGCTGCAAATCATGGCCGTCATTACCGGTTCTGTTTCTGCCGGACTGCTGACGCTCATTACCCTGAATTATTCCTGGGGTGCGGTACGCATTGGGCAAAAAGGCGGCCTGGTGCAGCAGCTTAACGGCATCGAATCGTTGAGTAACGTCACCGTCCTTTGTACGGATAAAACCGGTACGCTGACGGCCAACAAAATCCAGTATGAAGATGTGTACCCGGTCGGGATTGAAAAGAGCGAACTGGAGCGGCTGCTGGCCGATTTTGCTGCCAGCGCCTCCTCCACCAATAAAACCAGCCAGGCAATTATTGACAAGCTGCCGGGAGAGGCACGGCCGTTAGCCGATGAAGTCCCCTTCTCCTCTGCCCGCAAATGGTCGGCCCTGGCCTACGCCGGCGGCGGCGTTTACGTGTTGGGCGCGCTGGAAATGCTGCAAGAACACGTGGCCGTGCCGGACGACGTGCGGCAAAAAGTCAGCGAATGGTCGGAACGGGGACTGCGGGTATTGATATTTGCCCGGAATGAAACGGCCGTCAGCCTGCACGATGCAGATGATGAGCCGGTTTTGCCCCCGCTGATCCTCCTCGGTGCAGTCAGCTTCAGCGATGAACTGCGACCGCATCTGCAAGAAACGATCAGCGCCTTTACCGAAAGTGGCGTCAGGCTCAAAGTCATCTCCGGCGACAACCCCCAGACGGTGGCGGCGCTGGCGCGGCAAGCCGGGCTGGCCGACGACGTACGCGCTGTTTCCGGCCCGGAACTGGCCCAGATGAGTGAGGGAGAGTTTAAGCAAACGGCCGTAGACGCCACCGTCTTTGGCCGCATCACCCCCCAGCAAAAAGAAGCCCTGGTCGCTGCCCTGCGGGAAGCGGGTGAATACGTCGCCATGATTGGTGACGGCGTCAACGACGTGTTGTCCCTGAAAAAAGCCAACATGGGCATCGCCATGGAAAGCGGCAGCAGCGCCACTCGCAACGTAGCCGCTATGGTGCTGCTGGGCGACTCCTTTGCCGCCATGCCGCCGGCCCTCAAAGAAGGTACGCGCATCGTCAACAGCATCCAAGACATCCTCAAGCTGTTTATGACCACGGTCTTTGCCCTGCTGTTGCTGATTATCGGTATAACTATGCTGGGGCTGGGCTTTCCTTTTACAGCACTGCAAAACACACTCCTTTCTTTCTTCGCCCGAGGCGCACCGCCGTTTGTGTTGGCTTTAACGGCCGTCGCCATCCGCCAACGCGCCAATCTCACGCAAAACATCATCCATTTCACTATACCGGCCAGCTTTACCATCTTCCTGTTTGGCCTGCTGCTTTACATAGGCATCCTTTTCGTCACCGCCGATGGGCTGGTCAACGTTGAAGTCACACCGGAAATGATAGCCGCGCTGGAAAAAACGTTGGGTGTAGAGGCCGGTTCCCTGCCGCCCGAAAACTTCAACAGAGCCTTCACCCTTTTGGCAGCGCAGACTTCATTGACTACTTTCTTTGTCTTCGTGGGGATTCTCTTGATGGTCTTTGCCGAACCGCCTTTTAAGTGGTTTGCCGGTGGCGCGCCTTATCACGGCCGTAGCTGGCTGGTAGTGTTCTCTGCTGCGGCTTTGTTTATTGGCTATCTGGTAATTATGTCTCTGCCCCGCCTGCGCGCTTTTTTTGCCCTGATTCCCTTGCCCACGCTGTTTTATGTAGCCATCGCCCTCCTGACAATTGTATGGGCATATGTGCAGCGCGCCATGTGGCGGTCGCATTGGTTGGAACGCTTCCTGGATATGGATGAGTAACTATTTGACAGGATTTACAGGATTATTTCGCCTTGTAAATCTTGTCTGAATCTTGGGAAATTATGCAAAAAGACTCTGCAAAACAAGCAATTTTACACACATCTCTGGGCTACGGTCTGGGTTTGTCGCTGGGTCTGCTACTCGCCATTCTGGCGCTTAAAAGCGGCGCTATAGATTTCCTCCTGTTTAATCTGGGGAAAATCCAGATATTTCTGCGGTTGTTCTTTTCCTTGGGCCTGATTGTCCTCATCATCGGGTTGGGCGGCGCCGTTGGCGGCGCAGCCGGCGGCTACGTTCTGGCCGGCGTCAGGGGGATGGCATGGCGGCGCGGCTTTATCTTACGCAGCGCGGCTAGCTTTTTCATTGCCACGGCCGTCATGCTGCTTCCCGTCATCTTTTTGACGGCCGTATTTGGCTTCCTCAATCCCGATATTGACGTCCGGTTCAGCAAACTGCCCTACCTATTCCTGCTTTTTGGCCTGATATATGGCGTGATTGTTGGCTTTCTGCTGGGCGCGTTAACGGTGGGCCTGCGGCGGATGTGGCGTATCCTGCTGGCCTCTGTTGCCGGATTTGGCGCGGGCGGCTGGCTGACCGGCGTGGGGCTGTACCTCCTCTTCCAGTTCGACAATCCGGGACGGCTGACTACCCTTTTGTTGGTTACAGCCGCGCTCTTTCTGTTTGGTGCGGCAGGCGGGGCAGCTATTGGGCTGGCTTACCGGCACGTGGATGCCCCCCGGCCGCTCTTGCCGCAAACCCGCAACTGGCGCATTGTCCGCAATGCCGTCGCCATTATCATTATCCTGATGCTGGGGGCCAGAGCCGGTAAATTTATTGATACGTTCACCATTCGCCCGGCCAGTTTGGCAAGCACAATGCCTCTGCCCACGCAGGGCACGTATTGGTTTATAGAAGAAACACCGCCGGAACTCAC
>JALUPA010000599.1 GCA_027054335.1 Ardenticatenaceae bacterium
CTCCGCCCCGCCGCCGCCGCCCTCATCATGGACACAACAGAACGCAGCGTCACCGAGATTGTGGATGAAATTGTGGCGATGACAAGAGCCAGTGTACAATAATTGGTTACCGGTTATCGGTATTCATCTGCAACTGTAAACTTTGCTATAATCATAGCAAAGGAGACAATTATGAAATGGTCTGAAATACGGACAGTTTACCCTGATCAATGGCTTATCGTTGAAGCTCTGGAAGCGCACACCACACCTGATAATCAAAGAATTCCTGATCGGCTGGCAGTAATCGAAACCTGCCCGGACGGTAATTCTGCCATGCAACGGTATCGAGAGCTTCACCTGGAATATCCACAGCGTGAATTTTACTTTGTTCATACCAGTCGAAAAAATCTGAATATCCGCGAGAGACAATGGTTGGGTATCAGGAGCAGCAATGCAGTTTTCGCTGAGAGGTAATCTCCCTTTCATCACCATTACATTAGGCTATCAACAACAAACGGCCGTTATTGACAATGTGCTTGTTGATACCGGTTCGGCTTCCACAATCTTGGCAACTGAGGCCGTCGCCCGTGTTCAAATTGTGCCCATGCCAAATGATGAACTCCATATTATTCGCGGCGTAGGCGGCAGGGAAGCAGTTTTTAGTCGTGTCGTTGATTCCATACAAGTAGGCCAGTACAAATCATCCAAATTTGAAATCGAAGTCGGTGGAATGGACTATGGTTTTCAGATAAATGGTATCCTGGGTATGGATTTTCTGACACAATCAGGCGCGCTCATTGACCTGCAATCCATGCGCCTTACATTTGCCAGCCAATCCCCATGACTCTTTTTCAGGAAGTTGACCTGACCGCGTTCAGCGGCGGGCAGATTAGCGGCATTGAACCGGGCAGCGTGGCTGAGGCTATTGGCTTGCGACCGGGGGATGAACTGCTGGCGATTAATGGCGAGCCGGTGGAAGACGTTATTGACGTGCAGTTCTACGGGGCGGAAGAACAGCTAACCCTTTCCATTCGCCGAAAAGGGGAAATACGCCAGTTTGAAGCAGAACGAGCTTACAACCAACCGCTTGGCCTGGAATTTACCCACCCCACCTTTGATACGGACATTCGCCGCTGCAATAACTTGTGCGGATTTTGCTTTGTCTTGCAAATGGCCCCCAAATTCCGCCGTACACTTTACATAAAAGATGACGATTATCGCTACTCTTTCCTTTTCGGCCACTACGTCACGCTGACTAACCTGAGCGACCACGATTGGGAGCGCATTGAAACAATGGGCTTGTCGCCGCTGTACGTTTCGGTACACGTGACGGATTGGGATCTGCGGCAGCAATATCTGCGTAACCCGGCTGCGCCAGACATTCTGGTGCAGCTTGAATGGCTGGCGGAACGGGGCATTGAGGTGCATACGCAAATTGTGGTGACGCCGGGAGTGAATGACGGCCGTATCCTGGACCAATCCATCGCCGACCTGACCGCCTTTTACCCGGCCGTGCAATCCGTCAGCATTGTGCCCGTGGGTCTGACCAAACACCACAAATACGGCCTGCGCCCCCATACGCCTGCCGAAGCCCGCGCCGTCATTACCCAAATGGAAGCATATCAAGCTCATTTTTTACAAGAATTTGGCAGCCGCTTTGTCTATCTCACTGATGAATGGTATCTGGTGGCCGGGCAGGAACTCCCTCCCCTCCCAGCTTATGACGGCCAACAGTTACAGGAAAACGGCCTGGGTCTGACCCGCTATTTTCTGGATGAATGGGAAGAGGTGAAGGGAGAGATTAGAGATTGGAGATTAGAGATTTCGGATCAATCTCCAATCTCCAATCTCCAATCTCTCACGTTAGTGACGGGGACGTTATTTGGGCCGGTTTTGCGGGAAACGGCCGTACAATTTGCCCAACTTACCGGTGCAGCAGTGACGGTAGAACCAGTCGTCAACCAAAAACTGGGCGAAACCATCACCGTTGCCGGCCTGCTCATGGGGGCCGACGTCCTCCATCACCTGCAAGCGGCCGGCTATGGCGATTTGGTCATCCTGCCTCGCGTCATGTTTGACCATCCGGATCGTATCACCCTGGACAACATCTCGCCGCAGGACATCGCCAACCAGCTAAAACGGCCGGTCGCTCTGGCCGATACAATGGGGGACGTTTGGGATGCGTTAACGGGACAATCGCAAGTGATGTTTGAGCCGAGGGTACGCAGCGAGGGGTCAAGTTGAAGAAGCCTTGCTAAACGGCAAGATTTTGGAACAATATCCTGATACTGGACGAGGCGAAAGCTGCCTAATAGTCGGATTTTCTGGAAAAATACCTATCTACATTGTTTGCGGTTGGCGTGGGGGAAAAGTTGCTTTAATAACAGTTTACATTCCATCTTTACCCAAATTTATTGATCCCTGGACACGAGGAAAAAGAAGCAATGAGTAAAAAAACAAAGAAAGTACAATGTAATTTTTGCGGCAGTGATCAATATGAGGAACGACGTATCGAATATCTCTATAGTTACAAAGGGAAATATCTGCTTGTGCCTAACACGCCTGTGGAAGTTTGTCTCAACTGCGGCATGATTTATTACGACGCGGCCGTTTTAAAAAAGATTGAACGACGCTTTTTTGCCATCCAGGAAAACAACGAGAAGCCGGACAGCTATATTCAAATGCCTACGGCCGTATACGTTTGAACCCAGTTACCCCGCATCCAGCCGCGGCAGGCAGATGGTGAAAGTGCTGCCGGGCAGCGGATTAGCCCCGTCCGCCTCAGACTCTACCCAGATACGGCCGTCATGCGCCTCTACAATCCCTTTAACCACCGGTAGCCCCAATCCCAACCCGCCCCCTTTGAACGCATATTTGCTGGTGGAATGATGCTCCACCGGCTGTGCC
>JALUPA010000600.1 GCA_027054335.1 Ardenticatenaceae bacterium
GGGGGCCATCACTACTGTTGAGGTTGATCAGGCTGTTGCGAAAGACGCGGTTGTGTGTGCTGGCTCCTGCGGTCATCACCCAGGGGCCTTGATGGGAGAGGGTGCTGGGGTCAGGGCCGTTGTTGCCTGCCGCTGCGGACACAATTACGCCGGCTTCGTTAGCGGACAGGAAAGCTTGCTCTACCGGATCGGCGTAAGGGCTGGTTCCGCCGGAAATAGAGTAGCTAATCACGTCCACACCGTCGGCCACTGCCTGATTGACGGCAGCTAACAGGGCGGATGTGGGGCAGCCGGACACACAGGCGTCATAGGCGATGATATTGGCGTGGGGGGCGACGCCGGAAATGTCGTTGAGATAGGTATAGCCGGCCGGTGTGGTCAGCGTGGCGTTGACGACGTTACCGGCGGCGGTGCTGGCGGTATGGCTGCCGTGGCCGTTGCTGTCTTCCGGGCCGTCGCTTTCGCCATACACGTCGGCAAAATCCCAGGCCCCAATCAGTTTGGCGTTGCAGGTGAAAGCCGGGTCGTACTGGCTGCTGCCGGGGTCGCAGACGCCTTTGTAATTGCCGGCGCCGAGGGGATTTTGGTGAACGTAGTCGTCCCCGCCCACAGCGGCAAAGGAGGGGTGATCCATGTTGATCCCGGTGTCAATGACGCCGATGATGACGCCTTCTCCTTTGCCAGGCAGGCCGCCGGGGACGCCGCTGCCATCCCAGATGGCGTCGGCGTTGATCCAGGCTGGCCCGGCGTCGGTGAGCAGGGCTTCTTCACGGTCGGGGGTAACGGCCGTAACGCCCGACATCCCGGCTGCCTGGGCTGCTTCCGCACCGGTCAGGGTCAGGGTCATACCGTTGTAGGCTACAGTGTAACGAAACAGCGGCTCTACCGGCCGGCCCAATTCCTGGGAGAGGGTACTGATGAAGGCAGTTTGCTGGGCATCCAGGATTTTTTGGTATTGGCTTACGGCCGTGGGCTGCGCCTGCCCCATCACGCTGGCCAGCGGTGGGGCGTTTAGCTGGATGATGTAGCGGGCGGGGTCGGTGGAGAGATGGGGCAGAGGGGCGACGGCCGTGACCGGTTCGCCGCTGGTTTTATCTGTCTGGCTGGCGGCGCGGAGGTGGGGGGATACGGCCGTGAGAAATAGAAAGAAGATCAAGCCCAAATGTGTTCGTTTCATAGGATGATCACAAATATCTGCCAGTAATGTATTCAATGTACTGCTTGTGTACGTTGCGATAATTATCTGCCAACCTGATGATTAAATCTTGATAACTCAAGGCGTGAAAGTGGATATTGTCTAATTTGGCGACTTCTGAAAAAATGGATATTTCTACTTTATGCGTTGTTCCCGCGCTGCCAAGTACATCGTACCATAAGTAAAGTAGACGAAAGCCAGTTTTCCCGAACACTTTTTTTAGTCCGAGAATATGCTTGATCAACTGAGCGGGATGAAGGTATTGAAATTGATGATCGTCGGGGCTTATTGAAAGGGCAAGCTCGTGCAAATTTGGAATATCTTTCCAAATATCTAAATCCAGATATTTTTTCTTGATTCCTGCATGGCTTCTACCCCCGTATGCTTCTGAAAATTTACATTCAATGGCAAACACTTTGTATGGTGAATCTGAATTATGGATTACAACATCTATATTTGGACTAAATTGAAATCTCGCATCTATGGGATACTTGACTTCAAACGTGATATTTTTTGAGAATTTGGTTGTTTGGTTGCACAAGCCACAGGCAGCAGCGATAGCAGGTACCTGTTTTCTGCTTTTCCAATACTGAAAAATATTGACGCTTAAAGCGGAAGAAGAATGAACGGCTTGCATTTTTGCCGGATTTCCCGCAAGCTCGTTGCCATCGCCTTCTTGAAAGGATTGTAACGTGTCGGGCAGTAAAGGCTCAAACAAATTATCGTCAAGGTTTTGTGTATAGGCAGGCCGACCTTGCTCACCTTTGCTGCCAATCAAAGCGATCTCATGATTTCGCGCCCATTGAATTTGCTTTGAGATAATATAGTTATATCCGTTCATTGCCATCGCTACTAATAGTCTGTCGCCTTATAGTCTGCAACGTGATAATAACATGAGTTATGAACGTAACCAAGCTGTTTGGCGAAAATGTCAGAAAACACCGTCTGGCTTTGGGCTTGTCCCAGGAAGCGCTGGCTAACAAATCCGGGTTGCATCGCACTTATATTGGTGCAGTAGAGCGGGGCGAACGAAACATCACCCTGGTAAATGCAGAACGAATTGCCCGGGCATTGGAAATCAGCCTGGCTGATTGCCTGCGGGAAGGCGAATGAACGAATCAATGGAATTGGCCGAAAATCTGCACCGTATCCTTGCCAAATATCAAACGTCCTTTTCTGAAAAAGTTTACAAGGAGGAGAACGACGAGCGGGATTTGCTCATGGATTTATTCGCCTTGACCCCGGAATTGAAACGGGAAAACCGGCAATATTGGGGCAGGGAATTGGGCATGTGCTGGCAATTGCTGGTTACGGAAGTTTGCCGGCAACGGCGCGCCGATTTTGCTCCGGCGTTGCGTTTTGGCGCAGACGAACCGTGCGATTTTGTCGTAGAGCCATACGCCATAGATACCAAATACCGCATAGGTTCCGGAGATTCCGGCACGTTGAAAAAGTTCAGAGCTTACGGAGAAATGCTGCGCGAGCGCAGGTACAAGCCGGCGCTGCTGATTTTACGAGATGATAATTTGCCGGCCGCTCTCAACGCTTGTGAAAAAGGCGGGTGGCGTATTTTTACCGGCGAAAACTGTTTTCAATTTATAGAAGATTTGACCGGTTTTGATCTAAAAACTTACCTCAGTCAAAAAGCCGGAGATTATACGGTATTGCGTGATTAGCTTGTCCGTTTTTTGGCGTCATGTCCGGTTTTTCTGTGACAGCATCCAGTCGTTTTTGGATGATTTCCAGATATTCTGGCACAATTTCTATACCCAAATAGCTTCTGCCCAATTTTTTAGCGGCAACGAGTGTTGTGCCTGATCCGGCAAACGGGTCCAGGACAATATGTTCTCTAGTGGGGGGAACGAACATCTGCACCAATTTTTCCATCAGAGCTAACGGTTTTACTGTGCAGTGTACTTTGTAATGCTCGCCGTTGTCTTTGGGGATATTTTCCAGAATGTTGGACTGAAATGATCCGTCTTCGTTAGCGGTATAGAATAAACCGACGCCATGTTCCAGAAAAGTGTTGAGGTAATTACCCTGCAATGGCTTTTGCGCCACGACAATTGCTTCCCATTCATTGCGTAAACAACTGTGCCATCCTTCCCATTGCTGGTAATTAGCATACCCTTTTTGCTTTAGTTGGGCTTTCAGGTTTAATCCTTTGGGGATTCCGCTGGGACGGCGGTAGACGAGACAATCCCGCGCATAAAATCCGGCACGCTCCAGGGCAACTTGAAGGTGCGCAACTGTGCGTGTGCTGTTAAATGCGGCAATCACAGCGCCCGGTTTGCAAACTCGGAAAACTTCTTGCGCCCATTCGTGACACCAGTTTTCGTATTCCAGGATATTTTCCCGGACTCTTTCATACCAGCGGGTATTGCGCACACCGCCGGCCAGCCCGCTGCCGTAAGGAATGTTTTTCACCAGCGTCGTGCTGTTCTGCACGCGGTTTGTGCGGCGTTTTATCTCGGCCGCGTCCCATTTGTGGCCGATGAATTCATAGTTGTAAGGCGGATCGGTTATGCAGGCTGATATTGAATTGGCCGGAACGTCTTTTAGTTTTTCCCGGCAATCTCCTTGTAAAATCTGGTTTGTTGTTGTCATGTTTCTACTCCATGACGCCTGACCGGCGCAGTTACCCAATTACCCAATTACTCAATTACAATTTAACAGGCGACCGGTGTACCTGACAGTGGGCGGCTTCGATGATGCTGGCGATTTGGTGGACGGCCGTATCCTGATCTCCCTCTGCATTGATTACCCAATAATCAAACTCATCAATTCGCTTCATTTCCTGGCGGGCGGTGGCGATGCGTAAGCTCAGATCGTCCGGCGCTTCCGATTTGCGTTCCCGCAGGCGGCGTTCCAGTTCTTCTTCTGATTCAGTAGTCAGGAAAACCAGAATGGCGTTAGGGATGATCTTGCGCACAGTGGCTGCGCCCTGCACGTCTACTCGCATAATCACGTCACGGCCGCTGCCCAGCGCGTCCCGGATTTGCTGTTTGGGGATGCCTTTGAAATCGTTGTACACGACGGCATATTCCAGCAGATCGTCGTTTTCGATCATTTCGGCAAATTCGTCGTTGCTCAAGAAGAAATAGTCACGGCCGTGAACCTCACCGGGGCGAGGCGGCCGAGTGGTAGCCGTCACCACAAAATAAAACCTGTCAGGGGCCGTGTCAATCAGAGACCGGGCAATGGTATCTTTGCCCACACCGGACGGCCCGGAAATGACCAGTAAAATCGGGTATTCTTTTCGTTGAAATAGTTCTTCTGCTACCACATTGTCACCTGTATTTGCTATAATTTGTATCAGTGTAACGCAGATTGACATGATTATACAAATTGGACGTGATGCGTGAAGGTGTGATGCGTGATACGTTTTCGTGCTTTCATGTTTTTACGCATCACGAATCACGGGAAATAACTATGCCATACTACGACTTCGTTTGTCAGGATTGTGGAAAATCAGCACGATTGTTTTTTTCCTTTACCGAATACGAAACGGCGCAGCCAACCTGCCCGCACTGCGCCGGGCAGCACTTGAGGCGGCGTATCCGGCGGGTAGCCATTGCCAAATCGGAAGACGCCCGCATGGATTCGCTGCTGGATGACAGCGCATTGGCTAACCTGGATGAAGATGACCCCAAGGCGCTGGGTCATTTTATGCGCAAGATGAGCCGGGAAATGGGGGAAGACATGGGGGATGAGTTTAACGAGGTGGTAGACCGGCTGGAACATGGCGAGTCGCCGGAATCTATTGAAGAATCTCTGCCGGATTTGGGCGCTGGCGGCGATGATTTTATGATGTAGGGCGATTTGCCAAATCGCCTTA
This sequence comes from Ardenticatenaceae bacterium, assembly GCA_027054335.1. GTDB lineage: Bacteria > Chloroflexota > Anaerolineae > Promineifilales > Promineifilaceae > JAJRTP01. The sequence continues at coordinate 5,034 of JALUPA010000600.1, forward strand.
CGTTCAGGGCCGCCGCTTTATAGCCAGATATTTTTCTACAACTTGGCGCAATTCTGCCTGAACCTCGGCTAACGGCCGTCCTGCATCCACCACCACCCATCTTGCCGATTCTTGCGCCGCCATTTGTTGATACCCCTGACGTACCCGCCGGTGGAAACTGACGGTTTCCAGGTCGAGCCGGTTCATTTCCAGGCCGTTGTCGGCGCGGCGGGACAGACCTTCTTCTACGGCAATGTCCAGCAGCAGCGTCAGGTCGGGTTTGAGGCCGCCGGTGGCAAAACGGGTGATAGTGTACAGATCGTCCAGGTTCAGGCCACGGCCGTATCCCTGATAAGCAATGGTGCTGTCATAAAAGCGGTCGCACAGCACAATTTGCCCGGCTGCCAGAGCAGGGCGAATCACCTCGGCCACCAACTGCGCCCGCGACGCCGAGTAGAGCAGCATCTCGGTTTGCGGCGTCATGTTGACGTTTCCCACGTCATGTACACAATGGCGAATCTGGTCGCCAATAGGCGTGCCCCCCGGCTCCCGCGTAACCAGAACGGTAAAACCTTGCCGGCGCAAATAATCGGCCAGCATTTCAATCTGGCTGGATTTGCCACTGCCTTCGGGGCCTTCGAGAGTGATGAACATGGTTCAGTGTGCAGTGTGCAGTTTTCAGTGTGCAGTGTTCAGTTACTGACCACTGCACACTGACCACTGAAAACTGATTACTTTCCATTCCTCGGCGTATTAAAAATCCGCACGTAACGATTTGGCTCTTTGCCGTAGCTGTGCGAGACGAGATCGGCCTGCCGGGCCATCTGGTGCTGGTAGCGACGGATGGCGGCGTTGACGGGGCGTAAATCCACGCTGGCCTGGCCGGACTGCACTTGCTTGATACCCGCTTCCGCTTCGGCAATGGCTGATTCAAAGGGATCGGCGCTGTCGGACATGTCCAGGTTGAGAGCCTGCACCAGGAAGCTTTCCATCTGGCTGGTGGTGTTGGCCCGCAGGACGTAGACGGGGGTGCGGCGCCGCTCGGCGTCGTGGATGAGTTGGCGGCGTTTGCGATAGTAGCTTTTCAGGGTTACCAGCACGTCGGCTTCGGACAGCTGGTTGACGATGTTGATGCGTACTTTGAGGCGGCGGGCGGCTTGCATCAGGCGGTTGCGGGCCACACCGTAAGCGTAGACGTTGATGCCGCCGGATGACGGCCGTACTTCCATGGGATTGACAACGGGGACATTTTTCTGCCGGACACGGCCGTTTTGCCGGCCTGCTTTCCCCTCCAAAACAATACGCCCCTGACCGTCCTCCCGCCGGGAACGGCCGTCGCGTCGTCCGGTGACGGCCGTGGAATTGACGACGATATTCTGCTGTTCTGCCCGAATCTCGCCATTCTCGTCACGGGCGCGTATTTCCACCGGGAACGGTTCGCCGCGCAGCATGGCGTCTACCGAGGTGGTCACGTCGGGATGCACCAGAAGCTGCTCCCGATCCTGAATTTCGATGAGAACGTCAAAGGTGGGCGGGGAACGGCGTTCCAGCACTGTTTTTTGTGTGCCGCGCCGCCGGGCCTCCTCGTCAGAGAGGGTGACGCTTTCGATACCGCCGATCAGATCGGACAAGGTGGGGTTCAGCAGCAGGTTTTCCAGGGTTTTGCCGTGGGCTGTGCCGATGAGCTGGACGCCGCGCTCGTTGATGGTGCGGGCGGCCATCGCCTCCCGTTCCCGGCCGATTTCGTCAATGATGATCACTTCCGGGTTGTGGTTTTCCACGGCTTCGATCATTGTTTCGTGCTGGTGGGAAGGGCGGGGAACCTGCATCCGCCGGGCGCGGCCCACCGCCGGATGGGGGATGTCGCCGTCGCCGCCGATCTCATTGGAGGTGTCTACGATGACCACGCGGCGGGATTCGGCCAGGATACGGGCGGCCTCCCGCAGCAGAGTGGTCTTGCCCACGCCGGGGCGGCCCAGGAGCAAAATGCTTTGCCCGGAGGTGATGATGTCTTCGATGATCTCGATTGTGCCGTAGACGGCGCGCCCGACGCGGCAGGTCAATCCCACTATCAGGCCGCGCCGGTTGCGCATGGCGGAGATGCGGTGCAGAGTGCGGGCAATACCGGCCCGGTTGTCGTCGTCCACGTCGCCAATGCCGGCCACCACGTCGTCAATTTCGGCCTGGGTCACTTCTGCTTCACGCAGGATGATTTCGCCGTCTGTGTAGCGGGCGGTGGGCTGGCGGCCCAAGTCCATGACGACTTCCAGCAGTTCTTCGTCGCGGTCAATCTCTTCTATTTTCTCTTGTATACTGTCTGGCAAAATAGCTAGTAATTTTTGCAGGTCTTCTCGCGCCTGCTCGATGTGTATGGGACTCATTTTTGGGTAATTTGGTAATTGGTAATTGGGTAATTTGTAATTTGGTAATTACGCAGTTACTCAATTACTTAAATGGCCGTTCCTTTTGTTGTCGGTTTCCCATTCTGCTTTTCGGGACGGGTCTGATAATGCTGGATATAGGGGGCTGTGGGGGTGATGCCTTGGGCTTCCAGAGCAGCCGATAGTTCCAGTTTTGGTTCTTGTGAATGGTAAACGGTGTGTTTGACCATGACTGCCTGGCTGCCCCACAATTGGAAGCCGACGCGGGCCAGTGGATTTTGCAGCCAGCTTTGGTAGCGGCGCACGCAGCAGTAGACGGGATGTGAGGGCTGTGGCGGATGTTTTTGCAGGACGGCCGTAATGATTTCTTCGACGCGGGACTCGGCGTTGGGATGGACAAACAGGCGCATCCAGGTAGCTACCGGGCCGTCATACACGTGGACAAAGGCAGCCATCTCGTCCCCTTCCCGCAAGACCCAGCCTATGCCGTCGTTAATACGGGGTACTGGTTCTACTAACTGCACCAGCCGGGGCACGATGTTGGCGTACAGAAGCTGGATTTCCCAATCATCTGCTGTTTGACGGGTGTGGAGCAGGTTGGTTGGCGGGGATTCTACGGCCGTATTCAAGACCCAGACGTCCTGCCGGGTATACACCACAAAACCGGCCCGGCGCAACACGGGCAGTTCCGCTCCCGTTTCATCTACTTCGGCTACCAGGCTGTGAATACCGTGTTGGCCGACTTCAGCCACAGCCTGATCCAGCAGCGAAAGCCAGGCTGTTTCGTTCAGCGGTGTTTGTTCACGGCCGTTGCTTTGCTGACCATGATTTTGGGAATCTGCGACTTTGTCAGCTGCGTTTACAGGGACATTTTCTGTACTCACATATAAGATATGGGCATGTTGGGTATCTTCTTCCAGGTAAAGCTGGATAAAGCCGGCTGTATTTTCCTGTGAGGCTTTCCAGACATACGTAGGAAAGTCACCGCCTACGAGGCTGAACAAAGCGCCCCGCACAGGCTGCAAATTTCTGGTTAAAGCTGACTCGGTATGGAGGGAAACACCATGTTCGCTCAAGCGATGAACCAGCGTTAAATCGCGTAAATGGAAGGCTCGGATCATTTGCTTAAAGTGTAGCAATGGCGGGCTGACATGGCAAGTACCAGCTCGGTTTACATAGCAAAAATTTAGATAGTCTCGTAGTCAGGTAGTCGAGTAGTCGGTTTGACCATTCGGCTACCTGACTACGAGACTATCTGACTACGAGACTGCTTGACTAACAGTGACATTTGACACTGGATTGACTGACGTTTGGCCTTACGGATCACTCTAAACGTGTTATAATTCCGGTCGCACCAGGCTCTACTTTAACACATTCCCTTGTACGTTTTGCCGGATACGGCCGTTGCGCTATCCGGTTTTTTTAGACACGAATCACACGAATTATCACAAAAATTAGTGAAAATTCGTGCGATTCGTGGCAAATTTTTTCGTATTTATCCAAAAACCCACTGAAATACGGGAGGAAGAAATATATGTCAACCTTATCACTCACCATACGCGAAAGTTTGCGCTATCGCGGCCATAGCGGACAGTGGAGTTGGCTGGCCCACAGGTTGTCCGGCCTGGGCATTTTGGCTTTCCTGTCCTTTCACGTTTGGGAAACGGCCATGGCCAACTATAATCCCGTTTTTTACGACTGGATTGTCACCGTATTCAAAATCCCTTTTTTTGGCGTAGGCGAAATTTTTTTAGTCGGCGCAGTCCTTTATCACGCCTTCAACGGTATTCGCATCACCCTTCTGGACTTCAAACCGGAATGGTGGAAGTATCAGGCTAAAACGGCCGTATTTGTCTGGGCGCTGTTTCTGATCATTTTTATCCCCCTCGCCATCTATTTGTTCCTGGCAATCGGCACTTATTGCAACGAGTTGGCCGAAGTTGGCAGCAGTTGTTGGGCCATCCCCCCCTATCCGGGCCAATAAGAAGAGGCATAATATGACCAAGCTAACTGGTGTTACCCATCGTAAAGTACAGGTTCCCTCCAATAAAGAGCGAACTGCATTTCTGTTTATGCGCTTGTCGGGCGTATTTTTGTTGTTTTTGGCCGTCAGTCACGTTTTGGTACAGCATGTTGTCAACAGCGTTCACGATTTGGATTTGCAATTTGTGATTGAGCGCTGGAGTTCGGTCACTATTAGGGGGATCGATCTGCTGCTGCTGTTTTTTGCTTTGATTCATGGCGTCAACGGTCTGCGCAATATTTTGGAAGATTACGTGCATAGTCAAAAGGCGATGAAAGTCATTAACGTGATCCTGGCTGTATTCCTGGTTATTTCCCTTATCTTCGCAGGAGTGGCCATTATTACCTTTAACCCTGAATCTTAAAAGAGGATGTTATGTCAAATATAAAAACGCATACATTTGATGCGGTTATTGTTGGTGCGGGCGGTGCAGGGCTGATGGCTGCGTTGTATGCCGGCAAGGAAGCCAACGTAGCCGTTATCTCTAAGTTATATCCCACCCGTTCCCATACAGGAGCGGCTCAGGGCGGCGTCGGTGCGGCGTTGGCCAATGTTGATGAAGATAGTTGGGAATGGCACGCTTATGACACGGTAAAAGGGTCTGACTATCTGGCAGACCAGGATAGTGTGGACGTGATGTGTAAGGACGCCATCCCTACGATTGTGGAACTGGAGCATATGGGGCTGCCGTTTGATCGTCTGGAAGACGGCCGTATCTCCCAGCGTCGTTTTGGCGGGCATACCAACAAAGAAACCGGCAAGCCGGTCCACCGCGCCTGCCACGCCGCCGACCGCACCGGCCACATGATTTTGCAAACCCTGTACCAGCAGTGCATCAAAAACGACGTCAATTTCTTCGACGAATTTCACGTGATAGACCTGATTCGGGTAGATGACACGGTGCGCGGCGTGGTAGCTATCGAAATTGCCACCGGCGACTTCCACATTTTCCACAGCAAAGCCGTCATGTTTGCTACCGGCGGCTGGGGACGCTGCTGGAAAGTAACCTCCAATGCTCATTCCCTGACGGGTGATGGGGCAGCCATTTGCCTGCGTCGCAGCGTTCCCCTGGAAGACATGGAATTTTTCCAGTTTCATCCTACCGGCATTTACCGTCTGGGTGTTTTGATTACGGAAGGGGTGCGCGGCGAGGGCGGCGTTCTCATTAACAATGAGGGCGAACGGTTTATGGAAAAATACGCCCCCCATATCAAAGATTTGGCCAGCCGGGACGTAGTCAGCCGGGCTATTTATTTGGAAGTGGCCGCGGGTCGGGGCATCAACGGTCAGGATTATGTCTACCTGGACATACGTCCGGAAACAGTCAACTATTATTATGAGAAAGAGGGTGATCCTACGCGGATAGATCGAGCCTACATTGAGGCCAAGTTGCCGGATATTGCCGATTTCACGCGCACCTATTTGGGGGTTGACCCGGTGACAGAACCGATGCCGGTGCAGCCGACGGCCCATTATGCTATGGGCGGTATTCCGACGGACGTGGACGGCCGTGTCTTCATAGATACGCAAAACAACGTTCTGCCCGGTCTTTACGCTGCCGGAGAAGCAGCCTGTGTTTCTGTGCATGGGGCCAACCGGCTGGGTACCAACTCGCTGCTTGACTTAGTGGTCTTTGGCAAGCGGGCCGGTGTAGATATGGCGGGCTATTGTCAGGATGCCGAGCTTTTGCCCTTGCCGGACAACGCGGCTGATGAGGTCATTGCTGAATTTGATCGTATCCGCAATGGCAGCGGCGGCGTTAAGCCGATAGATTTGCGCCAGCAAATGCAAGCCACCATGACGAAAAATGTCAGTGTTTTCCGCACGGAGGAAATGATGGCGGAAGCAGTAGCCGATTTGAAGGAGATCCGGGAACAATATGCCCGCAATATCCAGATTGATGACAAGGGGAAGGCGTTTAACACGGACCTCCTGGAAGCGTGGGAGTTGGGCTGCTTGCTGGAACTGGCTGAGGTTACGGCCGTATCTGCTTTGGCCCGCCCGGAAAGCCGCGGCGCTCATGCCCGTGACGATTACCCCAAGCGGGATGATGCTGAATGGCTGAAACATACTTTCTGCTTCAAAGTGGACGAGGGCAAGTACCGTCTGGATTATAAACCGGTCACGCTTGGCCGCTATGAACCCAAGGAACGGGTCTACTAGGAGGAAGATCATGCAAGTAAAAATGCGCATTCGCCGTTTCAATCCTGAAAAAGATGAAAAACCCTATTGGGGCGAATACACCCTTGATGATGTAGACCCCAGAGAGTCCGTCCTGGATTTGCTGCGCCGCCTGAAAGGGGAGCAGGACGGTACGTTGACGCTGCGTAGTTCCTGCGCTCATGGTGTGTGCGGCTCTGATGCCATGCGAATCAATGGAGCTAATATGCTGGCCTGTAAAACCCTGGTCAGCCGTCTGGCCAAGGCCGGCAGCAGCGAGGTTAAAATTCAGATTGAACCGATTTTGGGCTTGGAGGTGCAAAAAGACCTGGTTGTGAATATGGAACCGTTTTTTGACCATTACAAGTCGGTTATGCCTTACTTTGTCAATGATTCGCCGCCGCCGGCCGACGGCCGGGAACGGTTGCAATCCATTGAAGACCGGGCCAGGTTTGACGACACCACCAAATGTATTTTGTGCGCGGCCTGCACCACTTCTTGCCCCAGCTTCTGGGCCAATGAGAGGTACGTGGGGCCGGCAGCTATTGTCCAGGCGCATCGCTTTATTTTTGACAGCCGGGATCAGGCGCCGGAAGAACGGCTGAAAGTGGTGGGCGACACATTTGGCGTCTGGCGCTGCCGCACCATCTTCAACTGCACCAATGCCTGCCCGCGGGAAATTGAAGTTACCAAAGCGATTGCTGAAGTGAAAGATGTTTTAACGACGGGAAAGATATAGGTACGCGGCTGGTACGGATTTGCTAGATTTTCATGGATAAGATATGAGAGCCGGTTAGAAGACCGGCTCTTTTTTTGTCAGGAGAGCCAATTTGCGGCATTATGGGGGCCATGAGACTGTTTTTTTATTTGTTGTTGGGGGTGGGGCTGACGGCCGTCTTCACCGCCTGCCAATCTACCCAAAATTATGATGACCCGAATGCGCCGCTGTTTGCCGGCAGCTACGCGGAGACGCCGGCCGATTTTGCCGGGGAGCTTAAAATTGTAAGTTGGAACATTAAATTTGCCGGGGAAGTGGAACAGGCGCTCGCGGAGTTGCCGGAAGTGGAGGCGTTACGGGCTGCCGATTTTTTGCTGCTCCAGGAAATGGACGAGGCGAGTGTGGATGCGATTGCCCGGACATTGGGGTATAACTATGTCTACTATCCGGCTTCTGTACACCCGGAAACGGGGCGGAATTTTGGCAATGCTATTTTGTCCAAATGGCCGCTTTCCCAACCGGGGAAGATTGTGTTGCCGTATGAAAGCCCGACGAATGGGCAAACACGAATTGCGGTTACGGCCGTAGCCACCGTCGGCGACCGGGAAATTCCGCTTTATAGCACTCACAATGAAACCTTCGTCCTTAGCAGCGAAAAACGGTTACAGCAGACGGAAACCATTGTGGAGCAGATTGACAAGGGCGCGGATATCGTGATTGCCGGGGGTGATTTCAACACCATTTCCCAAATCGGGGTCGCAGCGCTGGAAGAACGGTTTGCCAAAGCAGATATGGAACGAGTACCTACCGGCCCTACTGTCATCAGAGCGGGCAAGGGCTTTCCGGCCGACCATATTTTCGTCCGCGGTGGCGAGATCGCTGCCAGCGGCGTCTGGTCAGAGACGGAGGCCAGCGATCATTTTCCCGTTTGGGTTGAGTTGGCATTGGAGAAATGATGGTTTGTTAGTCGAGTAGTCCTGTAGTCAAATAGTCAAGGCGTCAAGAAATCGTTTCACCTGTCATGCCGCACACAGTGAGGGATGACAGGAAGGGCAACTACCCGACTATTTGGCTACAAGACTTTCAATCAAAGGGGTTTGACGATGAGCGATAAGGATAAAGGTCACGAGAAAAAAGAGATAATCATCGCTGTTTACCAGGGGGCACACCGGGCTAAAGAAGTGCTGGGTGTTATGGAAGAAGGAACCGGCCAAATCTCGGTTTCCCATGATGAAAGTGTGATTATTTCGATGGATAGTGACGGTAAAGTTTCCCTGCCCAGTTCTAACCAGAAGAAGAAGGGGCTGTTGGGTGGGGCGTTGACCGGCATTGTGGTGGGGGCGCTGGTGGGATTCCCTATTGTTGGCATTGTAGTCGGTGGCGCGGTGGGGGCTTTTGCCGGTAAGAAACGGATGAAAAAGGCGCTGCAAGATGAGGCGGACAAGGATGTGCTGCCAGAACTCATCGGTCACATGGAGCCAGACAGTTCTATGTTGATTGCCGAGGTGGCTGATTGGATGGCGGATAGCATCGTGGAGTCTTTGCAGTCATATGATGCGTTAATTGTTTATCATGCGCCGGCTGATGAATTGGCGGCGGCGCTGGCTGGACAGGATACGGCCGTTTCCCCTGAACCCGAATCCGAAGCAGAATAAGGCTCATTATGGATTTGAATGCCACCTTAGCCATCTGGAAAAACATCCTCTCCCGTCCCGGCGAGGCTGTTTTTATTGAAGAGAGGGGAACAGGGCGGGCGAATTTAGGTACGGCCGTTATCTGGATGGTCGGGGCAGCCCTGTTTGCCTTCATCATCTGGGCGCTGTACATCATCATCTTTGATCCCATCAGTCAAACACTGGAATTGATGCCGGAAGCACTGCTGCAATCCGGTATGGTCCCGGAAGCCGTGGATGAAATGATGGTTCAGGCAGAGAAAACCTTCGCCAGCACATTTTATGCCATGCTGATCCTGGGCTTGATGTCTGTGCCTGTTTTCTTTTTGATTGGGTCTGGTATTTTTTGGATTATTGCCCGGGTTTTGGGCGGCGAGGGCAGCTATACGGAACAAACTTACCTGATGGCTGCCTACGGTGCGCCCTTGTTTATTTTGAATACGTTGTTTAACATGCTGCCTTTGCTTGGCCCATTTCTGATTCTGGCTGGCAATATCTACGCTATTGTGCTGACCTATTATGCTCTTAAAGTGACCCATCATTTTCCCTCGAACAAGGTGATTGGTACGTTGGCGTTACCGTTAACGTTGATTTTGTTGTTTGTTTGTTGTTCCCTGCTTTTACTGGCGAGTACAATGGGGGCGCTGTTGGGTCAGGTTCCCCAATGATCGAGTCGCCGTTTGGTTGAAATGTGAGGATTTAGTAGAATCGTAACTACCCACCCCTTCGGCTATAGCCGGTCTCCTGACCGTGCTGCACCAGGAGACCGACCTGAGCAGTTATGTAGAATCAATTCGATTTGTGGCAAAATGTTCATACGATTGGGTAGCGATTGGTAAAATCGCCTTACTTTTATGTGGAGGAGGAGATGATGTCCCTGAAGCGTTATCGTTTACGGCCGTTACTGGCCCTGTTTGTTGTGGCAGTTGCTTTTTTCAGCCTGACAGGATCGGCTAATGCCGAGGAAATTTACCAGGGTAATATCATTCCTGCCGGGACAACGGTGGAAAATGACGTTATTCTCAGCGGTGATGATATTACCGTAGCCGGGGATGTGGACGGTGACTTATTTGCCTTTGGCAACAACATCACCATTGACGGCAACGTGAGCGGCAGCATTTACGCCGTTGGGCAAAACATCGGGATAAACGGGCAGGTAGGCGGCAGTGTTTACTCCCTGGCGCTCTCATTGGCCCTGGGCGAGAAATCTCTGATTGAGAACAATCTTTATTACATTGGTGTGCAGTTCACCAGCAGTAAGGGGTCACAGATCGGCTGGGATATGAACGGCGTCATGCTTTCGGCCAGATTGGGCGGCAGCGTAGGCCGGGACACCAAAGCGATGATTGGCCTGCTGGAACTGATCCGCTTTGCTATGGATATGCGGACAGGTTTCCCCGATTCCTCCTCAGTTATCCCCGCTGTTTCTGATACTATGGCCCAAATAACGGACGCTCCCGCACGCACCCGTCAAGCCAAAATAGTCCGTTTGTCGTCACCGGTTCAGGAAGAAGGCAAGCGGACATCCGGCACGGGAAATCCGGTGGCAGATGCGGGAACAGAACTGCTGCGGCAGTTGGTCATGTTCCTCATTGTGGGCGGGCTGCTGGCCTGGTTATGGCCTGACTTGCTCAATGAGTGGGCCGGCGAAGTGCGGCAACGGCCGTTATCCTCCCTGGGTAATGGTTTTGTTTTCTACTTCGTTGGCTTTATCGCCCTCCTGTTTATGGTTTTTCTGGTTCTGGCTGTGGGGTGGGGATTGTTCCGCATTCAGTTGGGCGAACTGGCCTGGATTTTCTGGGGGATTGGTTTTTCCGGTATCGGCCTGGGGTTCTGGTTATTCCTCGCTTTGCTGGTCTTTGTCAGCAAGGTGATTGTGGCTTACCTGGGCGGGCTGTTCCTCTTTGAGAAGATTTATCCCCAGGCGGCCGGCCATAAAGTATGGCCTCTCTTGGCCGGGCTGCTCATCTATTTGATACTGGTCGCTGTCCCGTACCTGGGCTGGTTTGTCGGCCTGTTGGTCACCTGGCTGGGCATGGGGGCTGTGCTGATTGTGTACCGTCGCCACGCCAGCCGGGTGGAAGATGCTGTTTTCGCGGATCAGGAAGCAACGGCCGTACCTGCCAAGTGAGGACAGCGAATTGAGGAAACAGCGAATTTTTTAATTTGTTGTTTCCTCAATTCGTCGTCACCCCTCCTGCCCACCAGGATGAGACGATTTCTACTTTTACTTTTACTCGGCGCAGCGTTGGCTGTAGGCTGCCAAAGCCAGCCTGCGGAATTGCCAACGATTGCCCCTGAAGCGGTTAGCGAAACGGCCGTACCAGCCACTACCCCCTTACCCAGCAAAACACAGCCGCCGCTGCCCACAATTGCCCCAACGGCCGTACCCAGTCCTACTCCGTCATCTACTCCGGCCCCTCTGCGAATGGGGGCAGATACGGCCGTACCCCCGGCCCTCGTAGAAGCAGCTCAAGGTTGGGCGGCCACTTTACCCGACGCCATCTGGGATAACGAACAGCCTGATCTGACTCTACAAATCAACCGGGGCGAACCCATCGCCGAGTGGGTGTACGCTGTAGCCGCTCCCTTCGCCACCATCCCGGACGAGATCACTCTCGAAGCGCTGCAAACAGAGTGGGATAATGGCGAATTGACGCTAAACGCCGAAACCGAGGCTGTTTTGACTGCTTTTTGGGGCGCGCCGGCGCAGGCCAACGTCATCGTGCCCGCCGCAGAACTGGTAGATAGTTTGTGGGCCGCGCAGGAAGATTTCAATACGCCGGCCCTGACCATTCTTCCCTTTGACCAACTGTCGCCGCAGCTAAAAGTGCTGCGCGTAGACGGTGCGGCTCCCATTGACGTGGATTTTGACCCGGCAGCTTATCCTCTCACCGTATTCATCGGGCTGGCAGGGGAGGGGGCCGATGTGCTGGCAGCCTCCTGGGACGGCCCTACAACCAACCGGGACGCGGCCAAAATCACCACCGTAGCCATGACTGGCCCGGCGGGAATGCGCCGCGCTGTGGCTGACCGGATGGAAAAGTACGGCCTGACCTACGTGGCGGAAGAGAGCGGCCCCGTCCTGCAAGCGGTAGACATCGCCCACATGAGCGACGAAGACCCCTTTGCCCCGGACTGCCCCCTGCCCGATCCCAATAACAGTGAAAATGTGTGTAACCGGGCGGAGTATTTTGCCCTGGTCAAATGGATGGGTATTGACGTGATGGAGATGACGGGCAATCATCTGGCGGATTGGGGGCTGGACGCCCTGAATTTCACCATTGATTTGTATGAGGAGGCGGGTTTGATGACCTTTGGCGGAGGGCGGAACCTGGCGGCAGCGCAACGGCCGTTGACCCTGGAACATAACGGCAATCGCATCGCTTTTGTCGGCTGCAACCCCATCGGCCCGGAATATGTCTGGGCCAGGCCAGACCGCCCCGGCACGCTGCCCTGCGGTGACTACAGCGATATTCTGGCCCAAATCCGCCAGCTTGACGAAGCTGGGTATCTGGTTATTGCCACGCTGCAATATCTGGAGGATTACCAGTACGGTGTGGGCAGCCAGCAGCGGTACGATTTTCAGGCATTGGCCGAGGCGGGGGCGACGGTAGTCAGCGGTAGCCAGGGGCATCATCCCCAGGGATTTTCTTTTGCCTATGACAGCTTTATTCATTACGGTGTGGGTAATTTGCTGGCGGACCAGATGTGGTCGCTGCCCACGCGCCAATCGTTTATTGATACGTACCTGTTTTACGACGGCCGTCTCCTGAACGTGGATTTGTGGACGGGGCTGAATGTGGATTACGGCCGTTTACGCCAGATGACGCCCGAAGAACGACAGGATTTGTTACAATCTGTTTTTGCGGCGAGCGATTGGTAACGTGATGTACGATTTTGATCTAACTTCTCTGGGCAGCATTATTTCCGCACTTTTTCGGGTGATTGGCGGCGTTTTACGTTTGGACCCGGAAGTTTATCGCGCTGTTATCCTGCATCCGCAAGGTACAAGATTCGCTGTTTTAATTCTCTTTTTGGCCGGGCTTTCCAGTACGTTAGGGCAGAGTGTGGTGTTGTTTGCCAACCGCGTTAAACTGCGCCGCTTCCTGTTCAGTCTGCTGATGTTTGCTATCTCGGTTGTTATCTCCGCTTTTTTGTGGGCTGTTACTATCTGGTTGCTGGTCAACTGGTTAACCGCTAACGATTGGTTGTTGCTTGACGTCTGGACTGTTGTTGCCCTTAGTTATGCGCCACTTGTCTTTGGTTTTTTGATTTTGCTGCCGTACCTGGGCCGAATTATTGACGATGTTTTGCGTGTTTGGGTTTTGCTGGTAATGTTGACTGGCGGCCTGGCTTTTTATCCTGACAATGTGGGCGGCGTAGTGCTGGCCGGCATGTTGGGCTGGGTTTCTTTGTATCTGCTGTCCAGTCTGCCCCTTTGGGTGCGGATGCAGGAATGGTACTGGCGCTTTTCCACGGGCACGAAAAAATTATCTTCCACCCAGGATTTAGTGGAAGAATATGTGTCGGAAATCCATGAGGCGGCGAATGAGGTGCGGGCGGATACGGCCGTATCCGGGGAGGATGAAGTGTGATTAACCTGGTCATCACCCCCTTATTCTACCTGGCCTTGTTAGGTTTACTCCTCATATTCATCATGGCTCTGCTTTCCCCCCTGGAAACCTTAAACTGGTGGGCCGGCTGGGGCCATGAAGCCAAACGAGGGATTGATCCTGTTTCCAAACCCGATCAAACACAGGCAGATCAGGCTGCGCATTACGCCGTTTATCTGACTGCCATTGGCGGTGTTTCCGCTGAAGACATTTCCAGCCGCGAACGCCGTTTTTTAAGCAACCTCCAGGAACAACAACCTCATCTGTCCCTTATCCACGATGTTTTTCCCTTTTCTGTTACCAATAACCCTTTGAATGGAGAGCGGCAATTGAGCTGGCTGTGGCAAAAAATTCACAAAAGCCGTATGAAAAAGAGTGGCTTCATCTTGTCCGGGTTGATATTTGTGCGTAATTTGCTGCAAGTAGCCGTTTCCGGCGATCCCCGGTATGGGCCGATGTATAACGTAGGCGTGGCCAAAGAGATCGGCAAAAGTTTACTACGTCAGGGCTACGTGCCCGGCAGCGGCGTCCCCATTTCCATCATGGGCTGGAGCGGCGGCGGGCAGATTGCCATTGGTACAGCCCGCTACCTGCACGAAGCATTTGACGCCCCTATTTACGTCATTTCTATTGGCGGGGTAATGGCTGATGATCCGGGGATTTTATACGTAAAGCATCTGTACCATCTGAATGGCACAAAAGATAAATTCCCCAAAGTAGGGGAAATCTTATATCCGGGACGCTGGCCCTTTCTCAAGTATACAGCCTGGAATCAGGCCAGGCGGAATGGCAAAATGAGCGTGATTGTGCCGGGGCCAATGGTGCATACCGGCCGTCACGATTATTTTGACCGCAAGGCTACTCTGCCCAATGGTCAATCGTATCTGGACAAGACGGTGGAAATTGTCAGTGGAATTATTGCCGATATTGACAGAGAGAACCGGAAAACGTGATGCGTGAAGGCGTCACGTTTTCCGGCATCACGCACGTTCTAATCCAACTCTTTTTGCAGCCGTTCCGCCAAATCGGAAGGCAGCGTGGTGTGTAAGACTGTGCCCTGATATTGGCGTAAACCGGCCAACGTTACGTCCAGGCGGGCCGCGCGTACCACCATAAACAAGGCTGACGTGCCCGGTTTTAATTGGTTGCTGACATCTTCGATAAACTTTTTGTCTACCCCGTTTTTGGTGAGGGCGCCGACGATTGCACCGCCCACGCCGCCTACAAGCATCATGCCAATGGGTCCGCCAAACAGAAAGCCCACCAGCAAACCGATCAAGCTGCCGCCGGCTGCGCCCACTTTAGTGGAACGATCAATGGCGTTTTTTACATGCACTTGGCCATTGGCATCCTTGCGCACCACAACCGTATCTTCAAAATCAATAAATCCCTGATGTTCAGCTGACTTCATTGTGTGCAAAACCTGATCGGCCGTATCTTCATCGTCAAAAGTAATTACTACCCACGCATTGTCACTCATTTTTTGCCCTTCCTTTTTGTGTGTTTTGTATTGCGTAAGAGCTTTCTGAATGTGTAACATGAGATACGCAATACGAGTTTCTCAATAGCTTGTTGACTTATTGTACTTTAATTACCTGGGCGTACAAGAGAAATTCGCGCATTTTGGATGGGTGGCGTATATTTGACAAGATACAATAGGCAGCAACTAAAGTAGGCAATGACTGGTTTTACGGCGTGCCAATAAACGTTATGATTATGATTAGCAGGCACACTATTTTTGGTGAAAGTTAGATCATGAGTATATCTGATATTAGTCTGAATTTATACCGCAAAACTGTTAAACGATTTCGCCCGGCGCACGTAGCCACTCATTGGTTGATGACGCATGGCACAATTCCCACGCTGGAAAAGGCAAAGCGTTTCCAGACGATGCCGGATGATCCCTTCTGGTTTCGGCTGGAACTGCTGACGGGGCGGCATGAGCCGGAAACGACGGCACAACTGGATCGATTGGTGCAGCCGGGAATGGTAATGCTGGATGTGGGGGCGCATGTAGGCTATTATGCCTGCCGCTATGCCCGTAAGATTGGGAAAAACGGCCGTATCTATGCCTTTGAACCCCATCCCCGTACCTTCGACCGCCTGCACCGCAACGCGCAGCCCTTTGCCAACGTAACGACTGTCCAGGTTGCTCTGGCCGACGCACCGGGCACGGCCGTTCTCCACGATTACCTGATGATGTCCGCCAGCGGTTCCCTGCATTACGACGAAGCGATGATTGACCTGCAAAAAGCCAGCGTAGCCGACGGTGACGTCGCCCCCCGCCTGGACGATCAGTTTGCCGATCAAACTTACACTGTGCAAACCCTCCGCGCCGACGATTATCTGGCCGGGCAGGGCGTCAAGCGGATAGACGTGATCAAGATGGACATCGAGGGGGCGGAATTGAGCGCCTTGCGCGGCCTGGGCCAGACCATTGCCCATTCTCCCGGCATCGTCATGGTGATGGAGTACAATCCGGCTGCCCTCAAAGCCTTCGGCCACAATCCGGAAGAGGCGCTGGGTGAAGTACTGGCCATGGGCTTCCACAAAGTGCAGGTGATTGAGCCGGATGGTAATTTAGTAGATGTAACGGAAGGGGCTACGGCCGTGCGCGACCTCACCGCACAGTTGATAGATCACATGGGTGTGGTCAACATGCTTTTTACTTGACAGAGACGGCTGCCCTTCCCCCCAATTTGGGGGCATTATTTTGGTGGGCTATGGTGGCAGGAAACGGCATTACTGCGTTATTTTCAGATAAGGGGAAAATGTGTCAAAATCAATCAGGCAATGAGTTAAAGTTAAATAGGATTGGCCTGGGTTTGTTCCGCCAATACTTCCCGCAGATTTTGGATCAAATCCATGCGGGACATGGGTTTGGGCAGGTAACGATTAGCCCCGGCCCGTAAGCCTTCCTCGACAGCACCCAGATGGGTTTTTCCGCTTAACATAACAATGGGTAGATCGGCCGTGCTGGCGTTGCTGCGCAATGTTTTACATACGGCAATACCATCCATTTTGGGCATCATCACGTCGAGGATCATGACGTCCGGACGCTCTTCCTCGACCATCTGCAAAGCTTCCAGCCCATCCTCGGCGCCGGAGACCCGAAATCCGGCCGGCTCTAACATGAGACGCAATAAATCTTGCGTCAACGGCTCATCATCCACGACTAAAACAGTCCAATTCATGTAAAGCTCCTCATGCTTTTCTCCAACATATAACGTTACCGGTTACAAAATGGTTCCACCTTCTGCTTCCTTTGTGGTTTATATCATTACTTTGGGCAAGTTAACGTGAACATGCTGTTAAAATTTTAGGTTAACCTGAACTGGTCACGGGAGGCCAAGCCAGATATGATCTGTTTATGAACGCTTCTAATTTTTTCGTCCAAGTATATCAGGTGACGCAGCGAATTCCAGGGGGAAAAGTGACGAGTTACGGCCGTATCGCCCAAATGCTGGGCCGGCCTCACGCGGCGCGGGCGGTGGGGTATGCCTTGAGCGCTCTGAAGGATGCGGAGAGCGGCGCGACGTACACCTCGGCTACGGTTCCCTGGCAGCGGGTGGTGAACAGTCAGGGGCGTATCAGCATTGTCAATCGGGAACACACGGCCGTAGACCAGGCCCATATCTTGCGGGAAGAGGGGGTGGCGGTGGATGAAAACGGCCGTATTGATCTGAACCTGTACCTGTGGGAAGGGCTGCATCTGGTGGATCTGGACGATATTTTGCGGGGAGATGGTTAACTTTAAGATCGTAGCCGCGGCGCCCATCAGTACGTTTGCATTTTTGCGGCAGGGATACTGTGGCTACAAATGATTCTATTGACACATTTTTGCTCTTTTGACTATACTGTAATTGAGATAAGAAATCCCGATCTGTTTTAATCACTCGGTTGTTGTGAATTTAGTAGTTGCCAAAAGTATCAAAATAGGGTAAGTGTTACACAACATAAATCACAATAAAGAAGTAGACATAATGCAACTACCAATAACTGATATTTCTCCAATTGTTCG
>JALUPA010000601.1 GCA_027054335.1 Ardenticatenaceae bacterium
AGACCTTTTCTGGCAGGAGTATAATGACCGTCCTCATCAAGGTTTGCCTATTCCGGGTCTCTCGCCCAATGAGTTTGCTAATCGTTTGTGGTTGTTTTGATTTTAACTAACCGCTGACCATTACATATTTTAGGGAAAATCCTCTTATTCCATTCGTCCTTTATATCTAGCAAACAAGCAAGATGTCACATATTTTCCCTCGAAAATGGCCATTATTGTAATTATGTTAACTACTTGCTGCCATTTTGTGCCGGCCACGATTAAATATGATGCTACTCTTTGTGGCAAAACAAGAAATGTCTGTGAAAATCTATCTGATCCGTTCAATCCGCGTACCTGTTCGTTTACGTATTTTATATATTTTCCCGCTATTATATAAGCAGATGTCGAGCCATCACCCCGGCTCGCTACATTAAAAACGACGAATCACAATACTCGCCGGAATCTGATGCCGGAGTGAGATCGATCATTGAGTTGTATTGGTATGAGGAGGATCGATCATGCGTAAACGTATTGGTATTCTGTTTCTGCTTTTGGCCATGGCCTTGCTGGCGGGTTTGTTGGTAGTCGCGCCGGCAACCACCGCTGCGCCAGCCTGCTATCAGCCTGATTCCCTTGAGGGGGCAAACGGCATCCTCTGCCCCAAACCTACGCCCAAACCATCACCTACATTCACGCCCACACCACTGCCAACAAATACGCCCACGCCGCTGCCTACTTTCACATCTACGCCAACGCCTACTTTCACGTCCACACCATTGCCTACATTTACACCTACACCGCTGCCGACAAATACGCCAACGATAACACCATCGGCCACACCGACAATGACACCTACAGCTACAGCCACAGCCACGCCAACGAAGACGGCCGTACCCCATCCCACCAAGACAGCCTCGCCACCCGGCAACCGGGAGAGGCAAGCGGGGCACGACAACGCGCCTGCCTGCGCCCGCTTCAACCTGGATATGGGACGCAACGGCCGTACCGGAGCCGCCATTCCCGGACGGTACGAGATGATTGAGGTAGGCACAGGCCGCCTGCTGGCCCAATGGGAAGCGCAGGCCCACTGGACGTGCAGCCCGTGGCTGGACAATATCCGGTTAACCTTCAAAGAGGGTAGTTGGGTGGAGGTTTTCTTCTATCCCGAAGGGGAAACGGCGCCGGTCAAGCTGGAAATCCTGAATCCGGCTCCTGGCACGACGTATGGCTGGTTAGCGCCGGGGATGTGCCATGCTATTGAACTTCAGTTCCCGGAAGATTAAATGTGTGGGGCGATTTTGAAAATCGCCCTACCAGTTTTCCCATAAGGCGCGGAATTGGGGCGGGACGCGGATAGGGCGCAGGGTTTCCAGGTGGGCAAAGTAGCCGTGTTGGGTAGCGGTTACGGCCGTATGCTCCCCCGTCACAATCTCTGCCTGCACCGTCCATTTGGTGTGCCCCAGATGACTGAGCCACATTCGTCCCGTCACCGCGTCGCCAAAGCGCACCGGCCATTGGTAAGCGATTTCCGTTTGGGTGAGGATGGGGGTAAAACCGTCCGCCAGCATTTGTTCGATGGAATAGCCGGAAGCCGCCAACAGTTCCGTGCGTAAATCTTCCAGCCAGCGAATGTAGACCATGTTGTGGACGATGGCGGCAAAGTCAATATCGTAGGTTTTGGGGGTGATGGGCAAGGTTACAAGTAACGGCCGTGATTCTGGCATAAATCCTCCTGGAAAGATTGGAGATTGGAGATTGGAGATTGGAGATTAGCCAATCTCCAATCTCCAGTCTCTTTTTTTATTGCTCCGGCCGGGCTTCCATCGTCACCTGCACCTGCATTTCCTCGCCATCCCGCAGAATAGTCAGGGTAACTTCCTGTCCCGGTTTTGTCTGGCGCACAATGTAGGCCAGCAAATCATCAAACTCCAGAATTGGCTGATCGTCAATCTGGATAATCACGTCGCCGCCAATTTGGGCCGGAAAGCCGTCAATGGTTACTTCCTGATTGCTGCCTACCAGGCCGGCCTTGTCAGCCGGGCTGTCTTCCAGCACTTCCGCCACCAAAACGCCGCGTTGGTCGGGGTTCAGGTTCATGGCTTCGGCATAGGCGCTGAGAAGCGTACCGCCGGCAATTCCCAGCCAGGGATGGGCAATCTTGCCATTTTCAATCAACTCCGGCACAACTTCCTTGACAATGTTGGCAGGAACCACGTAGCCAACGCCGCCAAAGCTGGGCTGAAAGCCGAAACCATTGGTGGCAATGGCTGTATTCACGCCAATCACTTCCCCTTTCAGGTTAAGCAGCGGGCCGCCGGAATTACCGGGGTTAATTACGCTGTCCGTCTGGATAATGTCAGGGATATTGAAACGGCCGCCGCCCGGAGCCGTCGCGCCGCTGGGCAGGAGCCGCCCCACGCCGGCAATAATACCGGTGGACATGGAACCATCCAGGCCAAACGGATTGCCGATGGTAGCCACAATTTCACCCACCCGCAAGCTGTCGGAATCGCCCAAAGTAACGGGACGCAGTAAGGAGGCGTCCACACCTTCCACTTTGATAACGGCCAAATCAGAGGCGGGGTCTGTGCCCACAACGGTGGCCTCCGCTTCGGTACCATCGGAAAAGATGACAGTGATTTTTTCCGCATCCGCTACCACGTGGTTGTTGGTAATGATGTACCCCTGGGTGTCGTAAATGAAACCGGAACCCTCACCACCGGAAGGAACTTCTTCCAGGCGGCGTTCAGGCTCATCCGGCGTGTCATCGGGATTGTTGGGGTCGGCTGGCGGGTGGCCTTCAGGCAAGTCCGGCAGGCTAAAGACCGGGGCAGAACCAATTACCCGGACGTTGACGACGGAAGGGTTGACCTGTTCGTAGATATTGACAAATGTGTCGCTGGTGATAACCACGCCGTCGCTGTTCTGCACGGGGGCGTTTACGGACACGGCCGTATTCGTCGTCGTGTTAACCACGGGGGCTACATTTTCGGCGGGGATGACCTCGGTGTTTACGGCCGTATCTGCCGCCGATGATGCCGCATTGTCAGAAGTTGGCGACAATCCGGCGCAGGCGCTCAACAAAACTGCCAGAGTACCTACAAGTAAAATTCGGGAAAAAGTTAAATGTTTCAAACCGTTACCTCCAATTGATAACTTGTATACTAAACACAAACATTCATTATAACGGTTGTATTATCCCGCCAAATTGTAAAAAATTTGTAAACAAATGTTAATTAGTTAGTGATAGGTTGCTTGGTAAAAGATGAGAGCGGGGTTCGGTGATCGGTCACCGGTTCAGAAATTTGTCCAACAGGTCGCACGTAGCGTCAATCGCCTCCTGCCGGGCTTCATAGCGCCGCCCCTGATGGCTTAGAGTGACGTGTACCAGGCGGGCCAGACGCAGCGCATCCAGATGGTGAATGACAGTGGGGGGACGCAGACGTAAACGGCGGGCCAGTTCAGCCGGGGTCAATGGCTCCTCCGATAAATATCGCAAAATACGCAGACGGGTAGGATCGGCCAACGCTTTGAGCGTCTGGTACAAAACGTCTGGTACCATTTCTCCCGGTACCAACGACATCTCTACCGGACGGCCGCCAAACAAAAAGGCCCAGCGCTCCGGACCGGAACCAATCGGGCCTAAAAATGACAAGGGTGTGGTCCAAAAGGAGGGGATCATCACCAGTTCCTGAATTTGGTCTACTTTGTCCACATCGTAGCGGATACCCTGGGATAACTCATTGAGGGCTTCGGCTAACGGCCGTTCCGCCACCAACGCCTTTGCCCTTTCCGCACTGGCCTGCAAGGCAGGCAAGATACGCTGCTCCTCTTCATGGTAAAAGACCTCATAATAGGAGGTCAACGCCGCTAATAAATCTTCACCAAACTGCGCACTGTTGGCCCACAGAACCAATGTCCCTTCAATCTCTTCGTCGGGAAGCTTCTTCTTGTTCTTGCCCTCTTTACGATACATCTCCAGCGTCAACTCGGTTAATCTGTTCTTATCTGTCTCAGCCCAACTGCCCCGCTCCTTCACTGCAAAAAGCAGCTCTTTGTACTCGCCTTCTACACAGCATAGGGAGATAACGGGTAAACGTTCAGCCGACGGAATCGCCGCCAGGTGTTCCAGGACGGCGGCGCTGTCTTTAGGCCCGGCAAGAGAAGCGATCCAGGGCAGCATCCAAAGATGATGATTTTTGTAGACGTTTTGTAAAAATTCGCGGTGGGGCGCTGGTAATCGGGAACGGACACCCGCGGCCCAATTGCCGCGCAACCCAAATCGGCCGGGGTCATGCAAGACCTCTAGGCTGATAAAAAAGTCATAGGCTGTGCCTACATCCCAGATAAATTGCGGTTTTGCCTTCATGTTGCTGCCCTTTTTTATTTTTGTGGCGTCTGTGTACCGTCTTATATTAAATGTATAGCAACTGGCAAGCAGAGGCAACGTTAAATCATTATCTAATCATCTTGTACGCCACCAAATGCCAGGCACGGGGCAAACGGCTCTGATAATTCAAATTTGTACGCCCCGTACCTGATATTGCTCATAGCTTAAGTTTCTTACTACTTTATCGGAAATAACATTATGTAAATTTTTGGACGCAGATTAACGCAGATGACGCTGATTTTTATCTTGTGATCTGCGTAGATCAGCGTTAATCCGCGTCCTGAAAAACAAAGACTCTTATTTCCAATAATGTCTCTTGTCAAAGAGGAGGGATGAGGACATCAGAACCAGGGAAAGACCACTCAAACCCTTTTTCTGGCGATGAATCCTGGTGGCGCCTCACCCTGGGCCACGCAGGGTTCTGATTTCCCCAATCCCCTATGTTGGAGGGGACTAACGAGTGTTAGTCACTAATCACAAAGTTAAGAAACTCTATACCTACATGTCCCAAACAGCATCGCCAAAGAAATCACCATGATCTTTAGCCAGGAAAGCATCAACGGCCGTCCGCACATCACCCAAACGAAAAGCGTTACCATGCCCCGGATGGCAAACCGTTTCATCCGGCCAGGCCAGCACTACATTCCGCAGCGTTTGCAAAGTCGTCTGGAACCCTGCGGCTGACCAGGTACGGCCGGGGCCACCCTCAAAAATGGTGTCGCCCACTACAATGCGGTTGTCACCTTCTATAGCAAAGCAAATCTGGTCGCCAATGTGGCCAGGGGCATAATAAATACGCAGCGTATGCCGCCCTACGGTAAAATTGTCCCCATCCCGCAAAACCTGATCCAGACCCACGTCTTTGCCCAGCGGTTCATGGGGGCCGTCATTGCCCACGACGGGGACGTTCAGGCGTTGGCGTATTTCGTCCAGCGCGCCGATATGATCCATGTGGGTGTGGGTCAGCAAGATGGCTATAGGCTGGCTGTCGCCTAACATTTCCCGCAAGGCGTCCGGGTCATCACCGGGGTCAATGAGAACACTCTGGTTGGTTTCCGGGCAGATGAGAGCGTAGGTGTTCATCCCCCAGGGGCCTACTTGCCGGGTTTGCAGATTAAGTTGGGTCATATTTTCTCTCCTATGGGGTAACCAGCCCTGAACATTACAGATTTGACACCCGTACCTGGCACTATCCGGCCAAACTCAACCCCGCCTGCCAGAACTGGAACAAAGCGAAGCCCACCATCGCCACGGCCGAAAAAACGGTCAACAGCCGGCTTACTTTTGGGTCAAAACGACGGGCAGCAGCAAAAAGAGCGATAAAGGCCATGAACCCGCCAATGAGCGTGCCATAAAACCCCAAAAGAAAACTCACCCCATGCCCGGCCGACTGCCGCCAGCCACTCAAAAGAATCGGCCCGGCAATCGTTGCCCAAAAAATGTAAGGGCCGGGACTGAGCGCATTCATCATTGCCGCTTCAAAAATATTAGTGCGGGCAGAAGATGGCGGAGGCTGGCTGAAATCGGCCGTGCGGAAAGCTACAAACGCTTTGTAAGCCAGATAAATGAGGAAAAAACCGCCAGCCACCTGCAAGCCGATCAGGAACCCTTCTGGCACTTGTGTCAGCACCAGCAGCACCAAAAAAATGATGGGGCCATCACTAATCAACGGGGCAAATGCCGCCCATAAAGTGCGCTGCCAGCCATTTTGCAATGTTTGCGCCAGCAGATACGCCTGAAACGGCCCCGGTTGGGCTGCGGCCGTTCCTCCCAGCAACAAACCTTGTGATAAATAAAGCCACATCAAGTTCATCTCCCGCCGATATCTCACGGCTGATAAAAATCATCGATTCATTTATCCGTGCGCTAATTTCATTATCCCTGTTTACGTAGTTTCCTACGGCCGTTATTATAACAGGCATCCCCAGGCAAACAGGGCGCAACCAATCTTCGTTAATCACGTAGATGACCATAATTGCCCATTTCAGCTATAATGTCCTGACACAACAGTTGTTACTATGATACTCTTGCTAAAAAATGTTCTTGTGAGATTTGCGAATGAGTAAAGAATGGAGTCGCTCTACCCGGTACCTGGCTTTTATCCTGATCCTAATATTTTTAGTCTGGTTTCTTTACGTTTCCAGAGCGCTGCTTGGCCCCCTGGCCGTTGCCGCCCTATTGGCCTATATCCTGAATCCGCTGGTTACCTTTGTCAACAAACGAGCCAAACTGGACCGATCCTGGGTTATCGTCATCGTCTATTTACTCTCTTTAAGTGGCCTCATCCTGGCCAGTGTTATTTTAGTGCAGTTTTATTCCGACCAAATGCAAGCCTTCCTCCAGCAAATCCAGACAATTGCCAGCCAACTTCAGGAACAACTGTTTGCAATTTCTTTCACTTTCCTGGGGATGGAGATACACCTGGATACGCTGCTCCCGGCAAATGGCAGCAGCATCACAGATTTTGTCCGCCCCGACCTGGTGTTTCAACTTTTGCAGACCACCACGGCCAATGTGGGCTGGATTTTGGTTGTCCTGGTTACCGCTTTTTATCTGCTCAAAGATTGGGACAAATTGCGTAACTGGCTTTTCCAGTGGGCGCCGCCTGATTACCGGACCGATACGCGCCGTTTGTACGCCCAGGTAACGCAAGTGTGGAACCAATACCTACACGGTCAATTACGCCTCTCGCTGATTGTAGGTTTTTTGACGGGAACGGCCGCTTTGTTGATTGGCTTGCCGGGAGCCTTGATCTTTGGCGTGTTTGCCGCCGTTTTCGACGTGCTGTTGACCGTTGGCCCGGCCTTGGTGATGGTGGGCGCGGCCGTCGTCGCCTTGTTTGCCGGCTCCACCGTTTTGCCAGTATCTAATGAGTTCTTCGCTCTGATTGTTCTGGCGGCTTTTGGCGGCATTCAGGTAGTAGAAAATATCTGGCTGCGCCCCCGCATTATGTCTCATCACCTTAACATCCATCCGGCTGTTGTGTTTGTAGCAATTGTGGCTTCTCTGGCGCTGGCCGGTATTTTGATGGCCCTGATTATTATCCCCGTGTTAGGTTCTGCGGCGGTAGTAGCCCGCTATCTTTACTGCAAATTGTTCAAACTGGACCCCTGGCCGGAAGAAACGGCCGCCGAAGCGGCTACAATTTCGTCAGAATCTGCGGCCCGTGCCGGGTAATGGCGAGGGTGTGTTCAAACTGCGCCGACAGTGAACCATCGGTTGTAACTACTGTCCAGCCGTCCTTCAGCAATACCCAATCTGGCTGACCCAGGTTAATCATCGGCTCAATGGTAAAGACCATACCCGGTCGCAGCTTCATCCCCGGCCCTTTCTGGCGCACGTGCGATACAGAAGGAGACTCGTGCAAGGAACGGCCGATACCGTGACCGCCCCATTCCACCACCACAGACACTCCCTGGCTGTCGGCATAATCATTGATTGTCCGACCAATATCATTCAGATAACCGCCCGGCTGCGCCGCTTCAATGCCCAACCGCAAACATTCCTGCGTTACGTCCAGCAAACGCTGCGCCCGCGGCGAAATGTTGCCTACCGCGAAAGTATAACAGGCATCCCCGCAGTACCCCTTATATTTCAGGCCAATGTCTATGGCAATAATATCACCTTCTTTGAGAAGACGGCCGTTTGGCAAACCGTGACAAATCTCCTGATTCACCGAAGCGCAAATGACGCCGGGGAAAGGGGGATGGTCTTTGGCGCTGCCCCGGTAGCCTTTGTAAAGCGGTTCGGCGCCCCGTTCCCGGATGAGTGCTTCGGTAATCTGGTCTAATTCGCGCAAGCTGACGCCGGGCCTGATGTTTTCTTCGAGGAGTTGAAAACATTCGGCCACCAGACGGCCCGATTCCCGCATTCGGGCGATGGCTTTATGGTTTTTTAACTTCACTTTTGTGTCCTTTCTTCTTATTCTCATGGCGGGGAAGTATAACACACAAGGAGGGGGGCAGCATTAAAAATGGAAGGGGCAAGGTGGCAAAGCAACTTGCCACTCTGCCACCTATGGCGCGGGCCACCCATTTCATAGGAATCGTGCCAACTTTCAGGTTGTAACCGGCTTCCCGCACCTGAGTCTCGGTCAGACCAACCCGGCCCAGTTCGGGATCGGTGAAGAGGGCGTAGGGGATGATACGGCCGTCTGTCGTCCGGTAAGTGCGTTCCGTCACCCGCAAATACGTCATATTCACAGCATCCAGCTCAAAATACCAGGTTCCTTTCGTTTAAGCGATATCCCCAACTCCCCACCCCACATCACTTCCATTGCAACCGGCGCATTCTTCGGGAATGCGCCGGTTTTGTTTTGTGTAGCTCCAGGCACGGGGCGAACAAATCCAACCCAACAAAGCCGTTCTGCTCCGTACTTGGCGCTGCCTTCATCACAAAAATTCTCCTACTTGCGGAATCACCCTATTCTGGACTATAATGTTATGTATAGGCGTTATGTCATCTATAGATAATAAAATCGGTTAGCATCGGTTCTAAGTATCTATAGCTCCCTATTAAAAGGAGGCTTTTTTATGATTAGCTCAATACGTTCCCGTTATTATTGGCCTGCGGCTGTGTTAGTGG
>JALUPA010000602.1 GCA_027054335.1 Ardenticatenaceae bacterium
AGTGAGGGCGGCGGGGCAGGGGCGGCAACGGCCGTGTCTGCATCTCCTGCGGGTTTGAAATTGACGCCTCGGCCAATCCCCGATCCCTAATCTCCAATTCTCCCGTGGCCACCGCAATACAATCCGTCAACTTCATCACAGACGTGGGGATACCGTTCAGCCCGGAGGTGATGTAATGTTCCGCTTTCATGGAATTGGTCAGGATGTGCTTCACCCAGTCTTGGTCGTATGGCACAACTTCCGGGCAGGTGTTTTCCAGGAGGAGCGCACCAGCGCCGGTAATGATTTCTGCCAGGCCAATTTTTGCGGCAATGGCTTTGTTGGCAGAGGAGGTGAAGACCCACAGCGGCGGGGCGCCGGGGGCCACGTGTTTGCCTTGCAGCAGGGCAGCCGTCGCTTTTAGTTCGCCCAGAGAAGCCTGGGGGCAGCCGATGACGATGAGGGACACGGCCGTATCCGGGTACAATGCCTCATATCGCTGCCGCAGTTCCCGTTCGCCAAAGAATAACCGAGACTGAAAATGGCCGGACGGCCGTTCTCCCAACCCATCAATATACAACATCGGACAGCCATAATTAGCAGCAGCGGCCGTCAGCGCCTTCTTCTGCTCGTGCGTCAAGTCGGCCGGCAAACCCTGGATGACAGGGATAGGGCCATACGGCATCTCCCAGCCGGACTGCCGCTGTTTACCAATCCAGTCTCCCAAAATAGAAAAATCAGCCGGGTCAGTCAATTCTGCGGTGACCACGACGAACAGATTGGGGCGGCGATTGCGCTCGTCCAGCAGGCCGTATTTGGGCGTATAGCCCGTCAGGGCACAGGCCAGTGCTGACAGCCCCGATTCCCGGTTAGTGATCAGGCCTGTGTAAGAATTGCCAAAACAGATGGCGTTAGATTCTGCCCAGGCGGCCGGGCCTTCGGTTACGACGCCTTCCCATTCGTAGGGGATGCAGGATTGGGTAGGACGCACGCCCAGACGAGTATACTGGGCCACAATTTCGTGATTGTGTTCCCGAAAATGGGGGGCCACAATACGCATTTCATCAAACTGCGCTTCATCACAGCCGGCTGCGTTGAGCGTGGTGGGCACAGCTACCTGTGCTTCCGGGTCGGCGGCCAGTTTGCCCAGAAATTGGCGCAATCCCAGCCCGCCTGTCAGCGGTGAGACGCCGGACAGGTGGGCGCTGGAGATGGGGACAAACTCATGCACACCGGCTGTGGCGGCCATATCCACCAGCAGGCGCATCCCCATTTGTTTGGCCAGGCCGCGTTCGCCGTTGAGCATTGCTTGTTGTTCGTCGTTTAGTTTAATTGGTAGGATCATTTTATCATTTGTAATTATCGAGTAATTTATTGTTGGGTAGACGGCCGTCTCGGTCTGATAGCCACAATCGTTTCCGCTTCCTGGGGGGCCGGCTCTTTCTTTCGTTCTTCGTAATGGATATATTCTCGTTGGGTGGGATAGGCAAAATCAATATCCCAGTACGGCTGGAAGGCCCGTAAAATACCTTCCCAGATTTGTTGTTCGCTGGTACGCCGGTGGCGCGGGTCAACCAGGTAACGCAGCGTCAGCATGACGCCGCTGTCTACCACACTGGTATACACCGTGGGCAAAATATTGGTATAAGAAATAACAAAACGGTCTGTGCTTTGTTTGTAGCGCCGGATACCTTCGGAAACGTCCGGGGCATAATGCTCGACGATTTGGGTCAACAGTTTTTTCGCTTTTTCCCAATCGCTTTCAAAAGTGACGGTCACAGGGATTTCGTTCCAGATGTAGGGCAGCCCTTGATGGGTGTTGGTAATCGGTTCTTTGAAGACGACGCTGTTGGGGATGTGGATGATGCGCCCGGTACTCTGTTCCGCGTCAATGGGGCCGCCCACTTCCAGCAGGCTGAAGGCAAAGATGCGAATGTCAATCACGTCCCCCATAATGTCCTCGATTTGCACCCGGTCGCCGACAACAAACGGCCGTCGCCAGATAATAAAAATCCAGCCGGCCAACGACACAATCAAATCTTGCAAAGCAATGACCAGACCGGCCGATAGCAGCCCCAGGTAGGTTACCAGCGTATCCAGCCCGGCCAGCCAAATGCGCCCCACCAGTAGAATAGCTAATATTACAAAAACATATTCCACCAGCTTGCGCGCCGAATAGAGACGGCGGGTATCTTTTTTGTACCAGCGATTTACCAGCCGTAAAACGACTGCTCGTACCAGCCCCAACAGCAAAAAGATGATCAGTGAGTTCAGTAACTTGGCAATAAAACCTGTGTCTATGCTCAAGTCGAACAGGTCTAGCAGAAAATCGTGAATAAATTGAGCAATCGTCTCCAGCATAGCTTACAGTTTACCCCAGAGCGGCTTTTCTGAAAAATAGGAAGGGATAATAGGGCAACTGAATAACTAAGTAAACGTCTAAAAATTACTTCCCGTTTTTGTTCGTAGTAACCGCTTTAGCGGTCTGGACGACTAAAGTCGTTACTACGAACTATTTCTGGACAATTGCCAGGCAATTAGCCGATTACCCAATTACTCATCCGGCCGGACAATCTCTACCCGCACCCCCGCTTCTGCCTGAATTTGTCGGGCTAATTGTTCAATGGCGTCATCCCCAAAGACGTTAGCTGTCGTGCCCCGTGGCGCACCCAGCATGAGCAAGTCGGCTTCTACTTCCTGCACAAAGCGAATAATTTCCTGGGGTACGTTTCCTTCCCGGATGGAGACGTTACTGGTCAGATGTTCGGCATCCGCTCGTTTTTGGGCAATGCGGAGTAAGGTCTCGCCCATCCAATGGAGTTCGGCTAACACGGCCGTTTTTAACCCCGCGTCAATATCGTCATCCAGGCTGTTCGGGTCCGCCACATACAAAAAATTCAACGGGCTGTCCGTTGCCTTAGCCCGCTGAATGGCCGCCGCCTGCACCGCCCGACTGCCTTCCCCGCCTCGTGTGGCGCATACAATAGAACCCATAGTTAATGGAGATTGGAGATTAGAGATTAGAGATTGCTCGGCCTTTATGCCCAATCTCCAATCTCTAACCTCCTTCATCCCCCAACCCCCGATTCTCTTTCAATATCTCCATCGCTGCCAGCCGGTTATTCAGCGATTCAATCAGTTCGTGGTACACGTCGTCTGACACCAGGCCGCGGCGCAGGGCGTCCCCTATCGCGCTGCGTTCCGCCTTCAGCACGTCTTCTCGCGCCTGCAAAAACAACTCCTGTTCTAGTTCCGGGTACACCTCTAGGTGTCCCAGGAGCGCCTGCATGTTGTCATCAATCTTCTGGTCATACACCTGCCGCATCGCTTCCCACATCTCTTTGTAAAGGATGCCCTCGTTATACAGGCGATCCAGTTCTTGCTGGCCGGCCCATTGCGCGTAGAGTCGCGCCTGCCGCCGCTGCATTTCTACGCGCTTGCCCGATCTGGCGGCCAGTCCCAGCCGTTTAATCACCCGATCAATCGTCGTGCCCTGCACCAACAGGGTGAACAGCACCACGCCAAAGGTCATTACCCGTAGTTCGGTGGCAAACGTCACCCCAAAAATATGCCCATCCAGAGACAGGGCCAACGCCAGACTGATCGCGCCGCGCAGACCGCCCCAAAACATCACATTGCGGTAGGGGAGGGGGATGCGTTTGCCGGGTTGGATACGGCCGTAGCCCCACGTCAACGCATACACCACAATTGCCCGGCTCACCAACACCGCAATCACCGCCACCACAATCGGCACAATAAACGAGCGCAGCTGCGCCAGATTGATTTCCAGCCCAATCGCCAAAAAGATAATGGAGTTGGTGATGTATGCCGCAAATTCCCAGAAATTTTCCAGCGTCAGGCGCGTCGTTGGCGACGTATTCTGCAAGCCGATGTTACCCACCATCAAACCTGCCGCTACCACCGCCAGAATACCGCTGAAGTGCAAATCCGGCACACCTACGAACTTGCCAAACGACTCAGCAATAACATACGCGCCAAACGCCAAAGCCACTGTCGTTGTCGTTTCGATCAGATTGTCATCCACATTTTTCAGGATGAGCGACGAGACGATGTAACCCAAGACCAAGCCCACCGCCAGCCCGCCCAGCGAGACCACCACAAACTGCTGCAAGGCCTGCCCCGGCCCAAAGGAATCAATCCCCAGCAGCCCGGCCGTTAGCGCCAGATTAAACAGGACGATGGCCGTACCGTCATTGAACAGGCTTTCCCCCTCCACCAGAATGCTCAACCGCTTGCTCACTCCCAGGCTGCGGAAAAAAGAGATGACGGAAACGGGGTCGGTGGCGCTGATGAGCGCGCCAAAGGCCAGGGCTGCCGCCAGAGGGATACCCAAAAACTGCATCACTGCCCCGCCGACAATAATGGTACTCAACAACGTGCCCACCACCGCCAGCAAAGCAATGATACCCAAATCCGATTTCAACCGGTTCCAGGGGATGTTGAGCGTGGCTTCAAACAGCAGTGGTGGCACCAGCACCGCCAGAATTACGTCCGCGCCAAAGTCCAGATTGAGGAAGTTGGGCAGCAGCGCCAACCCCAACCCCACCACGACCAACGCCGTGGTGTAAGGAATCCGCTGAAACCGCCGCACAAAAATAGCCACAAACGCGGCAATAAACAGCAGAACAACCAGCCCCAGTTCGGTCTGGATAATGTTGCTTTCTTGAGCGAGAGGAGAAAGATCCATGAGTTAGAAATAACGGCCGTTTCTGATTTTCCTTACCTATTCAGCGACATTCTCAGATTGAGGATGGTTAGTCCATATGCCAAACAAACAATCCGTGCAAAAGTGTAAATCAGTTGGGCAGATTGTCAACAGAGCGTTGCAGGAAACCTGGGAAAAGGTAGTGCTGTGTCACACATGAAATGATGGACAAGTTCGTAGTAACCGCTTCAGCGATGGTGCGGCCGCCACTACGAACCTGTCAAATAACAGATGACAGGGCAGTAGTCGAATCCGGATAATAAGCAGTCCCTATCGCAACGTTATCCCCAACCCGGCCCAGATACCGGGCATTGTCAACCGTTGAAACATCTCATCCATACGTGCCGGCGGGTAAGGCACATCATTATCCAGCCACCAGGTCAGGAGTGTCAGTAAAGAGCCTGCCAAAAAATTGGCCATCACCGGCAAGGGTACCAAAGGATTTTGCCCTTCTGGCAGAAGTTGCTCAAGTTGTTCTTGAACATGACCGCTCAAATGAGCGTGGGTTGTTTGGATAACCGCATCAATGCCCTGTTTTCCCACCATTGCCTGATAAAATCGCTGGTGCGTTTCTGTGTAACGAAATAAGGGCGCAGTGGAGATGATATGGTTATTCTCCCCACACCCCTCGTCTCCCGCTGGCGGGTCTTCAACCCGCCAGATTATACTGTGAACAAGTTCTTCCATCCCACTGAGCAACAAATCCTCTTTATCTCGATAGTGCGCGTAAAACGTTGACCGGCCTAAATTGGCCCGGTCAATAATATTCTGCACAGTAATTGCTTCATAACCCTTTTCCACAATCAGCGACATCAGGGCATCGTTTAAAAGCTGGCGAGTTCGCTGTACCCGGCGATCTACCCTCTCATTTTTCATATTTCCTCTCCACTTCCGACGAACACCAATCATTTTGCATGATCGGATAGACGCCAAATTCACACAATATCAGTTATTTGTTTATTACTGAACAGATTCTATTGGTTTGGTTATTGAAATCCAGCCCAATCACAAATATACTGCTATCAAACACAATGTTCAGTAATGAATATATTGTAGCTAAAAAGTTGACCTCTATGAAAAACAGACAAGATAAATCGGTAAATTTCATTTATTGCCGGGAAGAAAACCGGTAAGGGAACATAACGATGCCGAATAAGACAAATAACCACCCCCATCCGCACAATCATCATCACGATCACGACCATAATCATGACCACCCCAACCCGGATTGGCGGGGTCGCATCGCTGCAATATTTCATCTACATGGGCACAGCCACCAGCACGGCGAACTGGCCTCGGATCAAGCTTTTATTGATAATGAGGCAGGTATCCGCACTGTCTGGCTGGCTTTAGCCGCCTTGACCCTGACCGCCATCGTACAAATCGCCATCGTTATCCGGAGCGGTAGTATTGCTTTGTTTGCAGATACCGTCCACAATGTCGGCGATGGCCTTAATTCCATTCCCCTGCTCATCGCTTTCTACCTGGCCCGCCGCGCGGCGACACGCCGTTACACTTATGGCTTTGCCAGAGCCGAAGACATAGCCGGTATCTTTATTGTCCTTTCAATCGCTTTTAGCGCCGGGATGATTTTTTGGGAGTCATTTCAGAAATTACTCAACCCTCAACCGCTTACCAATCTGGGGTGGGTTGCTGCCGCTGCTATTATCGGTTTCCTGGGCAATGAAGCCGTCGCCCTGCTCCAAATTCGCGTGGGGCGAAAAATCGGGTCGGCCGCTCTGGTTGCCGATGGGCTGCACGCCCGCACAGACGGTTTAACCTCTTTAGCCGTGTTGTTGGCTGTCGGGGGTTCCTGGTTGGGATTTCCCATTGTAGACCCTATTATTGGCTTGTTGATCGGCGTTGCCATCCTTTTTATCACCCGTGACGCGACTATAACCATGTGGTATCGCCTGATGGATGCGATAGATCCCGAAACTTTAACGCAAGCCGAGGAAGTTGTGCAACAACAGGCAGAAATAAAAGACCTGCGCCGGCTCCGTATGCGCTGGATGGGCCATCGTCTTCACTCCGAGGTTCACATTACCGTTGACCCGCACTTGACGACGAGGCAAAGTCATCACATTGCCGAACAATTACGTCACGATCTATTCCACAAAATCCCTAATTTAACAGAAATCGTTGTCCACGTTGAACCTTGGGCGGAACAGCTGGAAACAGTTCACCAACTTACAATACACCACGAACCAGTCCCCCGGCCTATTAGTCGTTAGGCCAGGGTTAAACAGTTATAAGGTGACAGTCACTTTTCCCAGAAACGATAGTCACAGCATGTTGCATTTTAAGTGACCGTCGCCTCTGGGGCTGAGTAGTTACGTTATAAGATTGTTTGCAAACAAACTGGCTGACGGCCGTCTCCAGCATTGCCCTCACTCTTTACTCGTGCCGTAACGCCTTCACCGGGTCCAGCCTGGCGGCGCGGGCCGCCGGGTACAGCCCGGCCAGAATACCGATGAGGCTGGCAAAAAGGATGGCCCCCACTGCCAGCCACCAGGGGATAACCGAAAGCGGGCCAATGCCGGTAATGCCTTCACTGATCAAATAACGGTGCGCCGCCCAATCTACAAACCGCCCCAGCAAGAAGCCAAAAAGGAGACCGAACAGCCCGCCCATCAAGCCCAACATGGCCGATTCGGCCGTAAACATGGCCCGAATTTCACCCCGCGACGCCCCCAACGCCTTGAGGACGCCAATTTCGCGGGTGCGCTCGTAAATTGCCATCATCATCGTATTAGCCACCCCCAGCGCCGCCACCAGCAAAGCCAGCGCCCCCACAGAACCCAGCAGCGCTTGCAGCAAAGCTAACACCTGGTTGGCTACGTCCAGAATCGCTTCCAGGGATTGGGTATTCAGCTTCATTTCCTCGATGGCTTCGCTCACGGCCGTAACCGCCCCCAACTCCACCGCCTGCACCATCAGCAAATCATACCCTTCCGTCTGCAAAATATCCGGCTGGCCGAACCACCACGCCTTAATTGCTTCCCGTTCCGCCAGCCCCAGATCAATTGTGCGGCTGCCAAAACTATCCCGCACACCAATAACCGTCGCGGGGAAATCGGCCGTTTCGCCGCGCGGCAGGCGGGCTGTCAACGTCACCGGGCGGCCAACAAGATCGTCATACGTCTCCCCCTCCGCCAAAAACTTGTCCGCCAGCCCGGCCACCAGCACCACCCCGGCCGACAACCCATCCACCAACCGGGAACCGGCCAGTGTTTCGTGTGTGTCACCGAAGCTAAAACGGCTTTCGCCCCCTTCGGACACGCGGATGGGCTGCGCTTCATCGCCGAGATTCAAGGTGAGGTCAATCCCCTGGGGCAAAATGAGGCTGGGGGTTACGGCCGTTACCTCCGGAATCGCCTCAATCTGCGCCACCACGTCCGGGGTAATCGGCTGCTCCGCTTTCGGCGGGGCAAACGGGTCAAATTCGTCTCCCTCGGCAAACTGCGGGCTGACAAACACATTTTCCAGCCCCACCGTCTCAAAATTGCGCTGCACCTCAATCTGCACCCCCACGCCAAAGGAGACCATTGCCACCAGCGTCACAATGCCGATCAGCACGCCGCCCGCCGTCAGGATGTTCCGCACCGGCCGCCGCCGCAGATTCAACAGTGCGCCCCGCACAATGTCCCCGAAAGACAAGCGTCCTTTCACACCTCTGAGGTCGCCAAGACCTCGAAGGTGTTTTGTTGACGCAGATGACGGCCGTTCCTGCGCCACAATCTCCACAATCTGCCCGTCCCGCAGCTTCACAATCCGGTCAGCGTAACCGGCCACCTCCTCATCGTGCGTCACCAGAATCAGGGTAATGCCTTCCTCCCGGTTCAGCTGCTTGAGCAGGGACATGATGGAATCGCCAGTCACGGAATCCAGATTGCCGGTTGGTTCGTCAGCCAGGATGAGAGCCGGGTTGTGGATAAGGGCGCGGGCTACGGCCGTGCGCTGCTGCTCTCCGCCCGACATTTCCGCCGGATAATGATCCAGCCGGTGGCCCAGACCTACCCGTTCCAGCATCGTCCGGGCGCGGGCTTCCCGTTCCGCCTTACCCACTCCCGCCAGCATCAGGGGGATAGCCACGTTTTCCAACGCCGTCAGCCGGGGGAGTAAATTAAAACTCTGGAAGATAAAACCGACGCGGTGGCGACGATGCGCCGTGCGCGCCTTCTCGTCCGCCTCATGCAGCGGCACGTCAGCCACCCAAATCTCGC
>JALUPA010000603.1 GCA_027054335.1 Ardenticatenaceae bacterium
GGGCGAGGGGAGTAATGGTAACGGCAGCTACAGGTTCGTCGGATACGGCCGTAGGCGGCGGGGTGAAGGTGGGAGGAAGATGGGCTACGGCCGTGGCCGTTGCTTCCGGTTCCAGCAAAAAGCTGGCGTCAGCCGGTTTGGCTACCGTGGGCAAAATAGGCGATTTCTGTTCCGGCACAGTCAGGGCCAGCAGCGGTTTGGGCAAAAACCGGGCCGCATACCGGGGCGGGATAGCCCGCAAAGCCGGCGGCAGCGCCAAAATCGCCGCCACCAACACCAGAAGCAGAAAAACCAAAATGAACAGTCGTTTACTCACCACACCACCACTTGCCACCGGGCGCATCCTGCCCGGCCGTTTGCCGCATTATAACGGATTCAGTCTAATCGCCAATCCGTCCGGCGCACTCTTACGGTTTTCTCAGTTCAACTCCGGGTTTACCAATCCAGCAGGCTGCGCCCGCCTAATGCACCGTGATGCAGCAATTCAGAATATAGAAATTAGCGCTGGATCAAAACTGGATTTAATGAGAGAATTGTGGTAGTTTCGGAATGTCTAATCGGCACTTTTCAGGCTTCCTTACTGTCGGTTAAATAACTCCTTAAATACAAATAACATTGAGGTAATTAACGAATGCACACAGAATGCCTAAATATCTTTGACTCAGATCATCTAAACTACGCGGCTGATTTAATTGCTAATGGAGAAATTGTTGCCAGCTACTTTAATGGAGGCTTTGTCTTCTTCGGTGATGTTGATCAGGAAGAAGCGGCAAAAAAAGTATTCAAAATTAAAAAGCGTCCCTACGAGAAAACCCTTGGCCTGTGTTGTGATCCCCTATACCTTAATGAACACGTTGATCTGACCGCCTCTGTCTTTGATTATTACTCTATTCAGACAATCCAACAACTTTACCGGGAAATCCATGCCTTGGGACTCATTCTTCCGGCAAGCGCTTCCGGCACTCCTCCTTACTTAATCAAAGACGGCACAATTCTGATTGTGTGGACAGAATATCCCCCTCATTATCCTGTGCGTCAATTGATAGAAAAACTAAGGGAAAAAGGCAAACGAGCTTTACTTGGCGCCTCCGCCAATATAAGTGGCGAACCCACCTATATCACCCTTGAGCAGATGATTGACACATTTCGGGGAAAGGTGCCGCTAATCCTAAACGGACCTGATAATCTTCCAATATACCGGAAGAAATCGACCACAATTGTTGATTTTACCACTAAACAACCCCGTCTAATGCGGGAGGGCAGTGTACCTGAGAAAGAGATAAGGGAGCGCCTGGCACGTCTTGGGCTGGATGAGCTATTTGTCGGCCAGGATGTGATCAGGCTCTGACAATGATAACCACTGCTTCTCCAGTAACTGCACCCACGAGAATACCCCAGATTCCTCTTCTACCCCCACAAGTAAACGATACCAGTTATTTGCCTTCTCGCTTTTCCAACAAGTGCGATCACAACAAACCACTTCTTCCACCGTCGCCTAGCTCGGGTCGCGTTGGCTAGCTAAATTTGAATCGTTTCACAAAACGGTCAATACTCAATTTTCTGGGCATGGGTTATCTACCTCCAGGTGGTAGCTAACTCATTTCTTCCCTTTCAGTAAACCTCGTAACGGCCGCTGGCCGCCTGTAGCTTGATACGCTTCTTTTTGGTTCGGCCGGCTGCCTGGCCGGTGTTTTGGCCTGTCTGATAACAGCACACTCGTACCTGGCGGTGTTTATACTGGTCTTATTTCACTCATTCGGTTGACGGCGATGATTTTTCTGTTGACATATTTTCTCCGTTCTGGCTATACTGTACTTAGAATTGGGTCATGTTTCTGGGTTAGGCCAATCTGGAGATTGCCTTAATCCTCAAAGAAATCTCGATCTGCTTTCAACGGCTTAGTTCAACAACGTTTATGCGGCGGCTGATTTAAAGGCTATTGTGATTGTTTCTCATTGCCGCGCCGCATGAAACGCTTATTTCGTTGGGCGGCATCCTGCTTGGTATATTGAGGAGGTGAGGCCACGGACATATCTCGAACTCTCTATTCCGAATAGGTAGTTGAATGGGTTATAAAGGAACTAACCCACTAAGGAGGACAAAATGGTCGAGAAGCAACAACGCTATATTTTTCCGTTTCGCAAAAGGTACGCGTGGAATGCTCAGGTTACAGTAGACATGCCCAAGCAGCTTGGCAGTGAGCGACGGATTTTCCACATCAAAGGGGAAAAGACATTTGAGTTCCGTGCCATCCCCCAAGATCCGAGTCGCGCCACATTGAAACTCGTTGATCAGCGACTGACCCTGCCGGAGACAGACCTGGTATTGAGCCGTGAGGGTTGGCCTTGGGCGAAACCTACCCGCATCCCAGAACTCACAATTGGTCCAGATGCAATTGACCTAGAAAGTAGTGAGGGTTTCGTGGACTTGGACACAGGAGCGTTCACACTGCAATATACCATCCGCCTCACACCCAAGATCGTGCCGCTTCTAGAGCAGTACCAAGTAGGAGAAATCCCTGTGCTTGTCCAGGAAGCCGGACAACTGGATCTGGGCGAGGGAGACCAATTTGATTCCTGGCTTCGCTTCACTGTTGCTCCAGAGTACACCGGTGAATTGCGATTCTACTGTTCGGGACAAAAGGGCTGCAGGACAACTACTGTGATCTGCGCAACCCTAGACGGCTCGCCGTGTCAATCAGCAGCAACAGTTTACGTGTGCCCTGGTGAGGATGTTCACCTGTGGTGGCAGAGCTCTGAGGACGTTAGGCGGGCAACGATCAGTCCCGGCGTGGGCAGCGTGTCGCCCAGTGGCCACACAGTAGTCCGCCCAACCAGCACAACCGACTATACCATTGAGGTACAGGGCGAATGTAAGCGTAGCGCCAATGTGCGCGTACACGTGGTCCAAGAAGGAGACATAATCGACATAGTTGCGCTACCAACACGACAAGCTGAGTGCTGGCTGTATGAGATGCCCAAGACTATATGCAGCAAGAACATCAAGATTACCTCGATTAGCCCACAGTGTGGCTTGGGATGCTTTATCCACAAGCCACCGCTACTAAACTACCCTTACCTGAAGTGCGGCAGTGGTGCTATGTGCAATGGGCTGTGGTCAGTTTTCAAGGAAGACCCGGACGGACATATTCATACTACCACTACGGGGTCTGTATACACTGGCCCGCTTCGGGTTGACCTCAATGACTGGCCCTTTGCTGGTACCTGGCGGTTCTTGCCCCTTGCCCCACCTTACCAATATCAAGGCAACGGTTTGTTCCGACTCACTGCCAAGTGCGGGAGGTAATGATAAAAGGGGCAACGTAAGGAGAAGTCGGTTTTCAGTTGTTAACCGCCGCCCAACCTACGCTGGAGCCGACCCCCGCCCTTGCGCTTTAACGAAGTCGCTCTACCAGCGGTGGTGTTAGTTGGTCACGTTGGTCATGCTCGCAGCGGCGGGTGGGGGCGGCTCAGCTTAGCCGTTAAAATAACTTTTAGACTCCCAAAGAGGAGGCTTTTTCCAGCAAGTAATAGCACAAAGAGTCTGTCACTAATAAATCGGTGACAGTGAAATCTTGGGAAAAAGCGTGTTCAAAGATGTCCCGCGTGTGCAGCCGCCAGGCCAGGCCCAGTTCCACGCTGGCCTTTTTCACTTGCTGGTAGTCGCGGGGCACGGCGACGAGAAGTTTTTGCCCGGTAAACAGACGCTCGTCAATCTCGCCGGGGCGCCAGATGCCGTCTACGGCCGTAACCCCATTCACCACCGCCACCCCCTGCGCCTGCCACTCGGCAAAAGACAAATCCCGCTGCTTCCCCTCCCGATGCGCCCGCACCCGTTCTGAAGCCAGCCACCAATCCACCTGAAAGCGGTCTGTAGGCACGCCCCAATTCAAACTGTCGTGGCCGTCGCCATAGATATTGCGTTTGTACGTGTGGCACACTGCACCTAACTTGTGGATGTTGAGACGGCCGTTCAGCGTTTCCAGCGGATCATACGTCCAGGTGATGTGGTCAATCCCCAACGCCAGCACTGCATCCCGCTGCGCCCACTTAATCATCTCCCCCACCCGGCGGCCGCGATATTCAGGAATCACCCCCGCCATGTGGGAACAATGCTTCAACCGTTTGCCTTCATCCGTTTCTACGTATGACAGGAAACCCAGGCAAAACCCTACCGGCCGCTCCCCATCCCAGGCCAGCAACACCACCCCGCCATTTTCCCGCGCAATCGTAATCGTCAGATGATCCGGTACTGCCATCTGGCAGTCTGTCCCCCAGGCCGCCTGAATAATTTGTTCGATATGCCGCGCTTCTTCAATAGTCGTAATGGGACGTATCTCAATCATGGTCTGAAAGGTTGCCGAGCGGCAAAGTGGCCAGGTGGCAAAGCTCCCCACCACTCTGCCACTCTGCCGCTAGGCCGCTCCGCTGCTCAAATCAGAAATAAATTGTGGGAACTGCGCCAAAGCCCGCCTCATTTGCGGTTGATGTTGGGCCATA
Organism: Ardenticatenaceae bacterium; assembly: GCA_027054335.1. Taxonomy (GTDB): domain Bacteria; phylum Chloroflexota; class Anaerolineae; order Promineifilales; family Promineifilaceae; genus JAJRTP01. Next base: position 4,500 of record JALUPA010000603.1, read on the forward strand.
AATACCTCTTTGTCCGGCGTCTGCCGCCAGGCAATCAGGACTTTGGCTGCTGCTTCATCTGTTTCCATATCCACGTAACTGGTGGCTATACGCAAAGACAGCTCCTCGGACGGTACGCCAAATGCGCTGCCGGGCAGGGAAGCAATATGGTATTCCTCCAGCAAAAAATGGGCCAACTCTTCCGAGGTGTGTACGCCGCGCCGGGCCAACGGTTCCCGCCAGCGGTCAAAATTGGGGATCAGATAAAAGCCACCCTGGGGCTGGGGGCAGGTCATGCCTAATTCGTCAAACATGCCCCAGATGTGCTGGGTACGGGTGGCGTGAATTTGGGTGCATTCGGTAATGTAGGCTTCGATTTCGGGATCGTTGCTGTAGGCGGTTACGGCCGTATACTGCACCGGCCCCGTCGCTGTAGACCAGATTTCACTGGCAATTGTCCGTAAAGCGGGCATCAAGGAGGGCTGCTCTTTGGGGATAATCGCCTTCCCCAACCGCCAGCCGCCCAGGGAAAGATGCTTGCTCAGGCCGCCCACCACAATCGTCCCTTCCGGGTAAAACTCGGCCAGGGAGACGTGGGGCCGGAAGCCATGCCCCACTCTGGCGTAAATCTCATCGCTGATGACCACAATCCGGTTTTGGCGGCAGTATTCGGCCAGTTCCTGCAAGAATTCCGGGGCAAACATGTAGCCGGCCGGGTTGTTAGGGCTGTTGATGAGCAGTATTTTTGTGTCGCTTTGCGCCTGCCGCGCGGCTTCGTCCAGGGCTTCGATGGTGAGTTGATAACCGTTTACGGCCGTCCCCCTGACAAAATGCACCGGCTTACCCAACAATTTCGCCTGCGGCGCGTAACTCACCCAGGAAGGCGTGGGCAGCAGCAAATCCCCGGCCAGGGCCATCTGCAAAGCGTAAATCAGAGCCTTGCTGCCCGGCCCGACGATAACCTGGTCTGGGGAGATGGTGGTGTGAAGAGTACGGCCGTCATACGCCGCAATCACCTCCCGCAGTGCCGCCAACCCCTGCACCGGTAAATACCCCTTACGATGGGCATTAGCCGCCAACGCCGCCTGCAATTTAGGATGCACCGGAAAACGCGACTCCCCAAAGCCAAAGTGGTACACCGTTTTCCCCGCCGCCCACAACGCCTTCACCCGCTCATTGATGCGCAGCGTAGGGGATAAAACAATGTCGCGGGCAAAAGCCGGCGACGTGAACTCAGGAACGTTTTTTGGTTGCGCCATGATTTTGCCGTGATGCGTGATGCGTGATGCGTAACCCGCACTCTCACGCATCACGTCACACGCATCACCCTACCCAGAACGCCTTCTCCAAATCATGGAAGTCAGAAGCCGGGCCTTCATATTTATTCCGCCCCAACTCCAACACGTACACATAATCAGAAATTTTAAGCGCCTGGCGAATTTCCTGATCTACCAACAAGATAGTCAACCCGTCATCATCCCGCAAATTAGTCAGCATCCGGTACACTTCTGCCGAGAGTAGTTTGGCCAGACCGGCCGTTGGCTCATCTACCAGAATAATTTTGGGATCAGTCATCAAAGTGCGGCCAATCTCCACCATACGCTGCTGCCCGCCGGAAAGTTCACCCGTCTTCTGCTTGCGCTTGTCCCGCAGGATGGGAAAGCGCTCGTAATTCTCTTCCAGTTTCTGCTTGAGCCGTTTCTTGTCCTTGCGGAACGTCCAAGCGCCTACTTCCAGGTTCTCTTGCACCGACATATGCCGAAAAACACCCGGCTGCTGCGGAATATAAGCCAATCCCAAGGAAATGCGCTCATGAATGGGCACACCCAACACGCTTTGACCGTCTATCAAAATATCGCCGTCATTGGGCTTGAGAAAACCATAGATGGCCTTGAGCGTCGTAGATTTACCCACGCCGTTGGCCCCTAAAATAGTGGTGATTTTCCCCTTTTCCACTTTGATATTCAGGTCTTGTAAAATATTCAGGTCCCGATAATAGCCTACGTAGAGGTCTTTCATTTCCAGAATGGTGTTATTGTACTCACTCATCCTGCACCCCTTCTTCTACGGCCTGTTCTTCGGCCTCTTTATCTTCGTACAAGTCTTCGTCCTCATCTGCGCCCAGATAGGCTTCTATGACGGCCGGATCGTTCTTCACAATGTCCGGGTCGCCGTCCGCAATCAAATCGCCGTAATTCAATACCAGCAAGCGCTTACTCAAAGTAAAAATGGTGTCCATATCGTGGCTGATGATGATGACTGCCTTACCGTCTTCGTTGACTTTGTAGATGTATTTGTAAATGATCTCCATCAATTTGGGATGGACGCCGGCAAATGGCTCATCCAGGATGATGATGTCGGGGTCAAGCATGAGCAGACGACCCAGTTCTAACAATTTCTGCTGACCGCCGGAGAGGGCACGGCCGTATTCATTACGCAAATGGTCTATCGTCAGAAACTCCAGGACATCCATCGCCTTGCCTTCAAAGTCCCGCTGCCGGGCCGCCGGATGGAGGGCCAGGGCCGGTACATACAAATTCTCCAGCACCGTCATACGCCGGAAAGCCCGCGTCACCTGGAAGGTACGCCCCAGCCCGGTTTTAGCTACCTCATAAGGAGGCATCGAGTCAATACGACGGCCGTTCAAATACACCGTACCACTCGTGGGATTCAACGCCCCGTCCAGGATATTGGTCAGCGTCGTCTTGCCCGCCCCGTTTGGGCCAATCAAACCGATTAATTCCGGCCCGTTTACCTCAAACGACACATTATGCAAGACCTGCAAACCGCCAAAATTTTTGGTGATATTGTTTACCCGCAGCTCAGTCATCAGTCACTCCCCTCCGTAGGAGCCACCTGCCGTTTAGCCACCGTCTCCTTAGCCATGCCCGCCCGATTAAACCAGTCCAGAATAGGGGCAATAAGACCGTTACGCCGGAAGCGCAGAGTCAACATCAACACCGCGCCAAAGAACACCAACCGCCACAGCGTCATATCCACCCGCACCGGGCCAATCTGAAAGCTGTTTCGCAGCAGTTCCAGCATAAACAGGATGATAATCGCCCCAATCGCTGAGGCCACAATACTTTCCAGCCCGCCAATTACCGCCATGGCAATCACCAGACTCATCTGCAAAATAATCAGGATATTAGGCGTAATGATGCCGATATAATGCCCAAAAATAGCTCCGGCTGCCGCTGCCATCATCGCCGTAATGGTAAAAACCATCACCTTGTAACGCACCACGTTCACGCCCAACGCCGCCGCCGCTTCCTCATCCTCCCGTAAAGCGCGAATAAACAGGCCAAAACGAGTAGACGTCAGGCGCAGCATAATCGCCATACTCAACAAAAACAGAAACAACATTGCGTAATAAGGCAACAATTTATCCGTGGAACTAAAGGTGTTGCCAAACAAGGTAAGGCCGCGCGGGAAAAGGGGCAGCAATTCCAAACCGGCCTGTCCCTGGGTAATAGCAATTTCCGCGCTGATAGCTGCCCGCAAAATCTCGGCAAAACCAATAGTGAAGAGGGCCAGATAGGTGCTGCGTAAACGCAAAACCAGGTAGCCGACCAACAGGCCAAAAATACCACCCATAATCACGCCGCCAAACACGCCCCACCAGATAGAGGGTTGGCTGATGATGGTTCCGGCCGGCAGGGTTTCTTTGGCTATTTCCAGGCAATCTTTGGCCGAAGAAGTCACACCTACCGGATTCAAAATCACCAACCAGCGGCTGCCGAATTGATATTCAGTGCAAAGGTTGGTAGGGGCGCTGAGAATGCGGACGTAATTGCCGTACAGCGCAGCTGTATACGCCCCAATTGCCATAAAAGCCATGTGAGCAAAAGAAAACTGCCCGGCGTACCCGGCCAATAATGACCAACTGGCGGCCAGAATGGCAAAAAAGAAAGCCGTGATCCACAAGTGCATGATGAAGTCGTAATCGGAACGGCCGTAAATAAACGGAAAAATAAACAGCAAAACAACTGCCGCAATGCCAGCAATTCGGGGAATCCATTGTCGGTTCATAGTTCTTTCCCAAACAAGCCGGTCGGTTTCAACAAAAGAACCAGAGTCAGCACAATCATGCCGTAAGCCGGAATATAGGAAGCAGCCCGCGTAGGATCGGGAATGCAGCCCGTCCCCGCCGCTTCAAACAAACCTACCATCAAGCCGCCGATAAACGCGCCCGGCAGCGATCCCATCCCCCCCAGCACAATAATCACAAACGAACGGGACGAAGCAATAACCCCTACCTGGGGCAGCCAGGAAAACACCTGCACCAGCATCGCCCCCGACAAACCGGCCAACATACCGCCCAGGGCAAACGCCAGCGTATTCATATTTTCGGTGTTGATACCGGCCACGGCTGCCGCCTGTTTATCTTCGCTCACCGCCCGCAGCGCCTTCCCCGTCCAGGTACGGTACAAAAACAACAGCAACGCTGCCAACATAATAACGGCCACCACAGCCGCCGTAAAACGCGGATTGGGGATGGAAACAGCGTCAAAAAAAGTGATGTTCCCTTTCGTCGTCTGAATCAGCGCGTTTTCCATAAGAGGAAAATCGAAATAACGGGAAGCCTTTACCGGATTGGCCCCTGCCGTCGCCTGCACAAAGTATTGCAGGAAAAAAGCCAGCCCAAACGTCACCAGAATGGCATACTCGCCCGGCCGTTCCACCTCCCCGCTGTGCATCGGCTGCAAGAAAATCCGCTCAAACACCAGGCCAATCAGGAAAGTGCCCACGCACGCCGCCAGGATGGCCAGCAACGGGTTCACGCCGGGGAACCATTGGGCTGTCATAAAATAGGCAATCATCCCCCCTATCATATAAAACTCGCCGTGAGCAAAACTGACAATACCCAGAATTGAAAAAATCAGCGTCAGCCCCAACGCCATCAAACTGTAAATGATGCCGATTATGATGCCGTTCATCAACTGGGAAGCGACAAAACTGCCGCTGGTTACACAAAGGTTATCCGGGTCGGCGCGGGCAAACGCCAGAGAAAGAATAAAAATGACGATAATGCCGGGAATAAGGGCAAAGCGGGTTTTGTAAGAAGGAGTCAACACCCAAAGGGCGGCCAGCCCCACCGGCCCCAGCGCTGCCCCTGCCAGCGCCCCCATCAAACCGGTCTGGGACACATCCTTGTCCCGGCGCAGGTAAATGCGCGGCGTTACCGCCAGCCCCACTGCTCCCCAAAAAAGCACCCACAGCAAAGTCCCAAAGAAGATCGAACTAAACTCCATACCTTCTCCTCAAAGACGTGATGCGTGAAACGTGATGCGTGACGAATCTATCACGTTTCACGCACCACGCATCACGTTAAAAAACTATTGACCTACAATGATGGGTTCGGCCGTCTTGTACGTTTCCGGGAAAACAACCGGGGCTTCCGTAGAATCCTGGCCTTCTTCCTGGTACTGCACAATGGTGATAGCCGGTTCCGGGAACTGGTGCCACCATTTGGCCTCGACGCCATTTGCTTCCGGCGTGTTGTTGATGCCGTAAGGGAAGGTAATGGTACCCAGCGTACCAACGTATTCGATGTTTTCCAGCGCGTCAATAATTGCCTGCGGCTCAAGGCTGCCGGCTTCTTCGATGGCCTGAGCAATGATCATGATGGAATCATACGCTTCCAGAGCATAGGATTCGGCTGCCTGCTTGCCGGTGCGCTCGGTGTACTTGGCCACAAATGACTCGGCCACGTCATTGTACAACTGCGTGGGCAAACCAACGCGGCGCATAAAGCACAGGTTGCCATCCGGCACGTTCTGCCAAAAGGCGGAACTTTCCAGAGAGACCTGGTTGCACATCATGGGCACATCCTGCGGGCCAATACCGGCGTCTGCCGCCTGCTGCTGGAAGTTGTAAGCGGCTTCGCCTGTGGTCAAGACCATAATCATGTCCGGATTCTCAGCCTTCACCCGCTCGACGATACCGGCAAAGTCCTGCGTGCCGATGTCCACACCAAAAGTGACCGCTTCGATGCCGATCTCCGCCAGACCGTTGGTGGTGTCTTCCGCCGCCGGAATGCCATAGTCAGTGTTTTCCGTGATGATGACCACCTTTTCGATGCCCGGCAGGCTGTCGACAAACTTCACGTCCACGGCCGATACCTCAGAACTCAGCGGGGCAATACGGAAGATTTCCGGGTATTGGCTGCTGGTGATGGTGTCATTCCACGTCTCGGCAAAGACGACGGGCGTACCGTTATCACGGGCTACTTCTTTAGCCGCCACGCCGACAGAACTGTGATACCCGCCGCCAATAGCCACGACGTTATCCTGGTTGATCAGTTTCTCCATTACGGCCGTGCCCCGTTCCGGCAGCCCCTCCGTATCCACAATGATCAATTCCACTTCGCAGCCGCCAATACCGCCAGCCTCGTTAAGTTCATCCACTGCGATCATCATAGCGTCCCGCATCGCTTCGCCGCCAACCACAGCGCCAGGAGCAGACAACGGAGCCAGACCGCCCAGCTTAATGGGGCCGTCACATTCCAGAGCTGCCATTTCCTCTTCGCCGCCAGTATCACCAGCCGGTACTGTCTCCGCGTCACCGCTGGAAATTTCTACCTTTTCCCCGCCAATAATGATATCTCCCGTCTTGTACGTATCCGGGAAGACTACCGGGGCTACCGTAGAATCCTGGCCTTCTTCCTGGTACTGCACAATCGTGATAGCCGGTTCCGGGAATTGATGCCACCATTTGGCTTCAACCCCGTTGTCTTCCGGCGGGTTGTTAATACCATAAGGGAAGGTAATCGTCCCTAACGTACCTGTGTAAGTGATATTTTCCAGGGCATCAATGATCGCTTCCGGATCAGTTGTACCGGCTTCTTCGATGGCTTGAGCAATAATCATGATGGAATCATACGCTTCCAGAGCATAGGATTCGGCTGCCTGCTTGCCGGTGCGCTCGGTGTACTTGGCCACAAATGACTTGGCCACGTCATTGTACAACTCGGTAGGCAGACCCACACGACGCACAAAGCAGTAGTTGCCATCCGGCACGTTCTGCCAAAAGGCGGAACTTTCCAGAGAGACCTGGTTGCACAACATCGGTATATCTTGCGGGCCCAATCCAGCGTCTGCCGCCTGCTGCTGGAAGTTATACGCGGCTTCACCCGTGGTCAAGACCATAATCATGTCCGGGTCTTCTGCTTTTACCCGCTCGACGATTCCGGCAAAGTCCTGCGTACCGATGTCCACGCCAAAGGTGACTGCTTCAATACCCATTTCTGCCAGACCATTGGTGGTGTCTTCTGCCGCCGGGATGCCATAGTCGGTGTTTTCCGTGACGATGACCACCTTTTCGATGCCCGGCAGGCTGCCGACAAACTTCACGTCCACGGCCGATACTTCAGAACTCAAGGGGGCAATACGGAAGATTTCCGGGTATTGGCTGCTGGTGATGGTGTCATTCCACGTCTCGGCAAAGACGACGGGCGTGCCATTGTCACGGGCCACTTCTTTCGCCGCCACGCCGACAGAACTGTGGTACCCGCCGCCAATAGCCACGACGTTATCCTGGTTGATCAGTTTCTCCATCACGGCCGTGCCCCGTTCCGGCAGCCCTTCCGTATCCACAATGATCAACTCCACCGGACGGCCCAAAATACCGCCAGCCTCGTTGATCTCTTCCACTGCGATCATCATAGCGTCCCGCATTGCTTCGCCGCCGACTACAGCACCGGGGGCGGACAGCGGAGCCAGGCCGCCAATTTTAATCGGCTCACCGGCCGGTTCCACCACGGCTTCTTCCTCAGCCGGGGCTTCTTCAGCCGGCGTTTCCTCTGCCGGCGTTTTTTCTTCGGCCGGTGCTTCTTCGGCAGCATCAGTCTCGGCTGTGGTTTCTGTAGAAGTCGTATCCTCGCCTACAACTTCCTCAGAAGCACTCCCCCCACAGGCAGCCAAAACCAGCGCCACCATCAGGAATACAATTAGCGTTAACATCTTCACGGATTTCATATCTCTTCTCCTTGAACTGTGCTCCGACTATGATCCAAAACCGTAGCCGAAAACGTATAAAATTTTGCGGGCAGGCTCACTTTTGCCCTACTTATATAATATGGGGACATTGAGTGAAGCGAGGTGCCACTCAAGTTAAACGAGTGTAACGTCAGTCGAGGTGATTGTCAAAAAATGAGAGATTTGTGAAAAAGGAAAAACGGCAAGGTTACATCTTGCCGTTTTTCCTTTTAATGTTGCGGTAACGGCCGTCCCAAAACACGAGTCGCCACCCCCAGCCGTTGAATTTCTGCCGACCCGCCGGCCAGGGTAAAAGCGCGGGCGTCACGGAACATACGCTCGACAGGGTGATGACGGCCGTATCCCTCCGCCCCCATCAACTGAATTGCCCCGCTCGTCACCCGAATCGCCATCTCCGAGACAAAAATCTTGGCCAGACTCGATTCGTACCGGTCCGTAATCGTCGCCTGGGCGTTGGCCGCCGCCCGGTAGATGAGCAGGCGGGCCGCGTCCAGCTCCATGGCCATATCGGCCAGCTGGAACTGAATCGCCTGGAAGTCGGTAAGGCGCTTGCCAAATTGGCGCCGCTCGTCCGCGTAAGCCAGGGCGTAAGCAAACGCTCCCTGCGCCAACCCCAAAGCCACGGCCGACGCCCCCACCCGCTGCCCATTATACGCCGACATCAAATTGCGGAAGGCAGAACCGGGCGGCACAACCAAATTTTCTTTGGGCACGCGGGCGTCGTCAAACCACAACTCTCCCTCCCGCACACCACGCACGCCGAGGGAGGGAATACGGGGGCCGGGAGTAAAGCCGGGCATTCCTTCTTCTACCAGAATCGCGCCAATCCCTTTGGGGCCGGGCACGCCGCCAAAGCGGGCGTAGACCAGGGTATATTCCCGTTCACCCGCACCGGTGATCCAATGTTTACGGCCGTTCAGCACATAAAATTCCCCCGCCTCCCGCGCCGATGTGGTCAAATCGGTCAACGCCGAACCTGCTTCCGGCTCCGTCATACCGATACTCATCAGCTTTTCCCCCCGGCAGATTGCCGGTAAGACCTGCTGCCGCTGCGCCTCCGTGCCAAAGTTCAAAATTGTGCCTACCGCGCCAAAGTTGTGGTCCACAATAATCCGGGCGCTGACGCCGCAGTGCCGGGCCACTTCCTCAATAATTAAGATGGCATCCAGAGCAGAGTAACCGCCCCCGCCATACTTTTCTGGCAGAGTCAAGCCAAACCAGCCCACATCCGCGTATTTTTGAATTTGCGCGCGAGGGATATGCTCTTCCGCGTCCCACTTTGCCGCATACGGGGCAATCTCCGCCTCGGCAAAGGCGCGGGCGTGGGCTATCAGCTCTTTTTGCCCTTCAGACAGTTGGAAATCCATAAAAACCTCGCGTGATGCGTGATGCACCCTCTATTCTCTCACCCAGAAGACCAAGCGAGGCTTATTATAAAGCTGTTTCTTGTGTCGTCTACAAATTGGCGGATAGAAATTTGTACGGCCGTCTCTGCTGCTGCGAATTCACCCTGAGACAACCATTTGCCCCCAACCGCTTTCCTTCTTACAATCCCGGTATGGTTGAAGAAAATGTGGTCTTAAACGGCCGTTACGAATTATTGGCCCGTATTGGCAGCGGCGGCATGGCCCAAGTCTACAAATCCCAGGATCGGGCGCTGGGCCGGATTGTAGCCATCAAAGTGCTGCACGAAAGCCTGACCAGCGACCCCGGCTTTCTGGAAAGCTTCCGGCGCGAAGCCCACGCTGCCGCCAACCTTTCCCACCCCAACATCGTCACCGTTCACGACATCGGCCAGGATGGCAACCGGCATTACATCGTAATGGAATACGTCGAGGGCCAGACGCTCAAGCAAATCATCCGGGAGTATGGCGACAAAGGGACGACCATGCCCATCAACCAGGCCCTCGACCTAATCATCCAGACCAGCGCCGGGTTAGGCTACGCGCACCGGGCCAATCTGGTGCATTGCGACATCAAACCACACAACATCCTGGTCACGCGGGATGCGCGGGTCAAGGTAGCCGATTTTGGCATTGCCCGCGCCATGAGCCAAGCCACCCAGCAGGGCACTATCAGCCAGATTTGGGGCACGCCGCAATACTTCTCCCCGGAACAGGCTGCCGGCCTGACGCCCACCCCGGCCTCAGACGTATACGCGCTGGGAGTGATGCTGTTTGAAATGCTGACCGGCCGCCTGCCCTTTGCCGCCGAATCACATACAGCGATGGCCCTGAAACACCTGCACACACCGCCGCCACTGCCCAGCACCTACAATCCGGCCATCCCTGCCCAGCTAGACCATATTGTAGATAAACTACTGGCCAAAGAACCCAGCAGCCGTTACCGCACAGCCGGCCAGGTGAGCCGCATCTTAACCGCTTACCGGGAACGCAGCCTGCAGGATACCGGCCCGATTGCTACCATTGCCGCAGCCACCACGCAGCTTCCAGAGACAACGCAATCCGGCGTCCCGGTCTATGAGCAGCAGACCCGGGTTTACCAACGGCCGTTAACCAACGATGACGCTCCCACACCCACTACACCGGCACGGCCGTTGTCTCCCGGCCAAACCCTCACCTACAAACCCGGTGAGGCCGAACCGGAAGGCGCTGATTGGGTCACGATTGGCCTGGGCATCGCCGCCCTCATCGCCCTCCTCGGCCTCATCCCCCTCTGGATTGCCGTCTATCTGGCCTGGAGCCAGTAATTGAGTAACTGGTAACTGGTAATTACCCAATTACCAATTACCAATCACCCCCCATTTCTGCTATACTCAATTACAGAGGTAATTATGAATTCGTCAAATGCCGCCAAGTGGTTTATCTACCTGCTTATTGCTTTGGCCATCATGGCAATCATGTGGAGCTACAACGCTACATCTACGCCGACTGAAGAAATCTCCATCAGCCAGCTGGCCCAAGACATAAAGGATAATAATGTCGCAGAAATCAAGGTAGCCAGCGACGGCCGTGAAATCACCATCACCTACACCGATCCCAACAAAGACGAAGCCACCTCCCACATCAGCGACAACAGCTCTCTGGAAGAGCAATTAGCCGCTTACGGCGTCACTCTGGGCAGCAGCGAAGGTCAACCCAGCATTACCTATCAGGCCCCCAGCCAGTGGGAAAACTGGTTCAGCATCGCCATTCTCCTCCTGCCGGCTCTGCTTATCATCGGCTTCTTCTACTTCATGTTTCGCCAGAGTCAAGGCGGCAGCAACCAGGCCATGTCCTTTGGCAAAAGCAAAGCCCGCATGTTCACCGGCGACCAGCCCACCGTCAACTTTGACGACGTCGCCGGATGTGATGAGGCCAAAGAAGAACTAAAAGAAATTGTAGAATTCCTCCAGGAACCGGAAAAATTCGTCACCTTTGGCGCCCGCATTCCCAAAGGTGTTTTGCTGGTGGGCAGCCCCGGAACCGGCAAGACCTTACTGGCCAAAGCCGTCTCCGGCGAGGCCGGCGTCCCCTTCTTCTCTATTGCCGGTTCCGAATTTGTAGAGATGTTCGTCGGCGTAGGGGCCAGCCGGGTGCGCGACCTCTTCGAGCAAGCCAAGCGGCACAGCCCCTGCATCATCTTCATTGACGAGATTGACGCCGTCGGCCGCCAGCGCGGGGCCGGATTAGGTGGTTCTCACGATGAGCGGGAACAAACCCTCAACCAGATTCTGGTAGAGATGGACGGCTTTGGTACCGACGTACACATCATCATCATCGCCGCCACCAACCGCCCCGACATTCTGGACCCGGCCCTGACCCGCCCCGGCCGTTTTGACCGGCGCGTGGTCATTGACCGCCCGGACGTGAAAGGGCGCGAAGCCATCTTCAAAGTTCACATTCGGGGCAAACCGGTCGCTTCCAACGTAGATGTTTCCGCTTTGGCCAAAGCCACCCCCGGCTTTGTCGGCGCTGACATCGAAAACACGGTCAACGAAGCCGCCCTGCTGGCCGCCCGGCGTAACAAAAAGAGCATCGGTATGGCCGAATTTCACGACGCCATAGAACGGGTGCAACTGGGACCGGAACGGCGCAGCCGCATTATTTCTCCGGAAGAAAAAGAAGTGATTGCTTACCATGAAGCCGGGCACGCTCTGGTCAGCCATTTTCTGGCAGACGCCTTGCCCTTGCGCAAGGTGACTATTGTGCCGCGTGGTATGGGGCTGGGCATTACCTGGTATATGGAAGATGACAAACTCCTGCCCACCAAATCTCAGCTTGAAGCCCGGATTGCCAGTATGTTAGGCGGCCGTGTAGCCGAAGAGCTGGTGTTTGGCGAGATTACCGTGGGGGCCAGCGACGATTTGCGCCGGGTCACCCAAACGGCCCGGGCCATGGTCACGGAATACGGCATGAGTAAGGAGCTTGGCCCGCGCGTCTACGGCCAAAAGCAGGAAATGGTTTTTCTGGGGCGGGAGATCAGTGAACAGCGGGATTATTCGGACGAGATCGCCCGGCAGATTGACGAAGAAGTGCGCCGTATTGTGGATGAAGAATACGAACTGGCCCGGCAAATCCTGACAGAGAACCGGGACAAACTGGATATCGTCGTGGCTCGCTTGCTGGATGTGGAAACACTGGAAGCGGAGGAGTTTGTGGCCCTGGTAGAGGGACGGCCGTTACCGTCCTCGGAATCCAATATCCCCCAGCCGCCGCAGCCGCCTATCCCGGAAGAAGAGGAATCGGAATCTTCCGGATGGAACCGGCCGAAACTGGATTTACCACCCTCGCCGTCACCGGCTTAAACCACCCAACAGGAGCCTCCCATGGGCAATGAATGGACGTCTGAATATTACGACGCAATAGAATTTTACTATTGGGAACCCCAACGCCTGGGAAAAACTAAAAATAGCCGGTATAAGAATAAAAACGATGTGTTAGCCCATCTCCAAAACATAGAGGTTCCCTTAAATCACATACTCAATTTCTTTTTTCGGCTGGTTCCCGCTAATTTTACAAAGTCATTTGTCAATACTACCTGTAATGTTAATATCACTGAAACATTATCCCTAATGGGACGTAACGAAATAACGGAATTTTGCAGATTAGTACAGCCGGACTTGCTGTTTAGCTCAAGAAATACTGATTTCAGTATTGAATTAAAAATTAACGCCCAATCATCAAAAGAGCAAGTTTATAAATACGCACTGCTTCACTGGCTGGAGCAACAACAAAGCAAGAATAAAAAACAATCTTTTTTACTTTATATTGGCAAAAGGAATTTCCAAAATCTATGGTCTGAAAAATATTCCACTACAGAGGAATTGCTTGAAGCCACTCTACGTATGGATATTGATAAGTTGATGCGTAAAGCAAACAACCAGGAAAATATTGAGATAGATTGGGATGGTGTAGAAAAGGTTTTGGAAAACAGTATAATCAGCTATTGTACCTATGGGGAATTTGGAGCATTCCTTACTACATATCGAAAACAAATACCTGTTGATCAAGAATATTCGGAAACATTATTGAAACTGATTGACGGGTTATATTATGAATTGAAGAAGCGAAAGCTTGCATAATGATGTTATGATGTTATCTATCATAGAAAAGACTTCGATAGTGGGCATTTGCTATTTGGGGATGGCTAAAACTGTACTTGGCAACTTGTAGGACGATTTTGCAAATTGTCCAGGGGGCGATTTACAAAATCGCCCTACAAAGTGTCAAGCTAATTTCCCGGATTGCTGAACCATCCCGATATTTGTGATTTTAATTAAGAATCGTCAGTAATCAATGAACAACTTGAACGCCTTTTTAGCCCTCACGAATGACACACTGCAATCCATCATGGTCATTTTTGGCACGGCCGTTGTCCTTTACAACTTAGGCCGCGCCCGGCGGGATCGCGTTACCCGCGCCTTTATTGCTCTCATCTCCTTCGTCAGCATTACCTTTTTTGCCGAACTCCTGGTCAGCCGGGCTTTAGTTCCCATATCGGCCGAAATTTTGCTGCGCCTGGAATGGATTGGCGTGGCCATGGTACCGGCCGCCCAATACCATTTGTCTGACGCCCTCCTTTCCACCACAGGAACCCCCTCCCAACGGCGGCGCTATTCCGTACGTATTGGCTACCTTGCCGGACTCATCTTCCTGGGACTGGCGCTGTTCACCGATTTGATTGTGCAAGCGCCGGAACAGATATTGTCGTCTGCCGTACCACATCTATCGGCCGGGCTGCTGTTCGTCTTGTTTGCCTTGTACTTTTGGACGATGACTGCCTTGAGTATTTACAATGTATGGCGAGCGCGGGAACGCAGCATTACGACTACAACCCGCCAGCGCATGAGCATCACGCTGTTTGTTTTCATCGCCGCGCCTCTGGCTGTTTTCCCTTACCTGGTTTTGACTAATGAAAGTTTCCAGACAGATTTACCCATCTGGTTCTGGCTGATCATTATTACGGGGAATCTGGTCGTCGGGCTGATGTTTGCCATTCTTACAGCGCATCTGGTCTATTTTGGGGCCACATCCCCGGATCGGGTGGTGCGGGTGAAGTTGTTTAAGTATATGGCCCGCGTGCCGCTGACGGCTTCAATTGTGCTGGTGGTTTATATCCTGGCCAGCCGCGGCAGCCCGGCCATTGGCCTGCCCGCGGAAACGGTAACGGCAATTGCGGTGGTGGCGACGGTAATGTTGGTGGAATGGGCAATCCATGCGTACAAACGGCCGTTAGAACGTTTTTTCCATCTGAATAATGACCCGGACGTGCGCCGCATCCAGCAGTTAAGCGAACGGCTGCTCACCACGCGGGATTTGCACCAATATCTGGAAAGCGTCCTGGCGGCCGCCTGTGATGCTTTGCGCACACCCACCTCTTTTGTGGCGGCCATCACCCCGGAAGGGCCAAAACTGGAAGCCGTTTCCGGCCCGCTGGACACAACTGATTCGGACACGATTTTGCGCCATTCGGACTGGGAAGAATTGACGCAAATCGGCGGGCAGAACGGGAACGGCAAGGAGAAGGCAAGCGACGGCAAGCTGCGCAGTGTAGGCGGGTTTATTGTGTGGCAGGGGTATTGGATACGGCCGTTATACGGCCGTCAGGGAGATGTGATGCTGGGCATTTTCGGCATCCGCGCCCGCGCCGCAGAACCTGATCTCAACGACGAGGAACTACAAATTCTGGACAACCTGACGGCTCAGGCAGCCACCGCACTGGAAGACCGCATCTTGCAGCAAGAAGTGTTCGCCTCGGTGGAAGGGCTGCTGCCCCAAATTACCGCCTTGCAGCGCCGCCGCAGCGCCGCCGCTTTGGCCGGCGCGCCCATCCTCGCCGCACCACCGTCGGAAACCATCGTAAACGACCCCGACTTTAACAGCATGGTGCGTGACGCCCTGCGCGATTACTGGGGCGGCCCCAAATTGACCAAAAGCCCGCTCATGCGCCTGCAAATTGTGCAAAAAGCCATGGCGAAACACGAAAATAACCCCACCAAAGCGTTACGCGCCATCCTGAATGACGCTATCGAACTGCAAAAGCCGGAAGGGGAGCGCAGCATGACAACCGGCGAATGGATTTTGTACAACATTCTGGAACTGAAGTTTGTCCAGGGGCAAAAGGTGCGGGATGTGGCCCGGCGGCTGGCGATGAGTGAATCTGATCTGTACCGCAAGCAGCGGGTAGCCATCGAAAATGTGGCCCAGACGATTGAGAAAATGGAAAAAGACGCGCTTGTAGCAGAGGAACGGCCGTTGCCCCCAGCCGCAGAAGTACCTATCCTAAAAACTGAACTGAGTACCCCGCAAAAACAAAAATCGACCATCTAACAGACCCTATTGGGAACAAAGTTATGTAAAATTTGGGACGCTGATTAACGCCGATGGCGCTGATTTTTTACCCATCAATCTGCGTTGATCAGCGTCAATCTGCGTCCTGAAAAAACCAAGAGCCTTTATTGCCCACAGCATTGAAACCTGGATACGCATTTATGACCCCTTTTCAATATAAACAAGATACGCTCTACTGTGAAGACACGCCCCTGACCGAAATTACCCAGGCTGTGGGCACACCGGTTTACGTCTACAGCCAGGCGGAACTGCTGCGCCGCGCTGCCGCCTATCAGACAGACAACGGGCTGGCCTGTTACGCCGTTAAAGCCAACGGCAACCCCGCTCTGCTGCGCCGGCTGGGAGAGGCGGGCATGGGAGCGGACGTAACCAGCGGCGGGGAACTGTTCCTGGCCCGGCGCGCCGGTATCCCGCCGGAAAAAATCATCTACTCCGGCGTGGGCAAGCTGCGCCCGGAAATTGAACGCGCTCTAGCAGTGGGCATCCGCGCCCTGCACGTGGAATCGGCCATGGAACTGGAAACGATTGCCGAAGTTGCCCTGCAGCAGCAGACCATCGCCCCTATCGGTGTGCGCGTAAACCCAAATATTGCCGTGGAGACGCACCCATACATCAGCACGGGGCAGCGTGAGCATAAGTTTGGCGTGCCGCCGGATACGGCCGTAGCTATCCTCCAATTTGCCCAACAACATCCCTGGCTCCGGCCGGTCAGCCTGGCCGCCCACATCGGCTCGCAAATCACCGACCTGTCTCCCTTTGTAGAATCAGCCCATTTCCTGGTAAAAATGGCAGGCGAACTAGCCGGAAACGGTGTCCACCTGCAATATCTGGATGTGGGTGGCGGTTTAGGGATTGATTATGGGGATGGAGATTGGAGAATGGAGGCTGGAGATAGCACGCCTCAATCTCCAGTCTCTCCTCTCCAATCTCCGGATATTGCAGAGTGGGTGACGGCCGTAAGCCAACCCATCCTGCAAGCCGGTTACGAACTGGTCATGGAGCCGGGGCGTTCCATTGTAGGGCCGACGGGCACACTGCTGACCAAAGTTGTCTACACGAAACCACAGGGAGACAGGGAGTTTCTCATCGTGGATGCGGGGATGAATGATTTGCTCCGCCCCACGCTGTATAAGGCACATCACCCTATTTGGCCGGTGGAACAAGTGACAGGCACTTTAGAAGCGCCTGTCACTTACAACGTCGTCGGCCCGATTTGTGAGACGGGGGATTTTCTGGCAAAGGTGCGGCCACTGCCGCTGCAGGAGCCGGGCAATTTGCTGGCGGTGATGCAAGCGGGGGCGTATGGGTTTGCTATGGCCTCGAATTATAACGGCCGTCCCCGCCCCGCCGAAGTTTTGGTAGACGGTAATCGGTATTTGGTTATCCGCCAGCGGCAAACGTATGAGCATTTGTTGGATGGAACGATGTAATTATATTGTGCTATAATGTGAGCAGACTCAATCTGACAGGGAGGCGCGTTTATGCCCACCGTTACAGTGAACCCCGAATTGTATAAACAGCTGGAAGAAGCAGCGCAAACACAGCACAGTAACCTGGATGACATTGCCGACGAGGCATTTCGCCTCTATTTGTGGGAACAAAGCCGCCGTAAAATTGCGGAAGAAAGTGCCAGCTATCGCTTGCAGCACGATGCGTTAAAAACAAAATATCTGGGACAATATATTGCCATGCGCGAGGGCCAGGTTGTGGATCACGATCCTGATTTTTCGATTTTGTATGGCCGTATCCGGCAGCGTTTTGGGCAGACGCCCGTTATGATTACCCGCGTCGAAAAAGAACCAGAAACCACATTAACGCGCCGCGGCTTTCGTATTGAACAATGAACCGCATCATCTTTCCTTACGACGAATCATTTTATCCCCCGTTCCCCGCACTGCCTGTCGTGATTCAGAATAGCGAGATTGGCGCGCAAACGGCCGTCATCACCGCTTTATTAGACAGCGGCGGCGATATTGTTTTGGGCCGGAATGTTCTCAGTAAAATTCGTCTGCGATCCTCTATCCACTCAATCAGTTAAAGCGCAAACATCCCAATTTATACCTGGCTCAAGTCAAAAAATACAAAGGCAGAGAAATCCTGCTGAAACGAAAACTCCCCCTGTTGAATTGTTTATCCCACATTCCGCACCTAAATTTTGATGAGATAGCATTTTCCCACATCTACCTCAAATAGTCGTAATATCTTCAAATGAATCTCTGAAAGATTGAGTACCC
>JALUPA010000604.1 GCA_027054335.1 Ardenticatenaceae bacterium
TCTAATGAAAATAGGCCCAACAGCCAGTCTAACGGTCTAAACAATGTACGTTCCTTTTCCCTGTTTTGTGGTTAGGTACAACATACCCAAACCAGCGGCGCATTATACTCTACCGTGAACACGGTAACAATTTTGACCGGGAAATGCCCAATATTGGCCGACAATGCGGTATAATTCCTGAGAATAGAATGAGTTGCCCCCTGCTTTTCCAGGTTATTTGGTTTATGCTACGTATAGCAGATGGCAATTACAGAACATTGTACCAGAGAAACCTAAACCCGTAACAGGATTGGATTATGGCTAGACAAGCATTGTTTGCAGGCTTAATTTATGATGAAGAGGGGCAGCCGGTGGATACGGCCGTTATCGGTGACGAAGCCCAGTACGTAATAGACGATGATGGTTTTTTGCGTCACGTAGACGCCGAAGCCGTGGATAGACAGGTGTTAGCCATCTTCCTGGACCAGTTAGAGCAAAACCGGGATATGGCGGTGGAGCAAACGTTGAACCTGATGGGGAAAGACGACTTGATGACCAAAGCGGCCATCGAAGCCTCCCTGCGCAACATTGACATGGACCAGATTATTGCCCAAGGGATGCCCGCCCAGGCCCGCGACATGATGGGGATGATGGGCTTCCGCATCATCATTAACTTTCACGGCGAAGTCATCGGCATGGATCAGCCGCAGCTGCCGGACGACCTGGATTAAGGTATTGGGGTATTGTTGTCAGCACCCCAATACCTTAATACCCTAACCAAACAGCCGTCCGACCGGGACTGCCCAGATATTTTCCCCCAGCTTGACGATTTGTTCCCCTTGATAGACGAGTAACCCGCCGCGCCACTGGCCGCCCATTTGTTTGCCTAGGCGGCGCAAAGAGCGCGTTTGGCCCCGGCTGGCCTGGCGGCTGGCTTTTATCTCAATCCCCCACATACCATGCTCTGATTCCAACAAAACATCTACTTCTAACCCGCCGTGTGTGCGATAAAACCAGATGTTTGTATCCGGCCGCATCGTTTTTATCCATTTGTAACATTCGCCGACCACAAATGTTTCCCACAGCGGGCCGTTTACTTCTCCCCAATTACCTGTTTGCTGCCGGTACAAACCGACGTCAGTCCAGTATAGTTTGGGAGATTTAACCAGCCGTTTTGTCTGATTGCCAAACCAGGGCTGTAACAAAAATGCCTGGTAGGAAAGGGTGAGGTAATGTAAATAGTTGCGGGCTGTGGTGGGGCTGACGGCCGTATCCCGCGCCAGATCAGCGTAGGAAAGCAATTGCCCGGACCGCAGCGCTGCCAATTGTAAAAAGCGGCGAAAAGGGAGCAAATCATCCAGTCGGGCCAAGTCGGCCAGATCGCGTTCCAGGTAAGTGTTCGTATAAGAGCGCAGCCAATCGTGCCGGTCAGCCTGGTTGAGGGGCAAGAGGCCCGGCATACTGCCCCAGGCGAGGGCATATTTGAGCCATTCTGCCTGATGGTTTGCTTCTTCGCCCAATAAAATGGCCGGTTCTTGCGTCAGTATCTCATCGGCTGTTCCCGGCAGAGCCAGCAGACGTTCAAACAACGGCGGTTGGGGCGCGCTGCCGCCGGTTAATTCGCTTAATAGCAAAGGCCACAACTCATAAATAAAAACGCGCCCGGCCAAAGTCTCCCGCACCTTTTTGAGCATGGTGATTTGTGAAGACCCCAGCAAGACAGAAAAATCAATTTCTCCCTGGTCGTAAGCAAATTTGACCTTTTCAAAAATGGCTGGTTCTTTTTGGGCTTCGTCCAGTACGGCCGCGCCCACTGTATTGGCCCAGGCGCGGGTGGGCAATTGGCGCAGTTGCAGGCGCGCTTCCACTTCATCCAGAGAGATATAACGCAAATTGGGGTAAACGGCGCGGGCCAGCGTGGTTTTCCCTGTTTGTCGCGCGCCCGTTATCATTACCAAACGGCGCGCGCTGGCGTCAGGTAAACGGTTGGTTAAAAATCGGTAAATCATCATCGTCTCTGTTGATTTTCCTGGAAAATCGTTATTATCATTGATGATTTTACCACAAAAAAGAGATTGGGAGATTGGAGATTACGTTTATCTCCAATCTCTAATCTCTAATATCTAATACGCCCCCCGGCCGAACAGCATGTGGGGAATGGTTTGCAGGAGGATGCGGATATCCATGGCCAGAGACCAATTTTCAATGTAGTAAATATCTAGCAGGCACAATTCGTCAAAGGTTAAATCGGAACGGCCGCTGACCTGCCACAAGCCCGTCACCCCGCCAATAACGGAGAGGCGCTGCATGTGCCACGGTTTGTATTCGGCCACTTCTTCCGGCAGCGGGGGGCGCGGCCCCACCAGACTCATTTGCCCCAGTAGTACATTGTACAACTGCGGCAGTTCGTCCAGGCTGGCTTTGCGAATCCAGCGCCCCACTCGCGTCGTGCGCGGATCGTCCTTAATTTTGAAGATGGGGCCGTCTTTTTCGTTGCTTTGCTGTAATTTTGCCTTCTGAACATCTGCCCCGACAACCATGGAGCGGAATTTGTACATTTTGAAGGGCTTGCGATTCTTGCCGATGCGGCTGCCAGAATAGAGTACCGGGCCGGGAGAATCCAGTTTGATAGCCAGGGCAATGAGGGCGCCGGCAAGCAGGACGATGGGGGAGAGCAGAAGGATGATGAGCAAGTCCATACCCCGCTTGGCTAACTGCTGGTTGCGACTGATGCCTACGTCGCGCACGCCCAGGGTGGGGATGCCGGCCATGTTGTTGAATTCCACTCGATTCATGCTTAGTTGCAGCAAATCGGGCACGACCTGGGCGCGGATGCCGTGCTGGTGGCAGGTGT
>JALUPA010000605.1 GCA_027054335.1 Ardenticatenaceae bacterium
ACAACGTGATGCGTGAAGGCGTGATGCGTGTGGGAGAGGCGTTAACGACCAATGAATGAAGAACCGGCTGGCTTAAAATTACTGCTCAGTTACGAAGTTAATCCTGAAAGCATTCAGGAGTACCGTCAATTTGTTATGCAGCGTTACATCCCGGCTATGCAGATGATGGGTTTTCAGATCAGCGAGGCGTGGCATACTGCTTATGGCGACGCACCTAACCGGCTTATTGGCTTCGTTTGCCGGGATGAAGAAACGTTGAATGCCCTTTTGGACAATGACGTATGGGTGGAACTAAATGCCCAATTGGAGCAATACGTCACGGATTTCAGCTATAAGGTGATTCCTTACCGGGGGATGTTCCAGATATAAGTTGTGAAGTCATGAAGAAATACCCCCTTTTGATTTATGAGGATTTGAGCCGGCGAATGCGGGGCCGCTTGTTGTTATTGGGCCTCGCCTTGCTCATTTTGGGCCTCATAGATATTTTTTGGCAGCCGATCTTGGGCGATTTCTGGTTTTTAATCTGGATTGCTCTGATAGTTGTGGTTGGTTTGTGGGTGTATTATGCGCTCATGATGCGTCGGGCTGGGTTGTTTCTGCACTCATCTCATTTTATTTTGCGTGGGCCGTCGAAAAGTGCGAAGGTGAGTTACGGCCGCATCCACAGCATCACCACCACCCAGCCCGCCCAACACTTTCAACTCAGCGAACTCAACCGGCAAGAACGCGCCCTGGTCAAGCCGTATTACAAACAAACCTGCGTCTTTGTCGGTCTCAGCAGCTTCCCCAAATCCCTGAAAAACCGGAACCGCTGGTTTCCCCGCTCCTTCTTTGGCTTCCGTGAACAAGGTATTCTCCTCATCGTATCCGACTGGCTGACCCTCAGCCGCAATCTGGAAGACGCCCGGCAGCGTTGGCGGGAAGCCAAAGGGCTGCAAGGCCAGGAAGATAAACGCTCCCTCGCCGCCAGAATCCTCGATTATTGATCTGTTACCAAAATTCCCTCTCAGATTCAATTGAATAATGATACGGTTCTGTTCCACTATCCTGAACGATATGATTAAAGGTGCGACGTGACTAAAAAAATTGAGGACATTTATATATCGTTGCCCATTCGTCAAGAACCTGCCTGCCTGATTTGCTATCATCAACAGCAGCCTTGAGGAGGGCTTTTGTTGATGAGATACTTGATGTTGTTGTTATTCACGGCCGTACTTGCCGCCTGTTCCGCCCCTAATCCCGCCACGCCTACTCCCCTTCCGCCTACAGCAACGGCCGTACCCTTCATCCAAACCACGGTAGAAGTTGTTACCGTTTTCCCTGAACCCAGCCCCACGCCAGCCGCTTGTACTCCGCTGCCGGAAGGTATGGATTTTACGGCAACACTGGACTCAGATACGGCCGTCACCATCGAAATAACCAGCTTGCAGCCCCACGAAGCCATAAAAATCATCTACACGTTAACCGGTATTAACGAATATTATCGCAATGAAGGCGAAGCAATGGCCGACGCCAACGGCCGTTACACAGAAACCGAAACCCTGCACCTGTCAGACAAGGAACACAACACCTACCAAATCCAGGTCATCCATGCCCGCGGCGTTGCCTGCACCGAGATTACCTTGCCGGAAACGGCTGCCATCCCCTCTGAACACACAATTACGCCCCCGCCTGCGCCCAATTTGGCCGAACCGTCCGCAGAGACGCTGCTGCTGTACACGGCCGTAACCACCCCCACCAACACAGCCTACTGGGGCCTGGCTTCCTGGCCGGCCACGCCGCCCTTCATCGAAGAACTATTTGCCACATTTTACGGCCGGGCCGCCCACGCCGAGGATATGCGCCTCTACTTCTTCAATTTCCGTCCCCAGCTTTCGCCCGACGGCCGTTACTTGCTTCTGCCCAGCGTTGGCGGTTACGGCCGTCCCCCGCAAGATGAAAGTACCGGTTTATGGCTAGTAGATTTGGCAGACGGCCATTTGCGTCGCTTGCTGCCCCGCCCCGTCATTACCGACTGGAGTCCCGACGGCCGTCAAATTGCCTACGTGCAGGATGACGTCCTCTACACCCGCGCTCTGGACGAAACCGCCGCGCCGCAGCCCATCTTTACCCACCCCAATCTCTCCTCCATTTTTATAGATTGGTCGCCGGACGGCCGTCAACTGGCGGTGATGACCATTTCCCAGGACGAAACTGGCCCGACCGGAACCGTCTGGCTCGTTCCCCCGGACGGCGCAGCGCCCCAACAACTGCCCGCCGCCATCCCCCTCTCCTTTGAGCCGGTGCGCAGCCAATTGGCCTGGTCGCCGGACGGCCGTTACCTGCTGGCGGCCAATACGGTTCTTGATTTATCCGGTAACGTTACCGCAGAATACATCGCCGGCCAGATAACGTGGCTGCCGGAGGAGAATCGGCTGCTCGTTGTAGATGGGGAACGAATGTGGCTGGCAGACGCGACCGGGCAGGAAACGGCCGTCATCAGCCAGCAACGGCCGTCAGCCTGGGACTTTTCGCCGGACGGCCGTCAACTGGCCTGGGCGCAAGAGGCGGCGGAAAGTGGCCAGATCAGCGTTTCCCTGACCGATCTGCAAACGCTGGAGACGCAATTTGTGGGCACAGCTCCCGCGCGGGAATTGTACCGGATGCAGTGGGGGAACGACGGCCGTCTCTACCTGGACGATTGGGCGCAAAACCGCATCTGGGTGATGGCAGCGCAGCCCGGCGGCGCAGCGCAGTTGGCCGTAGATGATGCCGCGCTGGTGGCAGTCGTCCCCCTTCCCGCGCCAGCCGCCAACCAGAGCGATGGCTGGAATGGCAATCCGGTTGTA
>JALUPA010000606.1 GCA_027054335.1 Ardenticatenaceae bacterium
CAACGCCCACCATCACCCCCACCGCCTTCCCTACGGCCGTAGCCACCGACGACGGGCTGGTTTACCTGGAAGACCAGTTACTTCTGGACACCCAGCAAGAGGCGCCCGGCTGCTTTGGCGTCGGCGAAATCAGTTATGCCCCAACCAACGACTATTTTCTGGTTCTTCTCTCCTGCTTTGAAGGAGACAACGAAGCCTTCCTTTTCAAGGCAGACGGGAGCGGCAGGCAAAAAATTACCGGCCAGTGGCGTTTTCTGAACTACAACTATTACGACTGGTCGCCCGACGGCCGTTACCTCGTCTACCAGCGCATCAATTCCTGCTGCGCCACGCCGCCCGCCGACGCGCCGCCTATGGGGCTGGTGCGATACGACATAGCTGCCGGCGAAGAACGATTTTTAATGGCCGGCGGCGGCAAGCCCAAATGGTCGCCAGACGGGAAATGGATAGCCGTCCTCAAAAGCGCGTATCCCCGCGCTTACGTTGACATAATCAGAATGGAAGACGGGCAAACCTGGCGGCTAGACGTTCAGGATTACGCCAGTCCCTGGACAGTATCGCTCACCTGGGAGCAGACGGAACAGCCAGAAGTTCTGGTCTTGCGCGTAACCCGCTCAGACCAGGAAAAAGCGTACACCATCAGCCGCCGCCCCGAAGACCCACCGCCGGGCACGCCAGCCCCCTTT
Organism: Ardenticatenaceae bacterium; assembly: GCA_027054335.1. Classification (GTDB taxonomy): domain Bacteria; phylum Chloroflexota; class Anaerolineae; order Promineifilales; family Promineifilaceae; genus JAJRTP01. The sequence continues at coordinate 687 of JALUPA010000606.1, forward strand.
ACCGGAGAAACGGCCGTATACCGGGTCATCAACGTGCAAAGCAACGACGTCCTCAACGTGCGCTCCGGTGCCGGCGTCAGCAATCCTGTTGTGGGGACGATACCGCCCGATGGTACAGACATCCTGATAACAGGCGAAGGCGTACAAGTGGGACGTTCGCTGTGGGTTCCCATTCAGTACCAGGATATTGTCGGCTGGGTAAACAAGAACTTTCTGGTTGAGCAATAACAGTTTGCTCAGGCTTGAAACTTTGCCAGATCGCCGGGGGTGTTGATGTTGGCAAAGGAACGGCCGTCCCGGTCAAAGCGCCGTATCTCTTCCGGTTCCAGGTAACGCACCCGCACCTGGGGAAAAAAGCGGATGATTTTCAGTCGTTTGGCTGCCAGATTGGTCTTGATGGGAGGCAGGCACGCTTTGCTGTAGATGGCGTGCAGCGGTTCCGGAAACTTTTGCCAGCGGGGGACAATCACGTCGGCCGTATCCCGCAGGGAAATCATGTAACGCAGTAAACCCCGGTTGAGCCAGGGCATGTCGCAGGCGACGACGAGGGTGTGGGGGTGGGCGGCATGGTACACGGCCGTATAAATTCCCCCCAACGAACCATGATCCGGGTACACGTCCGGATACATAGGCAAGTCTAAATGAGCGTACTCGTCCGGCTCGTTGGTGATGAGGATCAACTCATCCCCCAGGCCCGCCACTTTTTCCAGAACGGTTTCGATTAACGGCCGTCCCCCAAAGAGTACAAACGATTTATCCATCCCCATACGGCGGCTTTGCCCGCCAGCTTGTACCGCTACAGTCAGCCTTACCATTTTAGAGGACGCAGATTAACGCAGATAACAGCGTTTTATCAGCGTCATCTGCGTCCCATTTCTTAGCTTTCAACAATCGTTACTTCCGTCATCACATCACCCTGGCGGATGGCGTTAACCACGTCCATACCGCTGGTTACTTTGCCGAAGACTGTGTGACGGCCGTCCAGGTGCGGTTGGGCGGAATGGGTGATGAAAAACTGGCTGCCATTCGTACCGGGGCCGGCGTTCGCCATAGAAAGAACGCCGGGGCCATCGTGGCGCAGGGGATTACCGGTGAATTCATCCTGAAAACGGTAGCCGGGACCGCCGCGGCCTGTGCCGGTGGGGTCGCCGCCCTGAACCATAAAATTACTGATGACGCGATGGAAAGCGACGCCATTGTAATAGCCTTCGCGGGCGAGGAAAACGAAGTTGTTGACGGTGATGGGCGCATACTGCGGGTACAATTCGATTTCAATCACGCCTTTGTTGGTATTTATTTTCACGGTGTAATTTTTCTCCGGATCGATTTGCATCTCCGGCGGGGTATTCCATTGTTGAGCCATTTGTTTCTCCTTGATTTTGGACGATTTTCAAAATCGTCCTACAAATTTTTGGAATTATAGCACGAATCGTTAGGGGATGTAGGTGAGCAAAGGGATGATCCAGCGGTAAAGGGCGAAGATGTTCAGGGCGGCGAGGCCCAAACCCAGGGTGAGGGGGAGCAGGTAGGGCAGATGAGGCAGGCGGGGGATAAATGGCCGTATCAGCAACCTTAACCACATCCCCAACCCCACAGCCATTCCCAAAGCGATGGGGATCAGTGCCGGATAGAGGTAACGTCCCTGGTGTTGGACAAAGGTAACGTTATAACCGATGTGGAGACCGGCCGTCATCAGCAGGAGCAGGAGGAAGAGCAGGAGGTGGATACGGCCGTAGCGTCCCTCATCCTGGTTACGGCCGTATACTGCCCAAACAATCAACCCGGTAACGGCCGTAACCAACAATAGCAACAACAGTAAATAAATACGGGGCGGCATGGGGACAGCCATCCAGCCAAATTGCCCCCAAAAACTGTTAAACGTGGTGCGGAAAAATTGCGCCACTGTGTCCGCCAAACCAAAACGGGCAATCCATTCCGCCGTGCGCGGCTGGCCGACCACCACTGAATCGTGAGCCGCCTTGCCCAAAAAATCCAGCCCGCCATAGACGATGATGTTACGTCCCCACCACAAAGCACCCAACAAAAAAGCGGGCAGAAAAACAAGCAGCCCGGCCCGAATCAGGCTGCGCCAGTCCCGCCAATATCGCCAGAGCAAGGTCACTCCAATGAGCGGGGCGATCAGATAATTGGTACCTTTGGTCAGAAAGCCCAATCCCAGCAGGACGCCTAGCAGGAGAAGTGCAGCCGGAGACGACTGCTGGGCCGTTTCCGGCCGGCTGTTTTCTGTCACAGCCCGTACCGTCCACCAAACCAGCACAAAGAGAACGGCGGCAATCAACAATTCTGCCAGACTGTCATTGTTCAGGGAGGCCATGATGGAAAGATGTTGGGGGATGAAGGCGGCGAGTACGGCCGTTGTCAGCGCCAGCCATTCCTGCTTGGGAAACAACAGACGAGCTACGCCATAGGCTAAAACTACCACACCCGCTCCCAAAAGAGCCGACGCCAGTCGCAGAGCTGGCAACGAACCGGAAAACAGCTGGTAAACCGGCGTCAATAATAAATAGTAGAGCGGCGGCTGCCAATCTTCGTATTCAATTGGTTCAATGGCGTATTGCGGGGCAAATTGAGCGCCGCGAATTTCATCCAGATACGCCTGGTCATAATCGCCGGGAGCAATAACCGGCAGCGTGCCGCCGGCCAATTGGCGAATGTAATTATAATGGGCGGGTTCGTCAGGCGCCTGCCAGGGAGGTACGTTAATGGCGAATAAAGCGGCCACAAACAGGTAGCCCAATAAAATCAGAAATAGCGGAACCAGTTTACGCATAACACTTGATCATAATCCTGTTTGGCTTAACTGGCTACTGCGATTAGGATACGGTTGTTATACGATCAGCAAATATTTACTTTTAGCCCGATTATCAAACAGTTATGGCAGATTGGCTGTGACTATAGTACCATTTTGTAATTGTGGTTAAGGAAAATAGTGTACAATCTTGGATAATATTCAATATTATTTTGATGCGCGCATTCTGCCAAGATCACTACTTCCAATGCGAGTCACACTGAAGCTCAAATGGTAAACCGCTCAATAATCCGTTTCTTTATACTTCTGCTCATTGTCGTCCTGATCGGCCGTCTTATTATTTACTTTAATCAGTCTGGCGCCATTTTACAGATTCGTTTACGGGAAATTACCGGTATTCTGATTCAGCTATTCATCGTGAGCCTGGTTTTTTGGCAATACCGCCGTAATAAAAGCAAGTTGATCCTGCTGAATGGTCTGGCTTTTTTGACAGCCGTCACACTTGATATTCTCCACGTATATCTGAATATAAATGGGGCCAATGAAAATCTAACCAATTATGTCTGGGATATAGCCAATACGGTATTAGTAGTCATGCTGGTTGGTGATATATGGTTTTGGTATCGTGAAAATGCCACTAAGGAACACAAACTCCTGCAAAAAGAGATTTTGGAACGGCAACGGACCGAGGCTGCCGAACACGAACAACGGCAACTGGCAGAAGCTTTTCTGGAAATTGGCAATGCCTTAAATCGTACACTGGACTTCAATGAACTTTTTGAGGTCCTGTTGGACCAAATTGTCCGGGTGATGCCGTATGACACGGCGAATGTCATGCTTGTCCGTGATGATGAAATAGAGATTGTTGTCACCCGCGGTTATGGCCCTTATAAAAATATGCAGCTTTCCCGCCGCTTTGCCCTGAAGGATATGCGCAGCTTGCAATACATGAAAGATACAGGTCAACCATTGATTATTCCGGACACGGCCGTATCCGACATGTGGGTCAATGCCGCAGTTTCGCCTCACGTCAAATCATGGGCCGGCGCTCCCATCAACGTAAAAGGCGAACTCATCGCCTTTTTGGCCCTGAATAACAGCATTGCCAACACCTACTGCCCGGAACACACCGCCCGTTTGACTGCCTTCGCCGGACAAGCTGCCAGCGCCTTTGAAAATGCCCGCCTCTTTCAGGAAGTCAACCGGCGCGTTGAAGAACTTACATCACTCAACAAAATCAGTCAGGCCATTACCTCCACCCTGGATTTGCAAGAGACTTTAACCATCATTACGGCCAACATTCGCAAACTGCTCCAGGTAGATGCGGCCTCGGTTATTCTTAAAGATGAGGTGCAGGGTGATTTATGGTTTGCTGCCGCATCTGGCGCAGCTTCAGAATTTGTGGTGGGCAAACGGCTGCCCCTGGGGCAGGGTGTAATGGGCTGGGTAGCAGAAAACGGCCAGCCGCTACTCGTGCCGGACACCAGTATAGACCCGCGTCACTTCGGAGACTTTGACAATGAGAGCGGCTTTTCCGCCAGAAGCATTTTGTGTGTCCCTCTGGTAGTCAAAGGCCAAACCATAGGCGCTATTGAAGGGATCAATAAACATGATGGCACGTTTGTCAAAGAAGATTTACGGTTGCTGACTCGGCTGGCCTTACCGGCGGCCACAGCTATCGAAAATGCCCGCCTGTTTGAGCAGGCTCAACAGGAGATTGTCGAACGAAAACGGGCTGAAGATGCTTTGGAGGAAGAACGGGCTTTATTGGCCCGACGGGTAGAAGAACGCACGGCCGATCTGCAAACAGCCAACGTGGAACTGGCCCGCGCTGCCCGCCTGAAGGATGAATTTTTAGCCAGCATCAGCCATGAATTACGCACCCCGTTGAATGCCATCCTGGGTATTTCCGAAGCCTTGCAGGAGGGCGTCTACGGCGCCCTCAACCAGAAACAAATTCAATCTTTACAGAGTGTCGAGGAAAGCGGCCGTCATCTGCTGGATCTGATCAACGATATTCTGGACTTGTCCAAAGTAGAGGCCGGGAAGCTGGACGTGGAAATTGTGCCTATCCCGCTGGAATCTGTGTGCCAGGCCAGCCTGCGCCTGATTAAACAGAATGCCCACAAAAAACGGCTCAAAATTCATTCCTCCTACGACAGTTCTGTGACCACCATCAATGCTGATGAACGGCGCGTTAAGCAAATTCTGGTGAATCTGCTTAGTAATGCTGTTAAATTCACTCCCGAAGGCGGTAAAATTGGCCTGGAAGTGACCGGCGACCCAGAGAACCGCCTGGTGCATATTGTGGTTTGGGATACAGGTATCGGTATCCCCGAAGAGGATACAGAACGTTTGTTCGAGCCGTTTGTGCAGCTTGACAGTCGCCTGGCCCGTGAGTATGCAGGTACCGGCTTGGGTTTGTCGCTGGTTTCCCGTATGATGACCTTACACGATGGTTCGATTTCTGTAGAGAGTGTTGTGGGGGAGGGGAGCCGCTTTACTATCTCGTTCCCCTGGCAAGGATCAGATTTACATTTGGCTCAGGACCCGGATATGGCGCACATTCCCTATTTCCCGGAGTTACGACAAGCTTTGCTGGTGGAAGATTCGACCACGGCCGCAGAGAAGATGGTGCGCTATTTACGGGAACTGGGGATTGATACTGTCACGGTGACAAACGGCCGTGAAGCCATTGCCCAGGCGCGGCAAATGCGCCCCGATTTTATTTTGCTGGACATCTTGCTGCCGGATATATCGGGCTGGGACGTCATAGCAGCCCTGAAAGAAGACGGCCGTACCTCGGCTGTTCCCGTCATCGTTGTTTCCGTGCTGAATGATCAGGCGCAAGCTGTCGTATCCGGAGCGACAGGTTATTTACTGAAGCCAGTATCCCGGCCAAAACTTTATGAAGCGCTGCGTCAATTTGCTGTAGAGCAAGGGGCAAATGGCACGATTGCGGACGACTTGACCGAATTACCGGTTCTGGTAGAAAATAAAGAAGTAAGTGAGGCAACGGGTGCGCCCGAAACCCATCCCCGCATCCTGTTGGCTGAAGACAACCAAGCTAACGTCACGACCTTCACCAGCTATTTAGCCGTCAAAGGGTTTGAAGTCAGTGTAGCCCATGATGGCCTGGAAGCAGTAGCCCTGACTAAAGCAGACCAGCCAGACCTGGTTATAATGGACATCCAAATGCCCAAAATGAACGGTCTGGACGCCATTCGGGCCATTCGGGCTGATGAAACAGTCCTCGATATTCCCATTATTGCCGTGACCGCCCTGGCGATGGACGGCGACGAAGAAGCCTGTTTGGCCGCCGGGGCCAATGCCTACCTGAGCAAACCGGTCAGACTGGCGGAACTGGTAGAAACCATAAACAGGCAGCTCGATCTGGTGACGGAAAAAATATGAACGAATTTCCCACAGTCCTCATAATTGATGACGAACCCAGCGCCCGGCAAACGATGGAAATGCTGCTCATGCGGGAAGGCTACCAGCTAAGTTTTGCCGCCGATGCCTATGAAGCGCTGGCCCATCTGGACGATGAGGATGAGATACCGCCTGACGTTATTTTGCTGGACGTGATGATGCCCGGTATGGATGGCTTTGAACTGTGCCAGCGGCTCAAACAAAATCCCAATTACCAGCACATTCCCATCATTCTGGTAACGGCTCTGGACAGTAAGCAGGATTTGGCGCGGGGGCTGGAGGCGGGCGCTGATGACTTCTTGCACAAACCGTATCATGGCCTGGAACTACGGGCGCGAGTACGCTCCATGTTGCGCATTAAAAAGCGGCACGATGCGCTGCAAGTGGCCTTGCAACTACGCCAGGATTTGGCAAATATGATTGTGCATGACATTCGCAGCCCACTGTCCAGCATTTTAATCGCCTGTGATTTGCTGGAACCGCAGTTAGATGATACGGAAAATCTGGAAATGATTCGCAGCGAAGCCAGCCGCCTCAGCGCCTTCCTCACAGATATGTTGATGCTGGCTAAAATGGAAGACGGCCGTCTCATCCTCTCCCGCAACAAAGTGAACATCAACTACGTGGCTGTCGCCGTCTACGACAGTTTCAGTTTGGAAGCGCACCTGAAGAATATCCAATTTGTCCTGGATTTACCACCGCAAGCGCCCTTTGTTTCCGTAGACGCCAGCCTGTGGCGGCGTGTGCTGGACAATCTGATCTCCAACGCCATCAAATTTTCGCCAAGAAATGGCGTCGTCACCTTGCGCGTAGCCCATGAAGCTGACGGCCGCCTGATAATTGAAGTGACGGATGAAGGGCCGGGTATCCCCGCGGAACATCGGGAAACGATTTTTGACAAGTACAAAATCATCTCCGCCGGACGGCGGGATGTAAAACAGGTAGGACTGGGTTTGGCATTTTGCAAAATGGTGGTGGATGCGCATAACGGCCGTATCTTCGTCACACCGAATCAACCAAAAGGCTCTATCTTTACTGTAATTCTGTAAAACAAGTGTACAAACTTATTTCATAAAATAGCCGTACATACTCTGGTAGTATGTACAAAAACTTCTTTTTGTGGTATGTTGGGGCGCATGGACAAAGAAACGCGCCCCAACGAACTGATGGCGGCAGGCAACGGCCGTAACCTGCAACCAACCACACCTTTAGAAATCGCCGGACAAATGGCCAACCGTATCGCCGGCGACGCCATCTTTCAACGCTACCTCAGCGAAAAATCCGCCAACACCATCAAGCGCCACGCCCGCGACCTGGAACTATTCGCCGAATACCTGCTGGACATTAACCTGGAACTGGAAAACGGGGCCGACTTTCAGACCAATCCCCTGCCCTGGAGCGGCGTCACTTGGGGTATTGTGGAGGGGTTTATTCAATGGTTACTACACGAAGGGTATGCCATCTCGACCGTCAATGCCCGCCTCTCCACCGTCCGCACCTATGCCCAATTAGCCGTCAAAGCCGGGACCATTGAGCGTCAGGAAGGGCTGCTCATCCAGTCTGTCAAAGGCTACTCTCGGCAAGGGGCGCTAAATGTGGACGAAAAACGGCCGCAAACCCGCAAGACCGAAATCACCTACGCCTACCGCCCCCAGGACAAACCGCGCAGTGTCGTCGTCACCCGCCGCTCCACCAAAAAGAAAACGCCTACCGTCATTGATGACGAGTTAGCCGCTGCCCTGAAAGAACCGCGCAACCAGTCGCCCCAGGCGTGGCGGGACGCCCTGCTGATGTGCCTGCTGCTGGATCACGGCCTGCGCGCCAGCGAATTGGCCTTGCTCGAAGTTGGCGCTATAAATTTGGAGGCCGGCGTCCTGCGTTTTTTTCGCCCCAAAGTAAAAGGTACGGCGCACGCATGGACAACGCACAAGTTAATGGAGGCTACCTATATTACCGCCTCTCACTACATCAACCACCTCTACCC
>JALUPA010000607.1 GCA_027054335.1 Ardenticatenaceae bacterium
CATACAACACCATCCGGGCATCCAGCGCCACCACCCGATCCGGCGAGACAAAAAGCGGGTTAACGTCAATCTCCCGAATCCAGGGCTGGAAGGCGACCAGATAGCTGAAGCGCACCAGAATCTCTTCCAGCGCGTCCAGGTTGATGGGGGTACGGCCGTGTCTCCCCAACAATGCCTTAAAAATCCGGGTGCGTTCCATCATGCGCCGGGCCAGCGTCGTGGTCAGCGGCGGCAGTCCCACCACCGTATCCCGCAGGATTTCCACCAGCGCGCCGCCCGCGCCAAAGAGCAGCGTAGGGCCAAACTGGGGATCGGGCGCGCTGCCCAGAATCAATTCGTACCCCCGGTTGAGTTGGAGCATTGGCTGTACCGTGACGCCTTGAAAATCGGCCGGGCTGTACTGCCGGGCGACGGCCGTCTGCATGGCCTGCCAGGCGTGGCGCACTTCCTCCGGCGCGGCCAAATCCAGGCGCACACCGCCCACTTCGGCCTTGTGGGTGATGGCGGCGGAGTTGAGTTTGAGGACGACCGGGTAGCCCATCTCCCCGGCGATTTGGATGGCTTCGTCCACGGTGCGGGCCAGGCGGGTGGCAATGGTGGGGATGCCGTAAGCGGCCAGAACTTGTTTGGATTCGTATTCGGTGAGCAGGGTATGGCCGTTGGCCCGCGCCGTCTGAATCATTTGCGTCACTTCCCGGATGTGGGCCTCATCTTCGGCCGTGTAGGGCAGCATTCGCGGCGTTTCGTACAGGCTTTGCAGCCGTTTGTGATACTGCCACATGCTGAAAAAGGCTTGCGCGGCCAGGTCGGGATAGGCAAAGGTGGGGATGTTGGCCTGGTTGAGGACCTGATCCCCGGCGGCTACGTCCGCGCCGCCCATCCAACTGGCCAGGACGGGTTTGCCGTAGCGGTAGCCGGCCGGTCTGTCGTATAGTTCTTTCAGACGCACGGCCGTTTCCGTGGGCTGGGTCATCGCTTGCGGTGTGAGGATAACCAGCAAGCCATCGCTGTTCGGGTCTTTCCCGGCAATCTCAATCGCCTGGGCGTACCTGTCCGGCCCCGCGTCTTCCTGAATGTCAATCGGGTTGGCGTGGCTCCAGTGCGGCGGCAGAATTTCATCCAGGGCGGCAATGGTTTCTTCGGCCAGACTGGTCAGCGCGCCCCCGGCCATGATCAGGGCGTCGGTTGCCAGGACGCCGGGGCCGCCGGCGTTGGTGACGATGGTCAGATGGGGGCCGCGGGCGCGGGGCTGTTTGGCCAGCAGTTCGGCCATGCTGAACAACCCTTCAATCCGGTTGACGCGCATGACCCCCGTGCGGCGGAAGGCGGCGGCCAAAACGGCGTCCCGCCCCACCAGCGCGCCGGTATGGGAGGCGGCGGCGCGCGCGGCCGCCCGCGTGCGCCCCGGCTTCAGGACGATGATCGGTTTGGTCAGAGCCACTTCCCGCGCTGCCGAAAGGAAGGAGCGGGCGTTGCCGATGGTTTCCATGTAGAGCAGGATGCTTTTGGTTTGGCTGTCATCCCCCAGGTAGTAGATCAGGTCGCCCCAGTCGGCGTCCATCATGGAACCGATGGAGACGAAGGCGCTGAAGCCGACGTTTTGCGTGAAGCTCCAGTCGAGGACGGCCGTACACAAAGCCCCGCTCTGGCTGATGAACCCGACGGAACCGGGCCGGGCCAGGGCGGTGGCGTAAGTGGCGTTCAGGCCCAGGTGCGGATTCATCACCCCCAGGCTGTTGGGGCCGATGATGCGCATCCGCCCCCGACGCGCTTCTTGCAGGACGGCCGTTTCCAGCGCCGCCCCTTCCGTTCCCATCTCCTTAAACCCGGCCGAGGTGACGATGGCCCCCTGCACGCCTGCATCCACACATTCCCGGATAATGTCCGGCACGGTGGGCGCAGGGGTGACGATGACGGCCAAATCTACCGGCTGGGGCAAATTGCTCACGCTGGCGTAGGCGGGCTGGCCCAGGATGGTTTTGTGATGGGGATTGACGGGGAAGACCGCGCCGCCAAAATCATTGTGCAGCAAATTCCAGAGGATGATACGGCCGACGTGCCCTTCTTTCTCCGTCGCGCCAATCACGGCCACGCTTTGCGGCCGAAAAATCACGTCCAGCGAGTTTTTCTCGTAATGGAGGATGTCATGCGCCGGTTTACGGGTCATAAATTGCCTCTGGCGTGATGCGTGATACGTGATACGTGAAGGCGTGAGGCATTCCCCTCACTCCCTCATCCTCTCACTCCCTCACTCCAAAGATTTCAAAACTTTCGCTCGCTGCTTACTGCTGATGCGGTCGTGGCTTTCCAAGATGGCCAGGAGTTGGCGAATGGTCATGGCGGCGTGCAGGGTGTATTCGTTTTCGGCCAGGGTTTGCCGGCCGCCTTGTTCCCGATCTATCAGGATGACGGCGTCGCGCACTTGCAGCCCGGCGGCTTTGAGGGGGACGATGGCTTGCAGGATGCTGTCGCCGGAGGTAATGACGTCGTCTATGATGACGGCCGTTTGCCCCACTTCCCAGACGCCTTCAATCGCCTTGCCCGTGCCGTAACTTTTGGCTGTTTTGCGGGGGAAGACCATGGGGATGTTCATATTCAAGGATACGGCCGTGCCCAGGGGCAGTCCAGCCAGAGGCGGGGCGGCCAGCAAATCAAATGCCAGCGTTTCCAGAATAGTACGGTAGATGGCAGCGGCCTGGTGCATGACTGGCGGGAAGGAAACCATGATGCGTAAATCAAGATAAATGCGGCTCTTCTTGCCGCTGTGCAGCTTGAATTTTCCCAGCCGCACCGCGCCAATGTCGTACAGGGTAAGGGCAAACTGTTCCAAATCCGGGGTAATTCCGTTCATACGCTGCTGCCTAAGCTGTGCTGATAACTTTACTGTGAGATGAAGTTATTATATGCGGTTCAGGGCAGGGGGCAAATGGAGGATTGATGCGTGGTGGCTGACCATTCTTCTTGTATAATAGGCGTTGTTGATTGTGCAAGGTGGGGTCTTTCGGATTTCACGGATGTAGGGGCGTACCCTTGTGGTCGCCCAGAGGTGGGCGGGTACAAGACTCCGCAAATTCCCAAAGAGCCGTAAGGTGAAGATTGTTCAGACGTTCAAGGAGAGAAAAATGAGACTTCAGATATTACAATTGTCCTCACAAAAAATTGCGTATTACGAAAGCAGCGGGGCCGGTTCGCCGGTGATGTTTATTCACGGTAATTCGGCTTCCGGACGCACATTTCAGAAGCAGCTGGAAAGCACCTTTGGTGAAACACACCGCCTTGTAGCCATTGATCTGCCCGGACATGGCGACAGCGACCCGGCAGCCGATCTGTCAGCTTACAGTCTGCCCGGATACGCCCAGGTTGTGGCGGAGGCGGCTCAGGCGTTGAATATGGAAGAGGCTGTCTTTGTCGGCTGGAGTTTGGGCGGGCATATTGTGCTGGAAGCGCATAATTTGCTGCCCCAGGCCAAAGGATTGGCCATATACGGCACGCCGCCGCTGGCTTTCCCGCCGGATATGGAGAATGCTTTTTTGCCCAATCCAGTCGTCAATATTGGTTTTACCCCAGATTTAACCGAGGAACAGGCGACAGCCTACGCCGCCGCCTTCTTTGCTCCTGATGCCTCTGTGGATTTAACGCCTTTCATCCATGATATTTTACGCACGGATGGCCAGGCGCGAGCCGGATTAGGCGCCAGCATCCAGCCGGATGGCTATCAGGATGAAGTTGCCGTTGTAGCCAATCTGTCCCTTCCTCTGGCTGTCCTGCATGGCGAGGCAGAGCAGTTGGTCAACGTGGCGTATATCCGTAACCTGACCATGCCCACCTTGTGGCGCGGCGCAGTCCAGATAATTTCCGGCGCGGGCCATGCGCCTCATTGGGAGCAGCCCGACCAATTCAATGCCCAATTGGCAGCGTTTGCGGCCGATGTGATGTAAGTCACTTATCTATTGACGCCCCCGGTTTTTGCGGTATTGTTTTAGAGTTGGTGTCTGAAAATTTTATATTCACGCTGGCGCGTAGGGCGATTTTCAAAATTACCCTACAATGGTAGCCAGCCAATTATACATAAGGGAGAATAAAAATGGATAAGCAAACTTTGATTGATCATTTGAACGAAGATTTAGCCGGTGAGTTGAGCGCCATCATCCAGTACATCACCTATGCCGCCAAAGCGACCGGCCCTTACCGGCCCCAGTTAGCCCAATTTTTCCTGACGGAAGTGGCGGATGAGCAGTTGCACGCTCAGTATTTAGCCAACAAGATTGTGGCTTTGGGTGGCGAACCGACGACGACGCCCCGCCCTGTGCCTCCGGCAGACTCGAATCGGGCGATGTTGGAAGCAATTCTGGCAGCCGAACGGCAGGCCACGGCCGATTACACCCAACGGGCTAAAGAGGCGGACGAGTACGGCGACAAGGGTCTGGCTGTGCAGTTAGAAGATATGGTGCGCGACGAAAGCTCTCATTCGGAAGAGTCGGAGCGGATGCTGCGCGACTGGCCGCTTTAAGCGGCGTTTCCGTTAACCTGAGCGGCCCGGCCGTTTCCCTGAATTCGTTAGGGAAACGGCCGGGCCGCTCTTTTTGTTTTCCATGAATTGTGTCACTTTCACTGGCCGGCCGCATCTAAAAAATAAGAGAGCTTGTCATGTAGTCAACACGGAAAGAGGGAAGCATATGAGCAAAGTTCGGGCAATAAAACGGCAGCATAAACAAAAGAAATCGGCCAACATGCCGCGTAATCTGTTGATTGCCGGGGTGAGTTTGCTGCTGATCGGGCTGCTGATGTGGTTGGCGTTACGGCCGTCCACCCCCACAATCACGACGGCTATGCCATCCAGCAACGGCGTCGAAGTCGGTCTGCCGGCTCCCGCCTTCAACCTGGAATCATTGGACGGCAAGCAGATCGCCTTGTCCGATCATTTGGGCGATGTTGTCGTGGTCAACTTCTGGGCTACCTGGTGCCCGCCCTGCCGCGCCGAGATGCCGGGCATTGAGCAGGTCTATCAGGCGCACAAAGACGAAGGGATGGTAGTTCTGGCCGTCAACGGCCGGGAAGAAGCGGCGCTGGTGAAAAGTTTTATTGAGAAAAACGGCTTTACCTTTCCTGTCTTGCTGGATGGTAACGCCGAAGCCTTACGCGCCTACAATGCCCGCAGCTTCCCCATGACCATCATTGTAGACCGGGACGGGGTGGTGCGCTACAAGCAAATCGGCCCCATCACCCCGGCACAACTGGAATCTTTATTGGAGCCTTTGTTGTAACATTCCCAATACCTCCATACCGGGCTGACACTCCTTCTGAAAACCGCCAAAGCCGTACAGGCTTTGGCGGTTTGCTTTTTTCTCGCACCTCACACCTTCACGCCAAATATCATATATTATTCGGAAATATGGTATATTTTACGAATAATCGTTGACGAAATACCCACTGTAATGATATAATCTTCACGATGACGCTCGATGAGATTGACCGGATTATTTTAGACGCGGTGCAGGCAAACGGCCGTATCAGCAACGCCGATCTGGCCCGCAAAGTGAACCTCTCCCCCGCCGCCACCCACGCCCGGCTGCGCCGCCTGGAACGGGAAGGGTTCATCCGCGACTACACCGCCCGGCTGGATCGGGAAAAGATCGGTTACGACCTGCTTTGCTTCATCCAGGTCAGCCTCATGGTGCATCAATTCGACCAGGTGCAGCAATTCCGGGAAACGGTGCTGGCCATGCCGGAAGTGTTGGCCTGCTACCACGTCACCGGCGAATTTGACTACCTGCTCAAAGTCGTTCTGCGCAACCGGGCCGACCTGGAACAGTTTGTCGTCAACCAACTTACCCCCCTCCCCGGCGTCGCCCGCCTCCACACCAGCCTGGTTTTGTCGGAAGTGAAGACGGCCGAGAGATTGCCGATTGGAGATTAGAGATTGTTGCAAGCAAACGTTAATCTCCAATCTCCCAATCTCCAGTCTCCAAAAACAAGGAGCTAAAAAAATGACCCACAACCACAACCCTGCGCAAGATTTGCAAGATTATCTGATTTTTGGTGAGTACGGCGGCGTGAATCCGTCTGTGACCGATTCGGCTACGTTTACTTTTTTGGATCCGGCCACGATGGCGGAACTGTTTGAGCATGAGATGGAAGGCTGTTTCCTCTACTCGCGCCACTGGAATCCGACGAACAAGGCGCTGGCGGACGGCCTGGCCGTCATGGAAGGCAGCGAAGCGGCGCAGGTGACGGCTTCCGGCATGGCAGCGATCAGCGCCACAGTGATGCAGTTGGCCGGGCAGGGGGATGAGATTGTGGCCGGCCGCACCATTTATGGCGGGACGTATGCCCTGTTCAAGCATTTCCTGCCCCGCTTTGGCGTGCAGACGAAGTTTGTGGATATTCAGGATATGACGGCCGTAGAAGCCGCCATCACCCCCCATACCAAACTCATCTACTGCGAAAGCATCAGCAACCCCCTGCTGCAAGTGGCCGACCTGCCCGCCCTGAGCGGGATCGCTCACCGGCACGGTATTCCCCTCGTCGTGGACAACACCTTCAGCCCGCTCATTATCTCCCCGCTGGATTGGGGAGCGGACATTGTGGCGTACAGCCTGACCAAATTCATCAATGGTACCAACGACACCGTGGCCGGGGCCATCTGCGGCAGCAAGGAATTTATCAACCAGCTGGTCAACGTTACCAGCGGGGCGACGATGCTCCTGGGGCCGGTGCTGGACAGCTTCCGCGCCGCCAGCATTCTGAAAAATATGCACAGCCTGCACGTGCGCCTGAAGCAGCACAGCCGCAACGCCCAATATCTGGCGGAACGGCTGGAAACGCTGGGCCTCACCGTTCACTATCCCGGCCTCCTCAGCCACCCCCAGCACGACCGGATGACCCGCCTGATGAATGAGGAATTCGGCTACGGCGGCATGATGGTTTTGGATATGAAGGAACTGGCGCTGGCGAATGAGTTAATGGTGCGGATGCAGGAGGCGAAGGTGGGCTACCTGGCCGTCAGCCTGGGCTTTTACAAGACGTTGTTCAGCGCGCCCGGCAGCAGCACCTCCTCGGAAATCCCGGAAGCGGAGCAGGCGCGGATGGGTCTCAGCCCCGGCATGGTGCGTATGTCGGTGGGATTGGATGACGACATTGAACGCACATTTAACCGTATTAAACGCTGCCTGGATGAGATGGGCATGTTGAAGACGGATGAGTTGGTCGTTGGCTGATTGTGAATGAGATAGCCGCGGATTACGCGGATTTTACAGGATTTAATCCGCGCTAATCCGCGCAATCCGCGGCTAATAGTTGAAAGGAAAACCTATGAACTCTCAAACAGCCCCCGCTATTCCCCTGCCGGCCCTGGACGCTATTCAGAAACGGGTCTTGTGGTTAGCCACTAACATGATCCATCACGCCAATTACGGCCGTCCCAATCCCGACGGCACGAAGGTAGGCGGCCATCAGGCGTCCAGCGCCAGCATGGTGACGATTATGACCGCCCTCTACTTCCACTTTTTGCGGCACGGTGACCGGGTAGCGGTGAAGCCGCACGCCTCACCCGTCTTTCACACCATCCAATATTTGCTGGGGCAGCTGCCGCAGGAATATCTGACGGAACTGCGGGCGTATCACGGCTTGCAATCATACCCCAGCCGCACCAAAGACCCGGATCACGTGGATTTTTCTACCGGTTCGGTGGGATTGGGGGCAGTGGCCCCTGCTTTTGCTGCGCTGGCTGACCAGTACGCGGCGGCGCATTTTGATTATGAAGCGACGCACCGTTTCATCGCTCTGATTGGGGATGCGGAACTGGATGAGGGGAATGTGTGGGAGGCGGTTTTTGATTCGTCGCTGGCGAAGTTGGGTAATCTGCTTTGGATTGTGGATTTGAACCGGCAAAGTCTGGACCGGGTGGTGCCGGGGATTCGGGCAATTCAGTTGAAGAAGTTATTTGAGGACAGTGGCTGGCACGTGTTAGAGGCGAAATACGGCCGTACCCTCCAAGCCCTCTTTGCCCAACCGGACGGCGACTTACTGCGTCGCCGCATTGACGAGATGCCCAACGAGCAGTACCAGGCGCTCATCCGGTTGCCCGGCGCGGAAATGCGCCCCCGCCTGGCCCGGCTGGACGGCCGTCCCAACGCCGCCCTGGCCCGCCTCCTGGAACAAATCCCGGACGACGATCTGCCCCCTGTTTTGCAAAATCTGGGCGGGCACGACCTGGACGTGCTGCTGGAACGGATGGGGGAAGCGTTTGCCGAGACGAGCCGCCCCACCATCCTCTTTGCCTACACGATCAAAGGGTGGGGGCTGCCCATTGCCGGCCACCCGCTGAACCACTCCATGCTGCTGAACCAGGCGCAGATGGACGATTTGCGGGCCAAACTGGGCATTGGCGCGGACGAGTGGGCCGGTTTTGCCCCGGATTCGGCGGAAGGGAAGTTGTGTACGGCCGTAGCCCAACGCCTCTATCCTCCCACTGAACCCGCGCCGCAAACCATCCGGCCGGCTGACTTGCCGCAAACAATCAATATCCCGGCCAACGATGAGGTCAGCACCCAGCAAACCTTTGGCCGTATTCTCATGTCCCTTTCCCGCGAGCCGGAACTGGCCAAACGATTGGTGACGGCCTCGCCGGACGTGTCTGTGTCTACCAATTTGTCCGGCTGGATTGCCAAAGCGGGCGTTTATGCCCATCGCCTGCGCCGCAACTATGAAAAGGAAGTGGCCCATCCCAGCAACTGGTCGCAGGGGCCGGAGGGGCAGCACATTGAACTGGGCATCTCGGAGATGAACCTCTTTATGATGCTGGGCATGTTTGGTCTGGCAGATGATTTGATCGGCCAGCAGTTGATCCCTATTGGTACGGTGTACGATCCGTTTGTTCTGCGTGGGCTGGATGCGTTTGTGTATGCGCTGTATTCAGAGGCAAAGTTTATTGTGGCCGGGACGCCATCCGGTATTTCCCTTTCGCCGGAAGGCGGGGCGCATCAGTCTACAGTGACGCCTTCGCTGGGGTTGGAACTGCCCAATTTGCACGCCTGGGAACCGGCTTACGCGCAGGAGTTGACCTGGATTATGGGGGAGGCTTTGCGCCAGTTTGTGGTGGAAGATGGCCGGGCCACTTATTTGCGCCTTTCGACAAAACCGGTAGAGCAACGGCCGTTCCTGGAAGCAATGCAGCGAATCGGCGCGGAAAAGCTGGAGCGGCAGGTGTTGGCCGGAGGCTACCGCCTGCGCGACTGGCGGGCGGACGCCGATGCGACGCACAAGGAGTACCTGGTTCACATTGCCGCCAGCGGCGTCATGTTGCCGGAAGCCCTTGCGGCAGCGGAAGCGTTACGCGAGGAAGGCATCCCGGCCAACGTGCTGAACCTGACCAGCCCGCGCCGCCTGTTTGAGACGTGGCAGAGTAATCCCTGGGGGCGCGGTCCGGCCTTGCTGCCGGCCGAAAATAACCCGTTTGACTGGTTGATCCCCATGAATGAACGGTACGCGCCCGTCGTGACGGTGTTGGACGGGGCTTCTCATGCGTTGTCGTGGCTGGGGAGTGTGTTTGGTACGGCCGTAGTCCCCCTCGGCGTAGACCAATTCGGCCAGGTAGGTACCCGCGCCGAACTGTACCATCATTACCAGATTGACGCGGAGGCCATTGTAGACGCCGCTCTCACCGCTCTCGGCCGTTCCGGTTTGTGTTAGCATTTGCTCTGAGGCAACGGGGTGTACATTTCCGGTTAACTGAACATTTTGTATAATACGTATTATGAGAGAAGGCGACTTTTACCCAGAAGAAATTGAGAAATTACGGCAAGCATACATGGAATTTTTGGAAATTCGTTCTGATTCCACCGGGTCCGCGTGGGGAGAACATTATAAATTGCGTCTGATTTTGCGTGAAATGGGCGTTCAAGAAAAATTTGAGAGCAGCAGCCAAATTGAAAACTATGTGGAGCATGTGATTACTTATGGCAAAAGACCAACTGTTTTTTGAAGCAATTGACCGTTTTTACCCCGGCGCGATTGTGGACGCCAATGGTGAAATTGCCGTTATTATTGACGTATTGAAAAGCGACTACACGGATAACGTCAACCTGTGCGTCCGTTTTCCCCGAAATGTGGGGAATGCCCGGCCGTATGATATTCTGGAAGTGTCGCCGGCTCGCACGCTGGGGGTAGAAACGTGGCAGCCGGCAACGCGGGAACAGTTGCAAGCCCGTCTGGAATCCCGCCGGCACTGGTTTGAGGGGGAAATTCGGGAATTGCTGACTACGGCCGTAGAATCTGCTCCCGCCATAAAGAAAACGTATTGAGCAGGCTGCCGGGGAAAGGGAAGGCGGCAACGGTTGTTTTAATCTCTTTGGCAGATTATGAAGCCATGGAAGAAACGGCGTATCTCCTGCAAAGCCCTAAAAACGCGCAACGGCTGCTCGAATCTATTCTGGAACTGGAAAACGGCGGCGGCCGGGAAAGGGAGCCGTTGGAGTGAAGCTAATCTTTTCCGAATTTCTTCCTGCGGCGGAAAGGGTTGCGGAACCAGCCTTTGATTTCCCTGTGCGCCGCGTCTTCGGGGGCGTAGTCGAGGAGGGGTTGCAGCCGTTTGATGATGGCGTCTTCTGACTGGACGCCGGTTTTGCGCTCCACGAGACGGCCGTAGCTGAAATACAGCATTGTGGGAATCCCCAAAATCTTGTACGCCTTCACCAACCCCTGATTTTTATCCGCATCCAGCTTTAGAAAAAGAGCGGCGTCTCCCATACGCCGGGCGGCCGCCTCAAATTTGGGCGTCTGCTGGCGGCAGGGGCCGCACCATTTCGCCCACACATCCACCACTACCGGCTTTTCCGCCTGTAAAACTTTCTCCGTAAAGGTGTCGCTGTTTACCGATTCAACCACGCTCGTTCTCCATTTTTTAGCCGCGGATTACGCGGATTATGGGGATTAATTTTACTGAAAAAACCGCAGAGGCGCGGAGAGCGCGGAGAATTACTGGAGAAAAATCCGGATCAATCCGCGCCATCTGCGGCAGAGAATTTTCGTTAATTGCTTACCGTTCGCGCCGCCATAAATACCAGTTCGCTTAACGTGGGGTGAGCCGGGTAGATGGCGGCCAGGTCGGCTATAGTGACTTCTTTTTCCAGAGCCAGGGCGACGGGGGCCAGAACGTCGGCGGCGTGGGGGCCGACGGCCGTCGCCCCCATCACCCGCAAACTTTCCTTCTCATACGCCAATTCCACAAATCCCTCATTGTGAGCCAGCAGACGGGCTTTGAGGACGGCCGTAAACGGCAGCCGCACCGTGCCCACGTTATCTGAAGGGGCGACGTTCCCCACCTGCGCCGCCTGCGGTTCCGTGTAGGTGGCCGCCACCACCGTTTCCGGGCGGTAAGGCGGCGTTGGCGCACCTAAAGCGTGGCGGGCGGCAATACGGGCCTGGGCCATGGCCCGGTTGGCAATCATCGGGTCGCCCGCCGCATCGCCCACAATATAAATGGATGGGTTGGCGGTACGGCCGTATTCATCCAAAGCCGGTACGCCATCGCTCGTCAATCCTGCCGCCGCCAGATTGATCCCCGCCAAATCCGGCTTGCGACCAATCGCCAGAAAAGCCATCTCTGCCTCATACGCCGCGCCGTCTGCCAGCACAACCGACACTTTCTTCTCGTCCCGGTCAATGCGCTGCGCCAACTGCCCGGCCACCAATTTTACGCCTTGCTGAACCAACGCTTTGGCCAGAAAATGGCCCACATCCGGCCGGAAGGAGGGTAAAACGCCCTGATCGTCCACAATCCAGGTGACGGCCGTGCCCACCCGGTTGAACAGATAGGCAAACTCGCTGCCCGTCGCCCCGCCGCCCACGACGACGATGGAGCGGGGAATTGCTTGCAGATGTTTGGCAAAACGGGGCGCAATCACCCGTTTGCCGTCCGGCTTCATTTGCGGCGGGAAGCGGGGTACGGAGCCGGTGGCGACGATGAAGGCGTCAGCAGTTAGCGTGGCGGTAACGTTACCTTCCTTGTCCTTGATTGCCAGTTGGTGGGGTTGGCTGAATACGGCCGTGCCCGTGACCATTTCCACCCCCAATTCCCGCAATTCCTTCGCCTGTTCCGCGTTCCAGGTCGTCGTGATCTCCCGAATCCGGGCCAGAATGCCGGCCAGATTGGGCTGGCAGCCCGTCTCCAGATGCAGTCCCAAAGCGTCCGCCTCGGCAAAAAGACCCAGCGTATCGGCCGTCGTCAACCACACCTTGCTGGGCGACAGGCTGTGCCAGCCGGCCCGTCCCCCCAACGGCGCATTGCTGACCAGCGTTACCCGCCCGCCAGCCCGCACTGCTTCCCGCGCCGCCTCAATCCCGGCCGGGCCGCCGCCAATAATAACGATCTGTTTGCCCATACTCCTTTACTCCTTAGCGTGCTGCGTATTTCATAACTTTTCCACCTGCAACTTTGCCGCTCTGCTACCTTGCCTCTATTATAAATTGGTTTGCCGAAAATGTTCAAAAGTGGCGGGCAGTATGCTCTTGGGAAAATGGTTGTTGGTAACTTTAGATGACAGTCACTTGGAAAGCGACTGTCATCTCCGAGGAAGATTATGAAGGTAAACAGTGTTCTTTACAAGAGGCAAAATTGAAAGCGGAAAACGTTGCCTTTGGTCAGACTTTGCGGTAACTTACCTGTGTGAACCCGCTAACCCTCATTATTGACCAGGGAACCCACGCCACCCGCGCCCTGGCCTTTGACGCTGATGGTCAGGTACGGGCTGCGGCCCATTGCCCCATTACCTTGCGCCGCCTCAACGCCGACCGGGTGGAGCAGGACGCCGCCGAAATTGCCGCTTCCCTGCGTCAGGTAGTGAGCGAAATTTTGGCCGATGACGTTGTGCGGCCGACCGGCATTGCCCAAGCAGGGTTGGCCTCCCAGCGTTCCAGCGTGGCCGCCTGGGATCGGGAGACGGGGGAACCGTTGGCCCCGGTGATTAGCTGGCAAGACTGGCGGGCAGCGGATTGGCTGGCGCAGTTTGCAGAGTATACGCCTATTATTAGGGAAAAGACGGGTTTGCCCTTGTCGCCGCATTACGGGGCCAGTAAGTTACGCTGGCTGCTGGACAATGTGCCCGCGGTGCAACAGGCGCGGCTGGACGACCGTCTCGCCTTTGGCCCGTTAGCTTCCTTTCTCCTCTTTCATTTGCTGCACGATAAACCGCTTCTGGCAGACCACGCCAACGCCAACCGCACTCAATTGTGGCACATTGATTACCGTGATTGGGACCCCTGGCTGTTAGATTTATTTGGCATTTCCGGCAATCTGCTGCCTGCCTGTCGTCCTATCGTGCATGAGTACGGGCGGATGGCGTTGGCGGATGTGCCGGTTACGGCCGTAAACGGCGACCAGAATGCGGCAGTGTATGCCCTGGGACAGCCGGACAGGGATACGGCCGTGATCAACCTGGGAACCGGCGCCTTTGTCCTCATTTCTACCGGCCGGCGGCGCGTCAGCCATCCTGCTTTGCTCACCGGGTTGACCTCCAGCAACGCCTTCGTGGGTGAATACACCCTGGAAGGCACGGTGAACGGGGCCGGTTCCGCCCTGAGTTGGGCCGGGGAACAGTGGGGTGTTTCTGACATTCCCGCCTATTTGGATGAGTGGCTGGCCCGACCGGAAGAGCCGCCCATTTTTCTCAACAGCATTGGCGGCCTCGGTTCTCCTTTCTGGCGGCCTGGCCCGGAACCGGCCATTGTGGGCCAGGGTGAGCCGTGGCAGTGGCTTGTGGCCGTGGCTGAGAGCATCCTCTTTCTGGTGCAGATCAACTTGGACGAGATGCGGGCGGCCGGGGCTGCGGTCAGGCGCGTTCAGGTCAGCGGCGGGCTGGCCCAGGCCGACAATCTGTGCCAGCGGTTGGCCGACTTGTCCGGCTGTCCTGTTTACCGGCCCCAAATGACAGAAGCGACGGCGCGGGGCACGGCCTGGCTGGCAGCGGGACGGCCGTCTCACTGGCCGGAATTGCAGCCGGGCAAGCATTTTGATCCCCGGCCGGACAAGGCACTGGCAGATCGGTATTGGCGGTTTAGAGAGTTGATGGGATTGTAGGGCGATTTGCCAAATCGCCTTACGCAACAGGAGAGAATATGACCCAAATACGAGGCATGTTAACCTTAGACGAGTTAGCCAATTTGGTAGAGGAAGGGGCTGTCGAGACGGTGGCGGTGGGCTTTACAGACCATTACGGCCGTTTCATGGGCAAGCGGTTTGATGCTGAATTTTTTCTGGAAGACGTAGGGGCGCACGGCACGCACGGCTGCGATTATCTGCTTACGGTAGATATGGAGATGGAACCTGTGCCTGGCTACAAGTTTGCCAACTGGGAGCTGGGCTATGGCGATTTTCACCTGGTTCCCGACCTGAATACCCTGCGCATAGCCAGTTGGCTGGATAAAACTGCGTTTGTTCTGTGCGATGTGGAAAGCGACAAGACCCATCAGCCAATTAACGTGGCCCCGCGTTCCATTTTGCGCCGCCAGATTGAGCAAGCCGGCGAAACCGGCTATGAGGTGATGGCCGCTTCCGAGCTGGAATATTACATTTTCCAGGATTCTTACCGGGCGGCGGCGCAAAAAGGGCATACTGATTTAGAGCCGCTGGGCTGGTACATTGAGGATTATCACATGCTGCAAGGAGCGCGGGAGGAGCAGTTTACGGCCGCCGCCCGCCGTCACCTGCGCCAGTCCGGTATCCCGGTAGAAAATTCCAAAGGGGAATGGGGCCGGGGCCAGCATGAGTTGAACATCCGTTACGCGGACATCCTCACCATGTCTGACCGGCACGTCATTTTTAAGCAGTGTTTGAAGGAAGTGGCGGATCAGCAGGAGGTGAGCGTGACGTTTATGGCCAAGTTTGCCAGCGGGCAGGCCGGGTCCAGCTGCCATATGCACTTGAGTTTGTGGCGAGACGGCCGTAACGCCTTTGCCGGCGAGGAGCAGATTGGCCCCGTGCAGGGGTCGGAGGTTTTCCGCTGGTTCCTGGGCGGCTGGATGGCCCACGTGCCGGAGATGATGGTCTTTTACGCTCCCACCGTCAACTCGTACAAGCGGTATGAAGACGGCTCCTGGGCGCCTACCCGCCTGGCCTGGAGCTATGACAACCGCACCGCCGGGTTCCGCGTGGTGGGGCGGGGCGATAGTTTGCGTATCGAGTGCCGCATCCCTGGCGCGGACGTGAATCCGTACCTCGGTTTTGCCGCTGCTCTGGCTTCCGGCCTGGATGGCATTGCTAACCAGATTGAGCCGCCCCCCATTTTTACCGGCGACGTGTACGCGGCCCAACATTTGCCTCGCGTCCCCTACACCTTACATGAAGCCACTGATCTTTTTGCTGCCAGCGATTTTGCCCAACAAGCCTTCGGTGCAGACGTGGTGGAGCATTACACTCACTTCTTCCGCACGGAACAGATGGCTTATGATACGGCCGTCACCGATTGGGAACGCCAACGATATTTTGAAAGGATATAGAGCGTGGGGCAGGTGGCAGGTTGCAAGTGGCAAGTTATCCGCTGCCTGTCCTCTGCAATTTACCACTTGCCGCCTTAAAAAGGAGACAATTATGAAGTACGGCGACTGGTTAAAAGATGTATCGCCTCACATCAAAAATGATCCGTTGTGGGAGTTGGAAACTTATCGTAAAGCGTTGTTCATCTTTGATTTAGCCTGGTATGATTGCGATCTGATGCTTAAGTGCGAATTGGGTAAACCAATTGCCCGGCAGCTAATTCGGAGCAGCGGTTCAATCGGAGCTAATATCGAAGAAGGTTTTGGACGCGGTTTCGGTAAAGAATACGCCCGTTTTCTGCGGATAGCGCTTGCTTCCGCTCGTGAATCACGTGGCTGGTATTACCGCGGCCGTCGCTTGTTAACGCCTGAAGTCGTTAATCATAGAGTGGAATTACTTGGCGTAATAATCGCCAATTTAACTGTTTTAGCCAACCAACAAAAGAAAAGGTAGCAACCTGCAACCTGCAACTTGCCACTTGCAACCTTACGGAGGAAACCATGAGATTACAAAACAAAACAGCCTTAATTACCGGCGCGGCCAGCGGGATTGGCCGGGAAACTGCCTTGCTTTTTGCCCAGGAGGGTGCGAATGTGGTGTGTGTGGACATCAATGACGCGGCCGGGCAGGAGACGGTGCAGATGATTCAGGACAATGGCGGCCAGGCGATTTACGTCCACGCCGACGTATCCAATGCGGCTGACTGCCAGAATATGGTACAGGCGGCCGAAGACGCTTTCGGCCGGTTGAATATCCTTTTCAACAACGCAGGCATCATGCACAGCGCAGATGACGACGCCATCAACACGGAAGAGGATGTGTGGGATTTGACGATGGCCATTAACGTAAAGGGTGTGTATCTGGGCTGCAAATACGGCATCCCCGCTTTGCGGCGGGCCGGCGGCGGTTCCATCATCAATACCGCCTCCTTTGTAGCCCTGGTGGGGGCGGCGACGCCGCAGTTGGCTTACACGGCCAGCAAAGGCGCGGTGTTGTCCATGACCCGCGAATTGGCTGTTATCCACGCCCGCGAGAATATCCGGGTGAACGCCCTCTGCCCCGGCCCCCTGCGCACGGAACTGTTGATGAAGTTCCTCAATACGGAAGCAAAAAAACAGCGCCGCCTGGTACATGTGCCCATGGGTCGCTTCGGCGAAGCAAAAGAGATGGCCTATGCCGCCCTCTATCTGGCTTCGGATGAATCGTCTTATGTAACGGGCACAGAATTTATGGTGGATGGCGGTATTACGGCCGCTTACGTGACGCCGGAATAAAAAGTCATTGGGTAACTGGGTAATGGTGCCATTACCCAGTTACCCAATGACTCAATTACCCCATCCAAATGCAAAACTCACGGCCGTACCGTTTCTGGACGGGGATTGTTCCCTGGCTATTGTTGGCTGTGGCTGCCTTGCTGGGCATTTGGTGGGCCTGGCTGCGGCACGCCGCCTTTCGCACCAATATCTACGATTTGGGGTATTACACCCAGACGTTGTGGAATACAGCGCACGGCCGTTTCTTTGCCACCTCTCTGAAACCGGGCATCTACCTGGCGGATCATTTTTCGCCGGTGATGCTGTTGTTTGTTCCCTTCTTTCGCTGGCTGCCGCAGCCGCGTATACTGCTGGCAGTGCAGGTGATTGCGGTGGGTACGGCCGTTATCCCGGCCTACCTTCTCTTACGCCGCCGCGATCCGGTCTGGGCGCCCCTGCTGGTTGTTGCCTTTCTTTTTAATCCTCTGCTGCATCAGGTTCTTTACCAGGAATTTCACGAAATTATGCTGGCTGCGCCCACACTGGCCCTGGCGCTGTACGGTTTGCAGGCGCGGCGGCGGCGCTGGTTGCTGCTGGGCGCTTTGCTCACCTTGCTGGTGCGGGAAGATATGCCCGTGTACGTCGCTTTACTGGCCGTTTACCTGATTCTGTTTCAGGCGGAGTGGCGGCGAGAGGGGGTGTTTTTGCTGGGGCTTTCCACCGTATGGCTGCTGCTGGTGACGCGCTGGATCATGCCTTTGCTGGGCAGCGATTACACGCACGGCCGTCGCCTGGCTGAATCGTTGGGTGGGGTGGACGTGTTGGCCCGGCTGCGCCAGCCGGCCAGAGCTCAGGCTGTGGTGCGTTTGCTTGCACCGCTGGCCGGGCTGCCCTTGCTGGGGCGGGGAACCCAGATTTTGTGGCTGCCGGCCGTCGTGTTGATGCTTCTTTTTGCCGAGTCCGGTGTGGGCACTTTGTCTAGTTGGCACGTAGCCCCTTTGCTGCCACTGCTGTGGTTTGGCGCGGCTGACGCTTTGACTGGCTGGCCGCGTCGGGCGGCGCGGGCGGGGCTGATTGTGTTGCTGGCAGCTTCGGTATTGGGATTTTACTGGTGGAGCTACGCGCCGGGTGGGAGATATTTTGACGGCAGCCCGCTGCGCCTGACGCTGCATGACCGAATTGGCCGAGAAATTGTAACGGCCGTGCCGCCGGACGCCTCTGTAATGGCCCAAAGCGGTCTGGGGGCACACCTGGCAGCGCGTCGTTCCTTGTGGCTTTTCCCCTGGACTGAGGAGACGACGCAGCCGGAATGGGTGGTGCTGGATGTGAAGGCAGCCAACACCTACCCGCTGCCGCCGTCAGAATTGGCGCATCAGGTGACGCAGTGGCAGATTCGGCCGGATTA
Organism: Ardenticatenaceae bacterium; assembly: GCA_027054335.1. Classification (GTDB taxonomy): domain Bacteria; phylum Chloroflexota; class Anaerolineae; order Promineifilales; family Promineifilaceae; genus JAJRTP01. The sequence continues at coordinate 18,188 of JALUPA010000607.1, forward strand.
CCGCACGTTTTGGGAGCAGGACGGTTATTTTGTTTTTGTGTATGAGCCGGGCGTCTTGCCGGCGGCGGGCCGTTGGGAATGGGATCAGGGCATTACACTACGGGGGTATGAATGGGCGCAGGCGGATGAGTACGGCCGTTTCCGACCCGTAGACAAGCTGCGGGGCGGGGCGACGACGCGGATAGATTTATACTGGCAGACGGATCAACCGCTGCCGGTGAACTATTCTGTTTCGGTGCGGCTGTTGGCCCCGGACGGCTGGGTGACGGCGCAGCATGACGGTTGGCCGGGACAGGGCACGTTGGGTACGGCCGTCTGGCAGCCCGGCCAACTATACCGGGATACGCATTACCTGGAACTACCGCCTGATTTGCCCTCTGATTTGCGGTTGGTTGTGCTGCTTTACGAGCCAATTGAAAATACCCCTCTGCCACCGGCAGAAGGGTATGAACTAACGGTTATTCCCGTAAGGCGTAATGAGTGATTTTCTCTGGTTGCCCAGCACGCAGTTTATTCGACAAAGATTTCCACTCGTTCGCCGCTTTCTTCGTCGGTGACGTCCATGATCTTGCCTTGCTGGCCGCTGCGCACCGCTTCCATCACTTTGTTAAAGTCCATATCTTCCATTTCCGGGGCAAAGCGGGCGCCCATTCTCAGGCCGACGTTAACCAGACCTATAGGGATGTTGACGTTGACTTTTTGCCGGCCGCTGCTCATGTCGGTGACGCGAACGCGGAACCAACGGGGGTTGCTGGCTCCCTTGAGGGGTTCGTAACTTTGGCTGGGGGTTGTTTTTTCCAAAGCGCGCAGAAGTTCTGCCCCTTCTTTGGCGGAGATTTTGCCTTCTTCGATCATTTTCAGAATTTGCATACGTTCTTCTGGGCTGGCCATGGTTTCTCCTCAAAAGTGTGGGGCGATTTTGTAAATCGCCACCCGATTTGCAAAATCGGGCTACAATGCCTTACAAGTCCAGGCGCATGTGGGTCAGGGTGCGGCGAGGCCGGAAACCGGCTTCAGATAGCCGTTGGTTGGTCAGTTCGTCATCGTCCGGGTGGTCAATGCGGACGTTGCGCCGCGGCATCCGGCGCAGGTGGTGGGTGAGGACGGCCGTTAACGGCCGTTCCAGTTGCCCACGCCAGTCTGGATGGATGCGTATGGCGGCTAAATGCGTCCGGCTCCATTCCGACAAGATGTTTACCAGACCGATCATTTCATTTTGCTCGTTTACGGCAATCCAGGTTTCGTTTTGACGGCCGTTAAAAAAATTCCACACCCGATTCCACATCGTATTTTTATACACGTCCGGCCGGGGCAAGTCCGGCCAATTCAGGTCGGGATGCAGGGATAGTTTGTCAAATTCATAAGCCGTCTGCCATTCATCGGCGCGCAATTTGCGTATGGCTATACCCGGTTCGGCGGCCAGTTCCCGGATGTGGGAGACGGGCGTATACCAGGTGGTCATGCTGCCTATCGTCCGGTAGTGGAGCGATTGGTAAAGCCGCAGCGCTGCCTGATTGTCACTAACGACTTGCAGTAATATTTGGCGGCCGCCGCGTCCCTCTACCATTTGGGCCACGTATTCCATGAGATGATGGGCAATACCCCGGCGGCGGTAATCCGGATCAACCGCGACGTTGACGACGAGATAACGGCCGTTGGTGCGCGATTTCAGAACGGTAGCATTGCCGACGATACGGCCGTCTTCTTCCCAGACAAATCCCAACGAGAGGCGGCTGGCGCTGGGATTGAGCCGCCACAAAAAAGCCGGTTTTTGGCTGTCCATCCCTGAAAAAATCCACCGCCCTTCGTCATCCAGGGTGGCGCCAAACACAGTCTCCAGCAGTCTGACAATTTGCGGAATGTCCGTATTCAGGTTAATGGGACGCGGGCCATTGTTGGCCTGGTTTAAGGCTGGAATCGTAATTATCATAAAGGTAAAGGTATCAACTAGGAGGTGACAGTCACTTCCAAAGTGATTGTCACCTGAATGATCACGGATAATTTTACCTCAAAAAAACCCTTTTTGGGAATTTTTTATATTACGTTTCCAATGCGTCTAAAAGGGTGGTGGCTTCGGCCGGTGTAATGATGCCTTTTTCTACCATGCGCAAGATTTTAAGCTGCTCTTCTTTGCTGGCGGTGGTTGCCTTTGGGGTCGGTTTGGTTGCGGGACCATAAGAGCGGCTGGTGCGCTGCCGGGATCGTTGTGGGGCATATTGCCCTTGACGTTCGGCTCGTTGGCGGGCGCGTTCGGCGGCCTGTTCTGCTTTGCGAGCGGCTTCTTCTGCTTTGCGGGCAAATTTAGCGCCAAACTGCTCGGTGAAACGGTTGAACTGCTCGTTGATTTGGCTGCTGATTTCCATACCGATATTGCCTAATCCAAAAGCAAAATCAAAGTCAAAATCCACGTCGCTCTCTTCGCTGCTCTCCCATTTGGGGTCTACGATGTTGCTTTCTTTAAGGATGATACGGCCGTTTGCCTGAAACGTCGCTACCGTATCCCCGTCGCCAATCCGCCCGGTGAGCGAATTTTCCCCTTCTACCAGTTTGTTCACCGTCAGCCGGTTAACAATTTTGGGGGCGGTAGCGGAAAAATCGAGCGGCGCGCCGGCTGGCCAACGGACAATGATGTCCCGTCCGGCGACAAAGAGATGTTCACCTGCTGCCAGGCCGCCGCGCAGACGAATGTCGCCGACGATGCCGGTGACGTTGTTGACGCCACCCAAATTACGCAAATTGACGTCCCGCTGCCCTTGTTCTATGGTCACGTTCCCATTGATGGTGCGCAGGCTGATGTCGCCGGCCACACTCATCAGGTGGACGGGGCCGTTGATGTTACGGGCAGCGATGTCTCCCTGGACGGTTTGGATGGCGATTTCATTGGCGTTGCGGATGGCAGCATCGCCGCGCAGGGTTTCTATACTCAGGCCGGCTTGCAGATTTTTGGCGGAAAGGTCGCTGTTGATGACGCCAATTTTGAGGCGGCCCACGTTGACCAGAACGGCGTCGCCGTTGATTTCGTGCAGGCTGATGTCACCGGTGATGTTTTTGATGACCAGGTCACCGTTGGCGTGTTGGACGGCGATGTTAGCCTGGGGCGGCAGGTAGAGTTTAAGGTCGCCCAGGCTGTTGATGGTCAGGCCGGTTTCGGTTTCCACGGCCGTAAAATCATCGCCTTTGACGGTTACGGCCGTTTCCATCCCGCTGCGAATGACCAGATCGCCCTGGCATTGGCCGATCTCGATGGCCGGGGCTTTACCTGTAAAGTATTGTTCTTCCGACATAGGGTTTTCTCCGGATTAGTGTCTCGTCAAGTGCCAGGCACGGGGTAAATGGCTTTGGTCATTTATAGATTTTACACCCCGTGCCTGGCACTTTTTTAGTCAATATAAACCTGAACGTGTTCGCCGTCTTCTTCGTCCTGGACGTCTACCAGCATCCCGGCGTCCATATTGGACATCATGGAGGTGATTTCGTCCCAGTCCAAATCTTCCAATTCCGGGCTGAATTTACGGCCGATGCGCATCCCGAATTTAACCAGGCGCAGGGGGATATTGACGGTGACTTTGTTACGGCCGCTCTGCAAATCGCGCACGCGCACGTGCAGCCAGGACGGTTGTTGTCCAGGTTTGACGATGACGTCGGCTTCGGGGGATACGGCCGTCATCTGACCCGTTTTCTTCAATAAAGTAGCCGCTTCATCAACGGTAATTTGACCGGCTGCCAATAATTCCAAAATTTCTTTACGACTCATGGGAATACCTCCATTAAAGTAATTGGTAATTAGTAATTGAGTAATTACCAGTTACCAATTACTAATTACCTGATTACTCAATTACCTGCATTCAACAATTTCAAAGCCTCCTCAGACGAAATTTTACCTGCGCTGAGGTCATTTAATATCTGGCGGCGCATTTCTTCGGTTATTTCCGGTTCCGGCGGGCCGACTTCGTATCCCATGGCCTGGATAACTTCGGTCAGACGGCTGCGCACGGCGGGGTAGGAGAGGCCGATTTCTTGCTCGACCCGGTTGATTTTGCCCTCGCATTTGATGAAGGTTTCAATGAAGCGCAGCTGCTCCGGGGAAAGCTGGTACAAACGGCCGAGGGTGAAATGGCCTGCGATGCTGGTATCGCAGCTGCGGCAGTGCAGCCGGGTCACGTGCAGTTTGTCGCCGCAAATAGGACATTGGCCGATAACAGGATTCATAGACAGGTCTCCTTAATGATGCGTGATGCGTGATGCGTGATGCGTGATGCGTATTGCGTATTGCGTAGTTTTGTAA
>JALUPA010000608.1 GCA_027054335.1 Ardenticatenaceae bacterium
TGGTTTGGACTATGGGGGAAACATATCAAATCAGCCCCAAACCCGGACTATGTGCTAATTCCAACTTCTTTTTTCAATGGTCTGGTGGATTCTATGTGTTACACCACTTAAAATGGATAAAGTCGAGGTTAACTCTGTCTCCCCTATTTATTGAGAAGATACTTCCGGAGCCCTTCATACCCGTCTTCTTTGAAGCGGTCTCTCCAATAGTAGTAGGTTCCTTGACAGACGCGCGCTTGCCGACACGCCTCAGTTACGTTTCCCGTTTCTTCCCATATCTCGAATAGGATTTTTCGTTGTGAATAGGTTGTCCTCGGATAGTAGATACGTTGTTTGCTCATTTGAAACGGACACTCCAGTTGCCCTGCCACTCAATCTTATCTTTTTTTCTCGTCATTTCAGACCTTACTTTTTCTTAGCGGTCTTCTCAGAAGCCGCCTTGCAGCTTTTTATGTGTATTGCCTAAGCTCGTTATCGTATTCCCTTTTCCTTGTTTCTTCAACTAACCGATGACCATTACACGTTTACCGTGATTCGGCAGGAAACGAACCTTTCACCAACTGGCTCAACAAGTTGCGCGACCCTGCAACCCGGCGGCGTATACTCAAACGACTACTGAGGTTGGAGCAAGGCCATTATGGTGATTTCAAACCGGTTGGGGGAGGTGTAAATGAACTGCGCTTCTTTTTTGGCGCCGGTTACCGGGTTTACTTTGGCGAAAATGGCGATACCATAGTCGTTCTCCTTTGTGGCGGCGATAAAAGCAGCCAACGCCGGGACATCCAACGGGCGCAAGCCTATTGGCAGGAGTATAAAAGCCATGACTGATTACAGAACCCTGGATGAAGTGACTGTTGAATACTTCACACAACACCCCGAAGAGGTTGACGCTTTTCTCGCCGAAGTTTTCACTGATTATGCCCAGGATGGAGACTCGGCAGCATTGCTTTCAGCGCTGCGTATCATCGCCCGCGTCAAAGGCATCTCCAAGGTAGCCGCTGAGGTCGGTATGACTCGTCAGGGGTTACAAAAGGCGCTCTCTGCCAAAGGGAATCCCCGTCTCGATAATGTCAATGCTATTATGCGGGCTATGGGCTATCAGCTTATGCCCTATCGCCTGAACTAAAAAACCTCGCCCATTCTTCTTCCAGTAACTGTACAGGCGACAGTCACTTGGCCGAACTGGATAAACTGGCGCGGCGGGATTTACTCGACTCGGCCGGCGGCGAACGGGGAAAGCAAGCATGTCTATAGGCTAAAAATAGGCTATAATTAGGCGATGGACGCATTTGAACCCCGCTACAGCATCACGCCGCCGCTGCTGGAGATGATCAAGCGTATCACCTTGCTGGTGTACGAGCTGAATCAACTGGCGGTTCCCGACGTGGTTCTTATGCAAATGCAGTCTGAGGCCCGCGCCGTTTCCACCTACGCCTCCACCAGCATCGAAGGCAACCCGCTGCCCCTGACGGAAGTCAAGCGCCTGCTCAAACAGCGCCCCGACCACATCCGCCAAAGCGAACGGGAAGCGCTGAATTACAACAACACGCTAAGCCAACTCAATCAACAACTGGACGCGCCGTTGACGGCCGACTTCATCCAACAAATTCACGCCGGGATCATGGACGGCTTACTGCCGCCGCACCAAACAGGCACATGGCGGCGGGAAGCTGTCGTGGTTTATGACCCCCGCGACCGAGAAATCGTTTACCTGCCGCCCAGGTATGAGGACGTGCCGGCCTTGATGGACGCGCTTATTGCCTTTGTCCAGGCCAACCGCGCCGCCCTGGACCCGCTGCTGTTGGCGGGGCTTTTCCATAAGCAGATGGCCGTCATTCACCCGTTTATGGATGGCAGCGGCCGTACCACCCGCCTGGCTGCCAAATTATTGCTGGCCGGATTAGGCGTTAACACCTTCAACCTGTTCAGTTTTGAAAATTATTACAACCAGAACGTCAGCCGTTACTTTCAACACGTCGGGCTGTTCGGCGATTATTACGAATTGGCGCCACAACTGGACTTTACGCCGTGGCTAGAATACTTTGCCGAAGGTATTCTGGACGAACTGCTGCGCGTGCAAAAGCAACTGCGCCAGACGCAACTATCGCCAGACACACGCTTGCAGCCGCATCACCAACAAATCCTGGATTACATTGACCGGCACGGCTTCATCACAGACAAGGATTACGCCCAATTGACCGCCAGGGCCAAAGCCACCCGCACCCAGGATTTCAACAAACTGATTGCGCTAGGCCTAATTGTGCGGCAGGGGAAGGGGCGCAGCACCCATTACTGCCACCCGGCCAGATGAAACGAAACGTGCCATCTGGTGTACAATAGTAACGTAGGTTTGCTTTTTGCCGACACACGATAGAGATAGTTTACAGTAAGATTTACTGCCGGTTCGTGGAAACATTTGTTCTAGTACCATATATTGCAGATCGTCACCTCGGCACCCCAATATATGGCGGTCATGTTGTGAAAAAAATCACAAATTTCGTAATAGTAAAACAAAAAAATCAACAAGAAAATTTTAACATTAGCTGATCTATATCCTGATATTCATAATAGTGGATCATTAATCTCAATTTTTGGGATATTTTAAGGGACAGCATCATTATAAAACCCACTTTTTTGTATTAAACGATCTGCTATTTTTTATTTTCAGGAATTTAACATAATCGTGTTGCAATTCTGTTTATATAGAAAAATTTAAGCGAACGTTGAGTTATAGGATTCGGGTCCCTGAAAAGAACGAACCTGCGCATATGCGGTTACGCCTCCCAAGAAACCATATCGAGGTATTGTATTGCTGACTCCAGCAGA
>JALUPA010000609.1 GCA_027054335.1 Ardenticatenaceae bacterium
TCCATGCAGTGAGTGATGCTTGTTTGTCTGGTAATCCCTGTGATGTTCGTTCTCTTTTTTGTCTGTGAAGGGCTCCGGTTTCCTGGTGCATGCCTGCTCTGTGGGTCATGGTGCTGCCCGAGGGGGTAAATGAGAGTGGCTCAGGAGGCTGAACGTCGTGGATGTTTTTAAAGGAGGTGCACAACCGGAGATCCACGACACCACCCCGCTGAACGGAGCAAATTTTATATGAAATATCAGCTAAATGTTTGAATGTCAGCCCTGTCAGAATCAGACCTAAGGTAGGATTGAAATGCCGCATCTCACCATCTGTCTTAAAAACGTCATAAAGTCAGAATCAGACCTAAGGTAGGATTGAAATACACTTCATAAGACGATAATCTCTGCCAAACAGCCAAGTCAGAATCAGACCTAAGGTAGGATTGAAATCGAACCCCAATCCCCCATCACCTGCACGCTAATACCGTCAGAATCAGACCTAAGGTAGGATTGAAATGACCCCAGGCAGGTCGGGATAATTCGTTCTGCGCTGGGTCAGAATCAGACCTAAGGTAGGATTGAAATCGAGCTACTAGGGGTGGGATGGTTAACTTAGGTGTTGTCAGAATCAGACCTAAGGTAGGATTGAAATTGAGAAATACGCCTTCACGCCGCTTGCGAGAATTTGTCAGAATCAGACCTAAGGTAGGATTGAAATCGTCTTCTGCCTTCTCCAGAAACTCTCTGTCGAATATGTCAGAATCAGACCTAAGGTAGGATTGAAATTGTAAAAGACGCCTTCCTCATGAAGTATGGATGTGGGTCAGAATCAGACCTAAGGTAGGATTGAAATATCAGGTCTGCCTCACTCACGCTCACCGCAGCCGTGTCAGAATCAGACCTAAGGTAGGATTGAAATCAATATACCGCTTTTCAGCAACCGTAAACCAGTTGTGTCAGAATCAGACCTAAGGTAGGATTGAAATGCATCGATTGCAGATATCGCTCATCCCGCATCTATCGTCAGAATCAGACCTAAGGTAGGATTGAAATCTTTGAACCCATGCTCCTTTGCCCACTGCACCGCCTCCGTCAGAATCAGACCTAAGGTAGGATTGAAATTATCTACCCCGGCAAGCGCTTGTGCTGGGGGTGCTCGTCAGAATCAGACCTAAGGTAGGATTGAAATCTGCGCGTTTGACCCACAACAAAGCCGTGCTCGTTCGTCAGAATCAGACCTAAGGTAGGATTGAAATCAACCTCAATACCGCGGGCGCTCATACTCCACCACCGTCAGAATCAGACCTAAGGTAGGATTGAAATCAAGCCCGGCGCCAAGCGCCGCGGGCACGCCCACCAGGTCAGAATCAGACCTAAGGTAGGATTGAAATCGATGCTGCCCTGCTTTTCCGCTATTCGCATATACAGGTCAGAATCAGACCTAAGGTAGGATTGAAATTCACTGTAGTCAAGAACACACACCTCAAATCTGGTGCGTCAGAATCAGACCTAAGGTAGGATTGAAATCGCTCTCAGCGCTTTGAGCCATCTCGCCACGATGCTGCGTCAGAATCAGACCTAAGGTAGGATTGAAATTTATAGTACGGAGGTACTCATTAACCTGCGTCCTGCCGCGTCAGAATCAGACCTAAGGTAGGATTGAAATTGGAGTGAAGAGAGAAGTGCGCAGAATGTAGAGGAGGTCAGAATCAGACCTAAGGTAGGATTGAAATAGGAGTACTACGAGGATCTCGTGGATGCCAAGACGCGTCAGAATCAGACCTAAGGTAGGATTGAAATGCTCTGTAAATGTATTTGAAGATTTAACCTTATTTCCGTCAGAATCAGACCTAAGGTAGGATTGAAATCAGGTGCTGGGAAAGACATGAATCAGAGGGTAGAGAGTCAGAATCAGACCTAAGGTAGGATTGAAATTATTCTGAATGATTTTTCGTGGGTAGCTGACGGTGCGTCAGAATCAGACCTAAGGTAGGATTGAAATATAACTCTGGATAATCTCTAAGTAAACGTGGAGTAGGGAGTCAGAATCAGACCGAAGGTAGGATTGAAATTCAAAAGAAGGTTACTAACTTTTTCTGCGGATGGGGTGTCAGAATCAGACCTAAGGTAGGATTGAAATGACAATGTCAGAGACGTTGCAGCGTTCCTGCTGATCGGTCAGAATCAGACCTAAGGTAGGATTGAAATAAGGGGGCAGAGACAGCGGTGATTGTTACGAAAATCAGTCAGAATCAGACCTAAGGTAGGATTGAAATCTGCGCGTTTGACCAACAACAAAGCCGTGCTCATTGGTCAGAATCAGACCTAAGGTAGGATTGAAATGCGCAAGCGCAAGCATGTGCTCTGCATCCCCCGCCCGTCAGAATCAGACCTAAGGTAGGATTGAAATCAATCACGATTGACTACGCACGTGCCCCGAAAATTGGTCAGAATCAGACCTAAGGTAGGATTGAAATAGAATTTTTCCCATTTTTTCAACAGATATTTTAAAAAAGTCAGAATCAGACCTAAGGTAGGATTGAAATTAAGATATACGCTATCATCTGTACCTGTGTGAGTATGTCAGAATCAGACCTAAGGTAGGATTGAAATTAAAGCTGATAATCCGGGATGCTGTAAACAACAACTGTGTCAGAATCAGACCTAAGGTAGGATTGAAATCTTATACTCTCCGATTTCGCGACTCACCTTCTTTACGAGTCAGAATCAGACCTAAGGTAGGATTGAAATCAGAACCACTGTGCCTGATACAGTCTCATCAAAGTAGTTAGAATCAGCCCTAATGTAGCAAGGTTGAAATATCTCCATTCAACGGTATTGCAAACC
>JALUPA010000610.1 GCA_027054335.1 Ardenticatenaceae bacterium
ACACACGTAAGAACGACGGCAACGTCAGATGAAAAAAAAAAACAGAAAAATGGCAATGCTGTCGCTGCTGCAATCTGGCGGGGCCGGTTCGCCGGGGGCGGCGCAGGCGGCCAGCAGGATGACGGCCGTTAGGGAAATAATAGCAGAGGGGATATTCATACGGTTATGCTTGTTTCGGTTCCGGGCAGTAGACGGCCGTTAGCAAACACACAGCAGCCATCTGCCAGAAATTGACCACAACAAATTCCTTTTCTTTTTGGGGATTTAGAACCAGCCGGTACTTTTATTGCCGGCGTCATTTATAAACCAAGTGTAGGCGGGGTAAACGGCAGCGACAATAGAACGTTCCATCCGTTTTCCGGCACGAGAAAACGATACTTCTGTTGCCCATTGACCATCCGAAAGGTCTGCATTTCTCCGAAAAGGAGCTTCATGCTGCCAGAGATGATGGCTCGATCCCAAAAAGCCGCAGATTTGTTTCTGCGGCTTTTTCAGGCATGTTAAATTGTGTTTAGACCAAAGGTAACGGCGCCTGTTTGTGGAGAGAACAAGTGAAGAACAGGCTGACACCTGACGGCTCAATAAGTTCTATGCGAAGCTCGCCGTTTACCAGCCTGGCCCATTCATACATACCTACAATGCCAAAATGGTGACGGCGCAGCAAATCGCTGTACGGCAGCGCAACATCTGCACTCCCCGGCCCATTATCGCTGATCCGTAAGGTAACGCTTTGGGCTGTCCAATTCAAAGTGACTTTAGCCGCGGCGCCTGTACCATGCTTGACAACGTTGTTGAGACTCTCTGTCAGGATGTGGCAGGTAGAAGCGGTTATTTCTTCTGGCGCATTGTCATGCCCCTGCCCTTCAATGGTTAGCTGCACGTTTAACTTATGTTCCACTTGAAACTGGCGGACAATTTCCCGCACCGCCAGTTCAACTCCCTGATCCCAAAAAGGTGGATATAACCCCTGGCAAATGTGGCGCAATTTTGTCGCGGCCGAACGTAAATGCGCTACAACCGGCGTGATTTGGTCAGGGCCAGGATTGACTTGTCCGGCCGGGACGAATGAGTTGACACGCTCTAGTTCGTGAGCGGCATACGTGATTATCTGCAGGGGATCGTCATGGATACGGGCAGCCAACTGCTTGCGCTCCTGTTCCCGCACCACCAAGGCTTGCCGTGACAGAAAACGCGCTGTTTCAAAAAGGGTGATATTCTCACTGCCTACGGCCAATACATTGGCTGCCTGCGTTAGAAAAGATACCTGGTGAGCATTGTAAAAGCCGTCATTTCCCGGCCGGGCCAGGACAAGCAGGCCTATTTGTTTGTTACGGGCCACAATTGGGACAAAAAGCTCTGCCCAGGAAAAGTTTTGGAAGGCTTCTCCCGCTTTTTGCGGCAAGCGTGCAGCTGAACGAAGGATAGGTTTTGTGGCACCGGCGAGCGTACTGTTTAACGGCGGCATTGGGGTATCAAGACCAACAGAGGCGGCTAAAACGGGACGCCCCGCCTCATTCTTGACCAGCAGCATGGCCTGGGGTATCGCTAATGCAGCAACCAGCGTATCGACGATACGGGCCAATGTTGCCGGTTCCGGCCTGGCTGATAGAGCGACGGTAATTTCTGACAGAGATTCTTCGCAGATACGGCCGTTGCCATACACAAGACGCTGCACAAACGCATGTACAGGTTTGTTAGCATAAATAGTCAATAACAAGGTAGGGAAAAAGATGATGGTCGCCGGCGCCATCGCGGCCGCCCCATCCAAATTGAGCCAGCGCAGCGCCAAATACAAACCGGCCGCGTAAAAACCAAATACGAACAATGACAGAATAGCCAGATAAATTGTCCGGCTAAAAAAGGGGTCTAAACCCAGCATTCCTTTGCGATAAATGACAAACAAGTAACCGGCGGGAATAAAAACCATCAGCGTAATAGCTGCCGTAAAAGGCAGCAAAACAGCATCAAACAAAGCGCGCGGGATGATGGTCAAGAAAATTGCCGGGAATACACCAATCGCAAAGAAAACGAGCAGGAGCGTGAGCTGTTGTCGCATATAAGAGGGCCGGGGGAGACGCACAGCACGCCAGGCTAATAAAAGAACGCAGACTAGAAGCCCCAATGAAGACAATAACAAGCCCAACTTATACAAACTAATCCCAACCAATCCTTGAACACTGGTCAAGCGGGGCAAAAGAAAAAGAGCTTCGTATGCCATTGCCAGACCCAACAAGCCCGCCAAAGCAAACAAAAGAAGAAATAAATGGCGGGCCCAGGTGGGCAGCGGGCTGGTGCGCGGCAGTGTCCCTAGATAAACCCAACATACTGCCAGAATGAAAATTAACGAGTGTGCCACCCAGGCTCCTGGTACGCCATCCAGCGCGCCTTGAAGACCAATGAGTACGACGGCCGCTAACAAGAAGATGTAACCGGCTTGCAGCGCCTGAAGATTGTCCTGATGCGCCCAAAACAGCATGACTGCGCCGACAAACCAACCGGCCAGGGCCAGAAGCGCGGGCGGTAAAAGAAAACTGGCTATTTTTAGACTAATGGGCGCATAAACGGGCACGGATACGGTCAAAGTTTCCCCATTACGGACAATGGTGAAGTCATATTCAACCGCCAGAGGTTGTGGATATAACGGCCGTCCGCGGACAGGCGCTTGTCCGCCAATCGCCAGCACAATATCCCCTGGCTGCAAGAGATCTGCAATCTGTTCCGGCGTATCTTCTACAACCAAATGGGCATCTGCCTGCCATTGGAACAAGGGACTACCGTAAGGTACCCGAAACCATAAGAAAACGACGCCATACAAGATAAATAAC
>JALUPA010000611.1 GCA_027054335.1 Ardenticatenaceae bacterium
GGTTTGGACTATGGGGGAAACATATCAAATCAGCCCCAAACCCGGACTATGTGCTAATTCCAACTTCTTTTTTCAATGGTCTGGTGGATTCTATGTGTTACACCACTTAAAATGGATAAAGTCGAGTATAACCCAATACAATAAAAACCCAGGTTGCGCCACCTCCTGACAAAAGGTTTTGTGCTTCTCTTCCAAAAAAATATACGATTACATTAGCTACTAACACGCCTAACAGCGCTCCTATATAACCGCGATTGCCTGCCAGAAACGCATTTGGATTTTTGGAACGCATGGTTGTAAAATCATATGTATTTGCCATATAAAAACATGATATAACACCTAAAATTACCCCAAAAGGAATTCCAACAAAAAAAGTTTTAGTCAGTGCGTCAAGGTAAAAATTTATTATTGTGAAGAAAATAACAAAAATTAACGAGACGCAAGTAACAAGTATGCCTCGTCTGCACTTCGTCATATCCCCCCCTTATCTCGCTTGTCCTGCTGTAACTGTATCGAGAAACCAGTTTTTTGCAGGGCTCATCAAAGTAGAAGCTGTCAGGCTAACAGAAAAAGCAACTATTGCTGCTGTGCCTCCCGTAACACCAAGTGCAATAACGGCTCCCACACCCGCTATGGCTGCGGCCGTGCCAAACAGAAAAGCCACTATTCCCCGCCAGAAAAATTGATTTGGCGAAAGACACAAATTATCAATCGCCTTGTCCTTGATAAATTGGAAAGCAGCATCAATAAAACCTGCGCCAAGAATGGAGGTGATAATTCCGGGATTACCACCCTCTATGCCTGGACGCGGGTTTTGCACACGCATAAAAGCCTTGCCGCCTTTATTTTGCACCATATAACCGTCATCCAGTTGGGTGACTATATATTTTGAGTTCCGTACAGGACCTCGCGGCCCCCACTTGGTTATGTTGTAATTTGTTTTTGTAGCCAGCGATTGTCCGCCGATTCCTCCGCTAACATTTGCACGATATGATACCGGATCGGTTACATAATTTAAGCCAAATTGATATGCCTGATTATCAAAATACCAGAGAGCGTTTTCAAGTCTTGAGCCGCCAGTGCAACCGCATTTGTCCGGTTTGCTGTACCACCAGTCTATACCCATCAATACGTTGGCCGCGCCGTCGCGCAGGGCGTATCTGGTCGCTTTGCCCGGATTGTTTAACGTCCATTCCAGCGACTCGCTGTTGGGTACCCAATCTGGCACGCGCACATTGCCGCTGGGGTCTACAAAATTGAGCGGGTCATTGTAGACGTAGGCGTAGGCGTTCAGCGCCTGCCCGTTGCTCACGTCCGGGATCAGGCTGTCCGGTGTTTTTTAGATTGGTTCAATCTGCGAGATTGAACCAATCTTGGCATCTGGTTTTATAATGTGCGGTTTGATGCCGCCAAGTCTTCACAACCACCATGGAAGATTTTGCTAAAATTTGTCTACTTGTATCGCCACATCAAAAATGCAGCGTATAGAGCAAAAACAGCTATCCAGCTAAACACAAAAATATTAATTATATCTTGCGTTTCAGCATTGAGCGATCTGATAACCAATCTTGCCAGCACAAGACCTCCAATAATAGTTGGTATCATCCATCGGCGAACTCTTTGTTTGCCTTCTTGAGCAGAGTTTTCCTCCAGTCGAATACCGGACGTGTGAATATAGCCACAGACCAATATACCTAAAGTAAAACCCAATCCTGCACTAAATATTTTTTCTACAGAATTTACGCGAAAAATCAAAACTATTGAAATACAAGCAAGTATACTTGCAGTCAAAAAAAAGGCTGCCATAAATCTACGATTTTGCGCCAAAATACGCCTCCGCTTAAGGCAATCATGTTCCGAATAAATCCGGCCTTCTTTCATACCAAGGTTGTCGAATTGCATAATTAAAAAACACACTGGCTCCATAACCGAAAGCTAATCCGGCTGCAATTGGAAGCAAAACTGTTGAAGCGCCGGCAAAAGCTACAAAAGCCAGTCCGCCAGCAGTACCAGCTGCCAAACCAAGAACCAACGACAAAGCAAAACGGTTGGCTTTTTGCATGGGAGAAAGACATAACTTCCAGTCTGAAGCCAATTGTGTGAATCCATCAATCCAGGCAGCCCAGGCGGCCGCGCCGGCAAACCCGGTTATACCGCTGCGGAGTGTAGGTTTTGTGTCAATCGTCACTCTGGTTGTGGAGTTAATTTGATGCGTTCCATTGACGCGCGGGATCAATCTGCCATCTGCAAGTTCGTTTAACGCGCCTGTTTCCCGACTGACAACTTGCCATTCCTGTACAGTTCTCGTCCCTAAACCAATTTTATTCGGCATCAAGGCTCGTAAAATAGGCATACGCCGCATTAATTTGGAATTGTTTAACCATTGCAAAGATATACTCCGCTCCACCTGTTTGGTAACCAGTCGTTCCACTGTCTTTGTGCCATACATTTCGGCCGGCTTGGTAACGACCCCGTTTATTCCCTGAATACTAACGCCTGCAACTGGCCCCCAAAATGCTGACGCACCCCCTTGACAATCACATTGTTGTGGGGAGCTGTTTTGCCACCAATCCAAAAAGTTAAGGCCGCCCCTTGCCGTAGCCACGGCCATCGTTTCCCAGGGAATATTCGGCAGATTGATAGGCGGAACAGGCGGTATCGGAATATTCCCGCCGGGGTCTACCAGGTTGAGCGGGTCATTGTAGACGTAGGCGTAGGCGTTTAGCGCCTGCCCGTTGGTCACGTCCGGGATCAGGCTGTCCGGGGTGAGGAAACGGCCGTGTGCCGGATTGTAGTAACGCGATCTCAAGTAAGTCAGCCCGGTACTACTCTCCTGCTGCTGCCCGGTAAAGCCGAACAGGGGGAGCAGCCCCGTACTGTCCACAATTTCGCCAAACGGGCTGTAGTTGACGCTGCCAATGCTGCTGCCTGTTGGCCCCGTCATCTGGCGCACGCTGCCCAGGGCATCCGCGTGGTAATAATACCACAGGCCGTTCACCTGCTGCCCCACGCCGGGCAAGAAGTAGGTTGCCGGGCCGCCGCTCTGGCTTTGGGCCAATACCTGCGTCAGGGCGGCGTTCAAATCCAGGGTGAAGGTCGTCGTTACGCCATCCGTCGCCTGCCACAGCCGGTCGCCGTCGCCGGTGTAGCCGTAAGTCGTCACTGTCATCCCCTGCGTGACGCGGATGAGCCGGTCGAAGTCGTCGTACTGGTAGGCCAGGCGGCCGTCGTCCAGCAGGTTGCCGTTGGCGTCATAACTGAAAGCCTGCCCTGAGCCTGTCGAAGGGTTCAGGGAGATGAGTTGGTTGGCGGCGTCGTAGGTTGCTGTTTCATTCACCCCCGGTTCCACTTTCCCGGTGCGGTTCCCGGCCGCGTCGTAAGCGTACTGGTAAACGTCCCCGTCGCTTGCCGTTGCCTGCGTCAACCGGTAGAGGGCGTCGTAGGTGTAGGTAATCGTCACGCCGGACTCAATCGCCCCAACGCGCCGGCCGGTTGCGTCATACGTGTAGCTGTAACGGCCAATCAGGTTCCCCGCGTCGTCCCGGTGGGTGATGGAGAGCAGGTTTCCGGCCGCGTCGTAGCTCAGGCTGCTCACCGCCCCGTTGGGCAGCGCATTGTGTTTTTGAGGATCAGCGTCGATTTCGCAAGTACAACTCAACATCTTTTACGTCTGACGGAATTTTTTGCCAATCATCTACAGAAACATTATATTCAAACTCCGCCTGTTTTTTTGCTTCTTCTACAGATTGATGCCATGTATCCCCCGCATAATCACCCATTTTTGTCAGTCGAAACAAGAATACATCAGTATCTATTTGTTCAATTATCAAAATTTGGGGGATAGGTAACAAAGTGCGACTATCTGAATTATTCGTCAATTCCGGAGGCAACCCTAAAAAATGGAACACCGTTAAATCTGTGACTGATATGGTTACAATCGCCGCCCATCTTTTTCTCCCTTCTTTTACAGGTAGGGCTTTAATTTTCCCACATATATTGCTTTCAAGGACAAATAGAGATTCTGGGTCAAGAAGTTCTAAATGATAATGCTCTGGGGCATCAATACTGGTCATACGCAATTGGCGCGTTCCATTAGGAGAGCGCATAATATCTGCTGTAATTTCCACTTGTTTGTTACCCAGAAAAGTTAAAACTTTCTTGCTTTTCCTGTACGCGGTATTTTCTATGTAAATTCCAATAACTAACCCAAACAAACCGGAAAAGAAAGTTAAAAAAAACCAAACAACAATGAGTGTCAACTTGTTTTCGAAGGTAAAAAAAATACTTCCTACAATAGTACCAGCCAAGCCAATAACGAAACCCAGTACTATACCAAATCCTGCATAAATCAATGAAACATATAAAAGTGTCCGCCACTGCCTTATTCTATCAACCATAAAACAAACCTATAACCCTGATCGACTGACAAATCTCAGATTTCACCGCGGAGAGTGCAGAGGGCGCAGAGATTTCTCTCCTGTACAAGCCTTCGCGATCTCCACGTTCTCTGCGGTTTTACAAGTTTTGTCAGTCAGCCAGCCTATAACCTGTAATGGGCACCAGGAACAGATCTTTCGCAATCTAATTACAAGCGCAACCTGGTTCAGCAGGGCGATAATAGTTTATATTCAGAAAGTTTATTGTAGAACCAAGATTGGAAATAGTAATTCCCCCAATATTTCCTAACATAGTTCCCCACGCTACAGGAGGGGGAGGCGGCGCATTTTCAACCAATTTTCTTGTAGCGTATATCATGTCGTCTAGCATTTTGATAGTTAAACGTTCTGTCAAGGGCCTATTCAAAAAGCGGAAAGTAGCTTTTCGGGCAAAAAACTTGTCCAATGCAGGTGATAATTTATCTCCAAAATAGCTTCCCAGGCCACCCAACAATCCATTGACAACCATTGTTTCCAAAACATTTTTGTTAAGGTCGCATTCACCCCTGATAATATTGCCGATATAGGTCAATGTGCCCCCAATAATTGCGCTGCCACCGGCGTTCAACAAAACTCTGAGCCCCACTTGTGTTGTAAGCTTGGCGACATTAGTGCCTAACCCAACCCCCAATGCGCCTGAAGCAGCGCTTAATCCGACAGATAGCAAATCCACTTGACTCCAGTCACCACCATTCATAGCCAGTTGAACGCCCAGATCAATTCCTGCTCCAATAGCAGCTCCGGCAATCATCCACCAAACCTCGCCTGATGGGTCAATGAGGTTGACGGGATCATTCATTGCGTAAGCATACAAATTTGTATCGCCGCCGCCGAATTTGAGGGGGTCTTTGGTGGTCCAACGGCCGGTTTCTGCATCATAATCCCGCGCGCCAAAGCGGGTCAGTTTGGTGTCCCGGTCATACAGGCCGCCGGCAAAACCGAACGGCTGGAAACCGGGGTTGGTGTCGGTGATAACGCTGCCGAAAGCGTCATACGCCATCTCCTGCATAACCTGGCCGGTAGCGGCGTTGACCACCAGGCGCGGGCTGCCCAGGTGGTCGGTTAGAATGCGGTAGACGACGCCGTCCTTGACCATGTAATCCGGCACGTGCGGTTTGCTGCCGTAGATAAAACGGGCCACAACCCGGCCGCTGCCGTCCAGTTCCGCCACCGGGTTTAACTGGTCTTTGTACAGAAAGCCTTGCGCCAGCGTTCCGTTGACCAGTTTGCCAATGCGCCGGTTCTGCCCGTCTATGAGATATTCAATTTGCGTCCCGTCCGGCAGAACGGCGGAGACCAGATTGCCAAAGACGTCGTAGCTGTAAGTCGTCGTTAGATTGGCGGTTGTGTCAATTCTGGCTTGCAGGTCGCCGGCCGCATTGTACGTGTACAAAATATTGCCATACTGCGTCAACCGGTCCTGCGCGTCGTAAGTCGCGGTAATCACTGTTCCGACGGCATCGGCGTAACTCAGCCGGTTGCCGTTGCTGTCGTAGCTGTATTGGGCCACGGTGACGCCGTTTTCCTGGACGGCAGCCAGACGGCCGGCCGCGTCGTAGGCGTAGGTCGTGGTCAGGACTGAACCGTTAACCATTTCCACCTTTTCCGTAATGCGCCCCAGCGCGTCCCGCGTATAGCGGGCGGTCAATAGCGCCGCGCCATTTTGCCCGGCCTGGTAGCTAACCGGTTCGCCGTAACCGTTATACTGCCAGGTATCGGTGATGGTTTGCAGGCTGCTGCCGGTCAGCAAGCCGTTTTGCAGGCTGCGCGTGTAGGTCATATTGCCGGCCTGAATAAGCCGCCCGGCCGGATCGTAAGCAAAGGTTACGCTGTCGCCGTTAACCGATTCGGCCGCCAGGCGAAAATCAGGATCGTACTCTACATTGACTGTACCGCTGATGGGGCCTTGCCAGGTCTGGCCGACGGGCAGCAAGCCGGTGTAAGCGTAGGTAAGCGTAATACCGCCGGGCGCCGTCACTTCAGACAAAACGCCGCTGCCTGAGTCGTAGTTCAGGGTTGTGTCACCGCGAGGCGCGGCAATAGATGATAACCGGCCGGCCGTATCGTAGCCCAGGGTAATGACCGCGCCATCCGGCCGGGTAATTTGCGTCGGCTGCCCGGCGGCGTTGTACGTATAGTCGGTAGAGGCGGCCGTATTATTTACCGGCGGCGGCGTATAAGAAGCAGGCAGATTAAGCGGGGAATAAGCAAACGTGTGCGCGTCCCGGCCGGGCGGCTGCAATGACGTCAGGTTGCCGGCCGCGTCATAGCCAAAAGACGTTACCCGGCCAGCCGGAGCCGTCTGCGTGGTGATTCTGTCAGCCAGATCATATCCCAGACTGATTGTGCGCGACAGCGGGTCTGTTATCCCGATTACGTTGCCTTGCGCGTCATACGTATAACGCCAGAGACGGTTTCCTATCTGCATTGTATCCGGCAGGCTGTTGCTGCCATAGGTAAACGTGATGGGATGCAGTCCGGCAATTTGGGTAACAGATATTTGGCCGGTGGCCCAGTACGTCAAATCAATTGTGCCGCCCAGTGGGTCAGTAATTTGCGTTATCCGATCCGCCGCATCAAAAGTCAACGTCGTTGTATAACCGCGCGAGTCGGCAATACCTGCCGGCCGCCCCAAATCGTCGTAAGCAATTTGGGTCACGCCGCCCAACACGTTGATAATGGTTACAGGGTCGCCGGCTGCGTTGTAACTTACCGTCGTTGTAATACCGGCGGAGTTTACAATACCGGTTTGCTGGTTTTGCCAGCCGGATTGATTCTCGTAAACAAACTGTGTCGTCTGCCCGGCTGGATCAATCACCTGCGTCAGGTTGGGGCCGTCGTAAACAAATTGGGTTGCTCGCCCCAGCGTGTCGGTGATGATCAGCGGGCTGCCCCAGTTGTCGTAAGCGATTTGGGTCACGCCCCCCAGCGTGTCGGTGATGACCACGGGCCAGCCCCGCTCGTTGTAGGCGATTTGGGTCACGTTCCCCAGCGGGTCTTCAATCTCCCCGACGCGGCGGGCGGCCGTGTAATTCCGGTAACGGGTCACGTTCCCCAGCGGGTCAATTTCCTCTCGCAGCAAACCGTCCGTCCCGTAAACGTAGGTGGTCACGGCGCCGTTGCTCTGCTCCGTCACCGTCGTCGTAATCGCCGTCGTCCCGGCCGCATAGTCGAAGACGAGGAACTGCCCTGTGTTGTTTGTCTGCGTAATCACCCGGCCGCCGTTGTCGTACCGGTTGTTGAAGACGACGTTCCCCAGGGGATCGGTCTGCGTCGTGAGGAGGAAGTTGTCGTACTCGTAGGTCGTTACTGCGCCCAGGGGATCGGTCACGGAAGTGAGGAAGCCGTACTGGTCGTAAGCGTAGGTAACGAGGCGGCCGGCGTTATCCCCCACCTGGGTGAGAACGTCAATGTCGTAATAATCGTAGCCGAACCAGAGGTAACGGCCGCCGGGAGCGTCTACGCGGGCCAGGCGGGTGGCGGTCTGATCCCCCCGGCTGACCGTTTCGTAAGTAAGCCAGATCATATTGCCGTTGGCGTCCTGTTGGGCAACCATACGGCCGTCAGCGTCAAACAAAGTCACCTGCCGGTCCAGGCGCGTCAGCGCCCAGCCGCCGCCGGGTTGCTTGACCAGCATCTGCCCCGCGCCCGCTTTGGTGGCGTACACGTCACCGCCCACGTCCTTAAAGACCAGGTAAGAGCCGCGCGGCCGGCGCACGGCCACGTACTCGTCATTCAAAGTAATCACAGCCTGATTATAATTGTGCGTCCAGCCATAGCCAAACGGCCCGTCCGTCAGGCTGATGCTGCTGTAGGCCCGTTCAAAGCTCAGGTCAAACCCCTGGCAGCCGGTCGCCACGCCAAAATCCCGCTCTGTGATGTAAAACACGCCGCTGCGCGTGTCTACCGGATCGCCGGCAGAGGGCGCTTTGTCGCTGCCGTCGCATTCCCGCGAATCGTCAAAGCCGACGTTGGCCCCGATGATAAAGGGGCTGGACAAAGCGTTCCCCCCGGCGTGAACGTTCAGGTGAACCCCCTGCGTGTTGGCCGGGGCGATGCCGGCCAGGGACAGATTTAAGGAGCTGGGGCCTTGACTAATAGGCCAGGTATTGCCAACAGAATCTACCTGGAAGGCGTAAATGTCATTGGCCGCCGGCCCGCCGTCCGTGCCGCTGCCGCTGGCCCGCTGGTCGGTGAGCGGGTTTTCCCAGCCAAAGTAGTTGACAGTGTAGTAGGTGGCCCAGGAGAAGTCGTCCGGCCGGCGGTGGGCAAAGCCGGCGATGAGGTAAAGGCCGCCTTCGCTGGCGGGGACGGCGTAATCCGGGTAGCCCTGCCAGGAATTGGAGGGCAGTTGGCTGACGGCAGCCAGAGGAGCGCCCCAATGGTAAGGC
>JALUPA010000612.1 GCA_027054335.1 Ardenticatenaceae bacterium
TCACCTCTACCCACAGGTCATCCCCTAATTTTGCAACATTAGTGGGTTCGGCCCTCCACGAGGGATTAGCCTCGCTTCAGCCTGCCCATGGGTAGCTCACTTGGTTTCGTGTCTAATCCCAGCGACTGCATCGCCCTATTCAGACTCGCTTTCGCTGCGGCTCCGTCTGTTTCTGACTTAACCTTGCCACTGAAATTAACTCGCTGGCTCATTCTCCAAAAGGCACGCCGTCACACATTTACATCCGAAGATGTACATAGTGCTCCGACCGGTTGTAAGCACACGGTTTCAGGTTCTATTTCACTCCCCTTACCGGGGGTCTTTTCACCTTTCCTTCACAGTACTTGTTCGCTATCGGTCATCAAATGTATTTAGCCTTGGGAAGTGGGCTTCCCGGATTCCGACAGAGTTAGCGTGCTCCGCCGTACTCAGGATCATCGCAGGAGTCCATTCAGTTTCGTTTACGGGGCTGTCACCCTCTACGGCCTATCTTTCCAGAATAGTTCTACTACCAAACGGATTTGTAACTCCTATAAGCGAGTCCTACAACCCCGCTGCCATATAGACAACGGTTTGGGCTGATCCCCTTTCGCTCGCCACTACTCAGGGAATAATCTCTTTTCCTGGGGTTACTAAGATGTTTCAGTTCACCCCGTTCCCTCTGTTATTCTATGTATTCAAATAACAGTGCCAGGGCATTGACCCCTGGCGGGTTTCCCCATTCGGAAATCCCCGGATATTGCGCTTGCACACAGCTCCCCGGGGCTTATCGCAGTGTACCACGTCCTTCATCGGCATTTGACGCCAAGGCATCCACCGTGCGCTCTTAGTAGCTTACACACATGATACGGAGAATTCGACACTCTCACGTACGTGCTTTGTTATTGATTTTTGAGAAATTGTTACCTTATTCAGTTATTAAAGTGCATCAGCAACATCAGTAAGCTGCTGATATTTGCCACCTAATCAAGTAGCAAATATCAATTGCCTACATTTTTAATGTATTTCAGGGACAAAAAAAGCCCGGCGCATACCGAGCTTAAAATTATAAGCCGTTATACACCTCAATTCTATCTGACATCAATGATATGATTAGCCAAACAGTATCCCTTTATTCGCTGTAAACTAATTATTAACCAATGGAGATGAGGAGACTCGAACTCCTGACCTCCGCCGTGCAAAGGCGGCGCTCTCCCAACTGAGCTACATCCCCTTTTGGCAATAAGGTGGGCCTGGTTGGACTCGAACCAACGACCTCTCCCTTATCAGAGGAACGCTCTAACCGGCTGAGCTACAGGCCCTTGCACTTCGATTCTCACCGGAGCGATGAATCTTATTGTTAAAATTTGACCTTGACAACTGAAGAGTGACAGAAACAGCCGCTTTACTCAAGCCGGCGCCCTAACGGTAGGGCGATTTACCTGGGAGTAGGCTGCTCGTATTCCAGAACAGCCAGGACTCCTTAAAAAGGAGGTGATCCAGCCGCAGCTTCCGCTACAGCTACCTTGTTACGACTTCGTCCCAGTTACCGACCCCGCCTTAGGCGGCTGCCTCCCTTGCGGGTTAGCCCACCGACTTCAGGCGTTGCCAACTTCCATGACGTGACGGGCGGTGTGTACAAGACCCGGGAACGTATTCAACGCACTATTGCTGACGCGCGTTTACTAGCAACTCCGACTTCATGCAGGCGAGTTGCAGCCTGCAATCCGAACTGAGACCGGCTTTGGAGGATTGGCTCCGCCTCGCGGCTTGGCTACCCATTGTACCGGCCATTGTAGCGTGTGTGTAGCCCAGGACATAAAGGCCATGCTGACTTGACGTCATCCCCACCTTCCTCCGGCTTATCACCGGCAGTCTCGCTAGACACTTGTAACTAACGATGAGGGTTGCGCTCGTTATCGGACTTAACCGAACACCTCACGGCACGAGCTGACGACAGCCATGCAGCACCTGTGTACGCTCCCCGAAGGGTCGGTCCCTTTTCAGTTCTCTACCACGTACATGTCAAGCCCTGGTAAGGTTCTTCGTGTAGCCTCGAATTAAACCACACGCTCCGCTGCTTGTGCGGGTCCCCGTCAATTCCTTTGAGTTTTAGCCTTGCGGCCGTAGTCCCCAGGCGGTCAACTTAACGCGTTAGCTACAGCACAGAAGGGGTAAATGACCTCCTACGCCTAGTTGACATCGTTTACGGCTAGGAATACCGGGGTTTCTAATCCCGTTCTCTCCCCTAGCTTTCGCATCTGAGCGTCAGGAATGGCCCAGAGAGCCGCCTTCGCCACTGGTGTTCCTCCCGATATCTACGCATTTCACCACTACACCGGGAATTCCACTCTCCTCTACCATCCTCAAGTCTCCTAGTTTCGAACGGCCTCTCCTAGTTGAGCCAGGAGCTTTCACGTCCGACTTAGAAAACCGCCTGCATGCGCTTTACGCCCAGTAAATCCGGATAACGCTCGCCTCCTACGTTTTACCGCGGCTGCTGGCACGTAGTTAGCCGAGACTTATTCCTGGGGTACCGTCCTTTCTCTTCCCCCAGAAAAGGAGTTTACAATCCGAAGACCTTCATCCTCCACGCGGTGTTGCTGCGTCAGGCTTTCGCCCATTGCGCAATATTCCTTGCTGCTGCTACCCGCAGGTATCTGGTCCGTGTCTCAGTACCAGTGTGGGGGGTCACGCTCTCACGCCCCCTACCCGTCTTAGCCTTGGTAGGCTGTTACCCCACCAACTAGCTGATGGGCCGCAGGCCCCTCCCAGAGCGCCGGAGCTTTAGTCATACCTTTCTAAGCAGTATAACATCTGGGGTATTAGCCACCGTTTCCAGTGGTTGTCCCCCTCTCTGGGGTAGGTCACCTACGTGTTACTCACCCGTTCGCCACTCTCCCCTTCAGACGAATCCAAAGGTTCCCGTTCGACTTGCATGCATTAGGCACACCGCTAGCGTTCATCCTGAGCCAGGATCAAACTCTCCATAAAAGAAAGTTTTATCCGTGGACTTTTTCCACGAACTACATTTTGAAATTGTTCAGGCTTAAATAACGCTTGACTGTTTCTATCACTATTCAGTTGTCAAAGTTCAAGTTACAAAACTCTTTCTAGATATTTTTGATGTGACTCTTAAACGGACAAAAAAACGACCCAAGAGGATCGCCTATCAACTACACTTATTAGTTGAGCTTCTCCGTTTTTAGAATCGTATCATTTACATCTCTTGTTCAGGCGTTCCGCTGTTATGCGGCGACATCCTTTTGTTTTGACAAGGCGGGAGTCTATCACACCCATTTTCTCCTGTCAAGGCCAATTCCTGGCTTTAATATTGCACCAATCTTTGGCTGCATTTGATTGTTTGGATGTTTTGCCTTGTCGGGCAATGACACCGTATGGAATCAACAAGGCGGGATTATATTTTGCGCGGTGTTGGGTGTCAAGGGATTGGTAGGCATTCTTACCAGGATATTGCCTGTAGCTTATGCTATACAGCATAGTATAGCATATAGCTTAGGGTGTTGTCTACATATATAAAGAGAATTAACGCGGCTCCCGGATGGTCTGGTATGCTTTCAGGGGTTTGTGGTGGTTGTGGATACTTCACCAAGCTGGAGTGCAGGCACAATGGCCGCTTTGGCAAGCAATTTGGTCACGCTCTCCTTGTTAAGATAAGGCTATATGCAACACGGCCGGGTACGCCCAAGAGAAATCATTTTATTTTGTATATTGCTACACGAAAATCGTATGGGGCATTATTGAGGAAAACAGAAAGAAAATATGGTTTATTTACGAGTAGCTCATAAATAAATACCAGTTATTTTCTGACGCATCTCGTCTAACGTCATTATTTCCTCTTCGGGAGGGTAATCTTCCAGTAACTGCTGCAAGAGGGCCAGAGCCAGGGAAAATGTTTCGCTGCGGGTGGTGCCAAAAATAACATGAAGAGTACCTTGAACCCGCCCAAGTTCAATGGCCTCCTGAGGGGAGACGCGCAGAGACGTCCAGCGGGCCTCATCCGGCAGAGGTAAGGGTAAATCCCATAGGAGGTAAAGGGATTCCAGATCGGTGATGCCTTCGGGGATTTCCCGGCTGCGGTCGGCTACAGCACGACGTAAGGCTTCCATGCGCACAGCCAGGGTAGTAATGGCCAGATCGGGTATATCAGCCCGCACTAAGCCTTTGGGCAACTGGGCGGCCAACTGCTTCATTATTTCTTTTTGTTCCCGGCTTAGAGCGACGTAGACATTCTGGCGGGCCACGGCGCGGCGCGGCCGTCCTCGTTTAGGCTTCTCTTTGAGAAGGGCAGCCATTGTGCCGGCATGGACGTTATCTTCTTTGTCAGTCATGGCGAAAGGTTATTCCCCGGCCCGGCGATAATCACGCTGCTGTTCCAAAAAGGCGCTGACAAATTCAGCATCTATCTGAGTTAACGTATCCTGGGTTAAAAATTCCAGACACAAGTGCAGGCAGAGCAGGCAAATGCTGCGAGGATAGCCTCGTGTTTCCCGCCATATGGGTAAAACGGCATCGTCGGTAAATAGCGGGCCGCGTTTGGCATCAAGTCCGGCCGCTAACAAGCGGTATTCGATTAAGGATTTGGTATCGTCGGGAGTTAACGGGTCTAAAGAGGAGCGGGTGGCAACCCGGTCGTTGAAATCGGGGGAACTGCGCAAGTTGATGTCTAATTCCGGCCGGCCTAGTAAGACTAACTGATAGGCTTTGCCACCGGTAGGATCACGGAAGTTGAGCAGCCGTCTCAGTTCGGCAAATTGTTCGGGGCTGAGTTCGTGCGCTTCGTCAATGATGATGAGAGGCAGGACGCCGTGTTCGCTCTGCTCTACCAGGAAGGCTCGTAATTCGTTGAGCTGGTCTTCGGTGGCGCGGCGGGTGCGCAGGCCCAATTCGGCAGCAATGCGGCGCAAGAGAAGCAATCCGCTCTTTTTAGGCGGCTCGTCAATTTTGGCGGCGGCGAAGTCGGGGCGGCGATCATACCGGCTGTGGAACCAGGAGGCGAGCGTTGTCTTGCCGGTACCTATTTCGCCCACAATGACGGAAGCCCCCTGCCCTGCTTCCACCATATAACTGACTTTTGATAAAGCCCGCCTTGTTTCTGTAGAAAGATACATAAAACGAGGATCTGCTTCTATCGTAAAAGGGGGCACGACTACACCCAGACGATCCCAGTCTGGTGAGTATTTTTCCATGTCAAGGTCTAACAGAAAGTCGCTCATATTAGGTATCGTATATAAGGTTGAATTTCTTGTCAAGTAATCTGACAAACACAGGCCACAACCTTGATTATACCAATAGAACTGGTATTATTGCAATCTATATACTATAGATTGGTTGACATAGGGTTATATTTTTGTTAGACTGGTCTCAGTTTCGGTTTATGGGCAGTTTAGCTGGTATTATATATGTGTAGTTTGTATAGATACCGGAGAACGCCTGTTTACTATTTACAGTTTAGATATCGTCGCTGACCATAGGTTAAGCGGCGTTTTGTTATGAAGCTGTTCTGGCTTTGTGACAAAGAAAAAGGCCAGACTTTTGTGGTCTGGCCTGATTTAGTAGAAGCAAGCTACCTAACATACTGTTTTGGTGCCGCCAACACCATTTTTACAGTGCCCCTTAATTGGGGAGGGGGATTTTATGTCCCCGGTAGCTCACTAATGTTAGATAAGAGCATAGCATAGGCCAGCCCGCCTGTCAATGTACCTTATATTAGAAAGGTATCTGAATGCCAGGTTTAGTTTAGGTTGCCTGCTGTCGGCGCTCTTATCTGCACTGTCGAGCGGACTGTGCCTGATATGGGTTATGTGTCGCCGGAATTGCTGGCGGCGCAGCAACGATTACAACGTCTACAACGCATTACGCGGGAGCAACGCCGGGTTTCTAGTGGGGACGGGGGCAAGGCTGATCACGGCCGTATCCCTCCCCCATTCTCTTCTAACCCCCTAACCCAACTTTCCCTGCTACCATCTCATTTAGGCTGGGAAAGTGAACGGGTGACGGCCGTTCTCCGCCAACACCAATCCCCCAAAGACGACAATCAGACTGACTGGACGCCAACGCTTGCGGTGGCGTGTTCGCCGCAAGTAGAACGGGGCGATTTGGCAAATCGCCCTACGGCCGGGCAAACTGTTAAGCTTTACCCGGACATTGCTCTGGGGATGCTGCGGCAGGAAAAGGCGGCGGCGGGGCGTATCTGGCTGCTGCTGCGTTTTCTGGATGGGAACGGCCGTGGCTGGCTAGAAATTGACGCGGCCAGAGAACAGTTGACAAAGAAAGACTCACCCTGGCGGGTGTGCGGCTGGCGGCAGCTGCGGAATTTGCTGAACGCGGGAGAGGACGTTTTTTGGGTGCGGCGGGACGGCCGTATCTGGCTCAAATCCACAGCGAAAGCGGCGCAAGCGTTGGGAGTCATCCGGCTGCAAAACTGGCCGGTAGCGCTGCCGGTATCCGCTTTGTTGGGCAAGATTGGGGCAGTGCGGGCGCATTTGTACGCCAGTTTCCACAGCGGGCGGGCAGACGCGCCCATCAGCCGGGCGGCGCTGGAGCAGAGCAGCGGCGTTCACCGGCGCACGCAGCGACGGTATGAGCGGACGGCGCGGGTGCGACGGCGGCGTAATTTTGCCATCGGCGGTCCGACAGGAGGAGAAAACGGGGAGGAACGGGCCTGGCGGCAGGGCAACGCCGCCTTCCAGTTAAAAGATCATCAGGGAAAACAAGGCGCGGCCGGGAAGACGTATCTGGCCTGGCAACTGCCCAACAGTTACGCTGGCCCGCATGCTGTGGCGGCCAAAGGGCGGCAAAAACGGATCAATCGGGAACTGACAGACCTGTTTATGCAAGGGATAACGGGGAACAGTCAGGATTTTCGGTTGAACAGACGTTTTTGCGGCAACGGCCGTAACGCAGCGCAGTTATTTTCCAAAACAGGGGGAGAGGTATATTGGCGAGGGAAAGGGAATTGGTGGTATGTAATTGGAGATTAGAGTGGAGACTGCCCAAATCTCCACTTTTTAATCTTTATTGCCGGAAAAAACGATCCCCCGTTATAGGGATATATGATAAGATAATGGCATGACAGGGAAATATAAATTACACACGATAGATTTGCATTTTCAGGGGTTGGCGGAGACGATTGCCAGCTATGTGGTTGAGGGGCCGGATGGATTGGCGATGATTGAAACCGGCCCCGGCTCAACATTGGAAAATGCGCTCGCAGGTCTGGCGGAACTGGGCTTTAAGCCGGCTGACGTACAGCATATTTTGTTAACGCACATTCATTTTGACCACGCAGGAGCGGCCGGTTGGTGGGCGCAACAGGGAGCGCATATTTATGTGCATCACTTTGGGGCGCCCCATCTGATTACGCCGGAAAAGCTAATTGCCAGCGCCAGCCGCATTTACGGGGAGCAGATGGGGCCGCTTTGGGGTGACATTTTGCCTGCGCCGGCGGAAAACGTGACTGCTTTGTATGACGGCGACCAAATTGAAGTAGGCGGCTTGACCTTTATTGCCCACGAAACGCCGGGACACGCCCGCCACCATCACGTTTACCAACTGGAAGATATTGCTTTTACGGGAGATGCAGCCGGCATTCTGCTACCCAAATTTAACTTGCCGGACATCCCCGCACCGCCGCCGGAGTTTGACCTGGAGGTGTGGCTGGATACGGTGGACAGGATCGGCGCGCTGCCGGTGGAAGCAATTTACCCGACACATTACGGCCGTATCCCCCACAAAGAAAGCCACTTGGCCACCATCAAACAGCTTCTCCGGGAATCTGCCCTGTTTGTCAAAGAGCGGATGGACGACGGGATGAATCGGGAAACACTGATTGACGAATACACCCAATGGAACCGGGAACGCGCCCAACAAGCCGGACTGTCTGAAGAAGGCATTCTCCATTACGAAACGGTGAACCCACTTTACATGTCGGTGGATGGTATCATGCGGTATTGGCGGAAGCGAAAAGAATGGCCTGGAGGCAATAAATGAGTGATGAAAAAACAGTCAAGGAAGCTGGCGCAACTTACATGACGGCCGCAACGTCAGCCATCATTGAGCCGTTTGTACAGCGCAGACTTTTTGAAAACCAGGAGACGGCCGTTGCCGAAATGGCGCGTGCCTATATTGTGCGCCAGATTCAACAATGCCAGCAAACTTTTGCCGCAACTGGCAAGTTTTGTAATGACAACATTGCAACAATCTCCCATTTGCCGCGACAGGCATATTGCTTCCACGCAACTGTTCTCAAGCAGCCAGTTTGTAATCAAGATTCGGGCATTCATTGTGGAAAGTGGCGATATGCTGCAAGTGCGGTTTTACTGTAATGGTACACATCTGGATTACGCTTATCAGCTTGTGAGCAATGACGTTCCTGTGATACGTTGGGATAACAAAGAACATTTCCCTTCATTATCTACGCACCCTCACCATTTTCACGCGGCAGACGGCCGTTTCATTCACCCCCGGTTCCACCCGCAGCGTCCGGTTCCCGGCCGCGTCGTAAGCGTACTGGTACACGTCCCCGTTGCTTGCTGCCGCCTGCGTCAACCGGTAGAGGCGTCGTAGGTGTAGGTGATAGTTACACTCAATTCGATAGCTTCGAACTGACATTTATTCAGATTGGATTGCAGAACTCGGAACACGTTTCCTGATTTCATTCAGCACTTTGTCTGGATGTTTAAACAACAAGATATTTAACTCTAGTTTATCCATTTAGTGGACAAGAAAAGGCGGGGAAAGTAAGCTGACTTCAAAAACAACACCAATTGTAGGAGAAGTCAGAGATGCTTACCTTACCCCAAGAAATGATGAGCGTGATTT
>JALUPA010000613.1 GCA_027054335.1 Ardenticatenaceae bacterium
ACCGTAGACTGACTACCCGACTACCCGACTACAGACTAAACCTATGCAAACATTCCTGAAGTTTCTGCAAGACTCACGTCGCTGGACGGCCGTACTCATCATCGTTGCCGTCCTGGGCATTGGCTGGATTGGGTTGACGGCTGCCCCCTCATCGGCCACCACCGGGGGGCTGATCCCCAGCCCCCGCCCCGGATTTTTGGCCCCGGATTTCACTCTTGACACCATTAACGGCGAGCAAATCACCTTGTCCGACTTACGCGGGCAGGTCGTTGTGATTAACCTGTGGGCTTCCTGGTGTCCGCCCTGCCGCGCTGAGATGCCCGCCATTGAAGCCATCTACCAGGCTAACAAAGACGCCGGGTTAGAAGTGCTGGCGGTAAACACCACCTACCAGGACGATGAAGGGGCGGCGGCTCAGTTTGCCCGCGATTTTGGCCTGACCTTTCCCATCCTGCTGGATCGGGACGGCGCGGTCAGCAATCGCTACCAGTTGCAAGCCTTGCCCACCACCTATTTTGTGGATCGCCAGGGCGTCATCCGCGAAGTCATTCCTGGCGGCCCGATGAAAGAATCGTTGATTCAAAGTAAGGTAGCGGATTTGCTGGCTGAAGGAGTGAGCGAGCAATAATATGTTTCCTTTATTACAGCTAGGCCCGGTGGCCTTGCAGGTACCGGGTATGATTTTATTGGTGACGCTGTGGTTTTCCTTGACGGTGGCTGAAAAGGAAGCCAAACGGCTGAACCAGCCGCATGACGCTGCTTACGGTCTGGTGATGACGGCCTTGGTGGGCGGCATTGTGGGTGCGCGATTGTGGTACGTGGCCCGGTATTGGAGCGCCTACGCGGCTGATCCCATAGGTATTGTAGCCCTGAATTTCAACACGTTGGACCCTGCAGCCGGATTTGTGATTGGTCTGGCGTTGGCTCTGCTCTACGGCTATCGCAAAAAGCTGCCTTTGCGCCCTACGCTGGATGTGCTGACGCCGGGGCTGGCTGTTTTCAGTATTGGCTTGGGGCTGTCTCATCTGGCCAGCGGCAATGCCTTTGGTGCGCCCACGGAAATGCCCTGGGCCATTTACTTGTGGGACGCCAACCGCCACCCCACACAAATTTATGAGATTATACTGGCTGCGGCCGTGTTGGCCGTCATCTGGCTCATCCGCAAAGAATCCCCTTTCCCCGGGTTTTTGTTTTTGGCGTGGCTGGCGTTGACGGCCGTATCCCGTCTCCTTCTGGAAGCGTTCCGCGGTGACAGCATCATCGTGGCTGACAGCATCCGGCAGGCGCAGATAGCCTCTCTGATTGTGCTATTGGTTGCTCTGTGGTTAATGCGGCAGTGGGCCGTAGAGGACGATTTGCAAAATCACCCTACATAAGCCAAATGGCGTATACTTTGTAGCTGAATAGCGTATTGAATGATTGGTTGTATCCGATATACTACTTACGTACCCCTCCCCAGGGGGGTTGGGAAAATATTTATGGACGATATGACACGTAAATCAGTGACGCAGCGGTTGGCCAGCGCCTCCGGTCATATTAAAGGCATTGAACGCATGGTGCAGGATGATACCTATTGCATTGACGTCATCAGGCAAATCCAGGCCGTACAGGCCGCGCTGAACAAGGTCAGCACGATGCTGCTGGAAAGTCACATGCGCACTTGTGTGATTACGGCCGTGCAACACGACGACCCCGGTGAGCGCGAAGCTATGCTGCAAGAAATCACCAGCGTTTTCGATATATCGTCCAAATTATAACGGCGAACGATTGACCCAATTGTTCACAGAATAAGGAGAAACTCATGGCAAGCAAAACATTTATTTCACCCAACATCAGCTGCGGGCATTGCACCCACACCATCGAAATGGAAGTCGGCGAAATTGAAGGCGTAACCAGCGTTAAGGCCGACGAGAAAAGCAAACAAGTCACTGTCGAGTGGCAAGAGCCGGCTACCTGGGATCAAATCCAGGCAACGTTAGTGGAAATCAACTACCCGCCGGAAGGGTTGATTCAAGTAAATTAGTTCATTTCCTCGGAAACTGTTTCCGCAAGGAAACAGTTTCCGGGGAAATCAAGAGATGACATTATGTCCGAACAAGCACAACTCACATTTCCCGTAATGGGGATGACCTGCGCCAATTGTGTGGCTACGGTTGAACGAAGCGCGAAAAAAGTCGAGGGCGTCACCGACGCCAGCGTTAATTTTGCCAGCGAAAAAGTGACGATTACCTATGATCCCGACATTATCAGTGGGAAGGAAGTGACAGAAAAGGTGATTGAACGGGTCAAAAAAGCTGGCTACGAAATCCCTACCGCGACGGTAGAACTGCCCCTCGTAGGAATGACTTGCGCCACCTGCGCCAACACTATTGAAAGACGCCTCAATAAAGTGGATGGCGTTCTGGAAGCGACGGTCAATTTTGCCAGTGAAAAAGCCTCCGTCACTTACACGCCGGGCGCCGTGACCAAAGCAGATCTGGTAGCGGCCGTGCGTAAAGCAGGCTACGACGTCGTGGAAGTGGACGATGACGAAGAAATGGAAGACGCTGAAGCCCTGGCCCGGAAAGCGGAATTGAAGCACCAGCAGCAGCGCCTGATTATCGGGGCCATCTTCACCATTCCTCTAGTGGCGATGACCATGCTGCGCGATTTTGGCTTTTTGGGAGACTGGGCGCACGCTACCTGGGTCAACTGGTTTTTCCTGGCGCTGGCGACGCCAGTGCAGTTTTACGTCGGCAAGGATTATTACACCGGCGCTTACAAATCGCTGCGCAACGGCAGCGCCAATATGGACGTGCT
>JALUPA010000614.1 GCA_027054335.1 Ardenticatenaceae bacterium
TTACCGTGTTCACGGTAGAGTATAATGCGCCGCTGGTTTGGGTATGTTGTACCTAACCACAAAACAGGGAAAAGGAACGTACATTGTTTAGACCGTTAGACTGGCTGTTGGGCCTATTTTCATTAGACATCGGCATTGACCTGGGCACAGCAAACACGCTGGTGTATATCCGGGATCGCGGTATTGTCATCAATGAGCCGTCGTGGGTGGCTATCAACCGGCGCACGCGGCAGCCGCTGGCAATTGGCGCGGAGGCGCGGGAAATGGTAGGGCGCACCCCGGCGGATATTGTGGCCATACGGCCGTTACGCGACGGCGTCATCTCCGAATTTGAAATCACCGAAGCGATGCTCAAGTACTTCATAGACAAAGCCCACGAGCAGATGGTCGTTCCCTTCCCCCGGCCCCGCGTCGTCGTGGGCATTCCCAGCGGCGTTACCGAAGTGGAAAAACGGGCCGTGTATGACGCTGCCATTTCTGCCGGCGCTCGCGAAGCCCATCTCATCGAAGAACCGACGGCCGCCGCCATTGGCGCCGGCTTGCCTGTCAACGAAACGCGGGGCAGCATGGTGGTGGACATTGGCGGCGGCACCACGGAGGTTGCCGTCTTTGCCATGGGCGGCATCGTCGTCAGCCGTTCCATCCGCGTGGCCGGGGACGAGATGGATGAGGACATCATTCAATACGCCCGCAGCAAATATAATTTATTGATTGGCGACCGGATGGCCGAGCGGGTAAAAATTGGCATCGGTTCTGCCTTTCCCTTGCCGGAAGAACGGACCATGACCTTGCGCGGCCGTAATCTGATTAACGGCCTGCCCCAAACCGTGGAAATCAGCAGTATCGAATTGCGGGAAGCAATGGCCCCGTCCGTCAACATCATCGTGGATACTGTGCGTGATACATTGGACGACACGCCGCCGGAACTGGTAGCCGACCTGATGGAAACCGGTATTTGTCTGGCCGGAGGCGGCGCCCAAATTCGCGGCCTGGCCGAACGATTGGAAGATACGGTGAAGATGCGCGTCTGGGTAGCTGAAGACCCGATGACCTGTGTAGCCCGCGGCGCCGGCGTGGTTCTGGAAAATGTCGAAGTCTGGAACCGATCGCTGACGGGGCTGCACCGGGGCAGTACGCATCATTGACAGTGTGCAGTGTGCAGTGTGCAGTGTGCAGTTGACGTTATGCTGAACACTGAACACTGAAAACTGAAAACTAAAAATGGGTGACGCGCAAAAGAAAGCCGGTTGGGTAACGTTGGCCGTCCTGGTAGGGGTGGCGCTGACGTTGAGTTTTCTGGACAGCGCCGGATATTTGGGGAGTGCGCTGAATTTTATCCGCAATCCGATGACGGCCGTAGCTGGATGGACAGCCGCCCGCACCGACGTTCTGGCCGACGCCCTGGCCGGCCCCCGCGACTTACAGGAAGCCAAAGCGGAAATTGACCGGCTGGAAGCGCAAATCGAAGCCTTACAGCGGGAAAATGAAGAACTGCGTGAAGGCGAAGCAGAACGCCAACTCCTGCAAGACCTGTTCAACCGCGCCCGCCAATCTCCCGACCTGACCCGGCAGACAGCCAACGTCATTGGTCTGGATACCAGCCCGGCCGTACAAAGCATCATCATTGACAAAGGGGCCAATGATGGTCTGCGTGTGGGGATGCCGGTAGAAAGCCCGCGGGGATTGATCGGCCGTATTTTCCGCACCGCCCCCAATTCCTCCCAGGTCATTCTCATTACCGACAACGCCAGCGCCATTCCCGCTCGCCTGAGTAATTCGCGGGCGGCCGGTATTCTTAAAGGGAGCGGTCCTGGCGGGCAATTAACCATGGATTGGATCGATCTGAAATATCAGGTGGAAGTGGGCGAAGTGGTATCCACCTCCGGTTTGGGCGGCAATTTTCCGGAAGACATTGTCATTGGCCGGGTGACTGAAGTGGACCGCAGCGAGGCCAAACTGTTCCAGCGAGCCATCGTGCAGCCGGCGACGGATTTTGATACGCTGGAAATTGTGTTCATTGTGACTGATTTCCGGCCAATTGACACCACTATTTTTGACAGCCCTGTTGATAATTAAAATGAACCGCAAAGACGCAAAGAACGCAGAGAATGAGACCCTCCCGGAGGAAAATCTCTGTGCCCTCCGCGCCTCTGCGGTGAAACCAATCTTTTAATGCGTTCCTCCATTTTTATTGCAGTTCCGGTGATGATTCTGCTGGCGATTGGGCAAACGGCCGTCTTGCCCCATTTTCCTCTTTTTGGCGTGGTACCCCAGTTGTCGTTTTTGGTGGCGCTGGCCTGGGGGTTGTTGAACGGCCGTAAAGAAGGCATGATCTGGGCCTTTACCGCCGGATTCTTTATGGATATTTTTTCCATCAGCCCTATGGGCTTGACAGCTTTAGTCTACCTGGCGGCGGTTACGGCCGTGCTTTTAGTGCAGGAAGCCTTCCCCACCAGCCGCGTCATCATGCCTCTTCTTCTGACCGCTTTAGCCACCGTTATCGAAATGATCCTCTACCTCCTGGCGCTCCGCATTCTTGGCGTTATCACCAGCTTCCAAACGCTCAACGCCCTCCCCACACTCATCATCGTCAACACCATTGCCATGCTCCCCGTTTACTGGATCATGTACAGCCTCCAGCGTACCATCCGCCCCCGCCGCATCCACCTGTAGGGCGATTTGCCAAATCGCCCCACACCCACACCTTAATAATCCGTGATTTTCCCTGAACTTTACCCGATTTCCGGTTAACATATTGGCGTATTACGTAACGTCGTAAAAATACGCCATACGCATCACGAGGCAAACTTATGTCACGAATGGGCTGGGAGCGAATAGAAGAAACGGAACTGGACGCGGAAGAAGATTTTGGTGTACGCGGCCGTTTGTTTTTCCTGCGTATCACCATCATCGCCTTTTTTGGCCTGCTGATTTTCCGGGTCTTCTGGATACAGCAAAACAAAGGAGAAGAACTGCAAGCCCAAGCCCAGGAAAACCAGCTTGCCATTTTACGCAGCGACGCCGACCGCGGCGCTATTTTTGACCGTAATGGCAACCCTCTGGCCATCAACTTGCCCAGTTTTAACGTCACCATCACCCCTGCCTTTTTACCTGACGACGAAGCCGAGCTACAAGCCATCTACGAGCGTCTTTCCTTTCTTACCGGCGTTCCCGTCACCAATACCGTCCAGCAAGAAGCCCTCGTCACCGCCGCCAATCCGGAACTGGTAGAAACCTACACCCGTCTGGCTAACATCTACGACGCTCCCGTAAAAGAAACGTTGGACAATGCCGGCGTCGTACCCCAACTGCCGGACAGTATTGAAGCTATTGTGCGGGAAAACAGTTTTGCTCAATATAT
Source organism: Ardenticatenaceae bacterium (assembly GCA_027054335.1). Taxonomy (GTDB): domain Bacteria; phylum Chloroflexota; class Anaerolineae; order Promineifilales; family Promineifilaceae; genus JAJRTP01. The sequence goes on from JALUPA010000614.1 coordinate 3,362, forward strand.
TCCGGCCGTCATTACCAGCAGCATCCCCTTTACCCAGGCGCTCACCATTGAACAGGAAAGCATCTACCTCCCCGGCGTGCGCGTTATCCCGGAACCGCTGCGCTATTACCCCACCGGCGAATACACTGCTCCCATTTTAGGCTACATGGGCCCCATCCCCAATGAAGACTGGATTACCGAACTGGGCTACCAGCGAGATGACCGGGTAGGCTGGTCTGGCATCGAATCTTCCATGGAACTGGAGTTGGCCGGCCAAAAAGGAGAACGGCAAATCGAGCAGGATTGGACCGGCCGGGAACTCCGCCAGATTGGTCTGGCCCAAGAACCTGTGCCCGGCCTGAACTTGCATCTAACTCTGGACCTGGATTTACAAATCATGGCTACAGAAATTTTGCGGCAGGCCATGGCCACGCGGGAAGCAACGCCGGATACGGATGATGTTACGGGGCAGCCCATCAATCTGGAAGTTCAGCAAGGGGCCGTTGTGGTAATGAACCCGAAAACAGGCGAAGTCCTGGCCATGGTCAGCCTGCCCACGTTTGACAACAACCGCTTCCAGACAGAAGTGCCCGTTGATTATTATTTGGGATTGGCCCGTAACGAATATACGCCGCTGGTCAACCACGCCATCAGCAGTATTTACCCGCCAGGGTCTGTGTTCAAACTGGTGCCGGCTTCGGCTGCCTTGCAGGAAGGCGTCATTTCCGCCAATCGCAAGTTGGTGGCGCCGGGAGAAATTACCATTCCCAATCGCTTTGCCCCCAATGACCCTGGCCGCGCCCAAACTTTTGTCTGTTGGCTGACCAGCGGGCATGGTTTGGTAGACATGCGCAAAGGGATTACCCAATCCTGCGACGTTTATTTTTACAAGATCAGCGGTGGTTTTGATCAAGATGGCGAATTTGTGGAAGGGCTGGGGGTAGACCGTATTTCCCGCTACGCCAAGCAGTTTGGCTTTGGCCGGGTGCAGGGTATTGAACTGCCGTTGGAGGCGAAGGGAGACTTGCCGCCAAACCGGGACTGGAAAGCGCAGGTCTATGGCGAACCCTGGTCTACGGGGGATGATTATAACCTGGGTATCGGACAGGGTTTTTTAACTTCTTCGCCCATGCAGGTAGCGCAGATGGCGGCCGTGGTAGCCAGCGGCGGTTTCTTGTATCGTCCCTCTATCATTCATCATATGACAGATGAAGATGGCAATGTAGTCTTCACCGATGACGACGGGAAAATATTGGCCCGAGCCAGACCAGGGCCAAACGGGACGGCTCTGGTGTTTGATGCAGATGGCAATGTGCTGGAAAATCCGCCCTTTCTGGTGGAGTTTGATGAAGCTGGCAACTATATCTTCCAGCCAGAAGTGTTGGATGCGGTGGATGTTGACCGCGACTATCTGCAAGTGGTGGCAGAAGGAATGCAGGGTGTAACAAAGCGGGAAAGTGACGAAGAATTTGGCACGGGCGCTACTTATGTAGATTGGCTGGATAATTTTGGCATTGACGTGGCCGGAAAGACGGGTACGGCCGAATATTGCGACAATATTGCCATCGAAAAGGGCTGGTGCAGTTTTGACGATATTTTGCTGCGCCGAATTTTGCCGACCCATTCCTGGTTTGTTGGCTACGCACCTTATGATGATCCGGAAATTGTGGTAGCTGCGTTCCTCTATAATGGGGGTGAAGGGTCTGAATGGGCCGGGCCAGTGGCTTGTAATGTGATGGCCGCTTACTTTGGCGTAGGTCAGTATGCGCCGCAACCGGAACTGGCTGAAGGGGAAGAACCCCCACCAGTAGAACAGGCCTGCCCTACTTCTTATTTTAACCCGGACGTGTCCCCTGAATTTGTAAAAGCGCTCAAGCAAGAGTTTTACGGCTCCCAACCGTAAAAAGCAGGGGAGCAAAGGAGTAGGGGAGAAGATAAGCTATACGTATAACGTTTTCACGCATCACGTTCCCCTGTTTCGCCGCATCGTCAGTTGTGTTATCATTTCTTTTATGACGACAATCTATCTGGTACGGCATGGGGAAAATGATTGGGTAAAGAAGAATCGGCTGGCGGGCTGGATTGACGGGGTGCATTTGAATGATAACGGCCGTAAACAAGCCCGGTCCGTCGCCAAACGATTGGCCTCTTTACCCATCCACGCTATCTATAGCAGCCCCGTCACTCGCTGCGTAGAAACAGCCGAATATATTGCCCACCAGCACCAACTCAATCTCATCGAACTGGAAGATGTAGGTGAAGTGCGCTACGGTGACTGGGAAGGCAAAAAGATTAAAAAACTAACCCGGGAAAAACTGTGGTTTGTCGTCCAGTTTTTCCCCAGCCGGCTGCGTTTTCCTCATGGCGAGGCCCTGCGGGAAGTGCAATTCCGAGCTGTGCAGGCCCTCGAAGAATTATGCGCCCGCCACCCGAAAGATAGTGTCATCGTCGTCTCCCATGCGGATGTCATCAAACTGGTATTAGCCCATTATTTAGGCGTTCATATGGATTTGTTTCAGCGGCTCGCTATTGCGCCCGCTTCTGTAAGCGTGCTTTCTTTGCCGGAAAATGGCACGGTGCGGCTTTTGCGCTTGAATGATGATGGCCCGCTACGGCCGTCACCGAAAAAAAAGAAAAAGTAACTGGAGAAGGACAACCTATGGCCCGTCATATAGAACTTAACCCCTCATCCCACTTAACAATCGGGGTGGTTGGCGAACCTGGCGAACGTACTTTTTATTTGCAGGGTGGTCGCGGGGAGCAAACCATCTCTCTCGTCATCGAAAAAGAGCAAGCCGCCTCATTGGCCATCAACTTTGACGCTCTGCTGCATGAGTTGGAAGAGAAGTACCCCTCTCCCTCTGCTTCCCAGCCAAAAGAGGATACGGTTATGCGGGATATGCGTCTGCGTGAGCCGCTTCAGGCATTGTTCCGCGTGGGGAATATGGGGCTGGGCTACAATGAAGAGACCGACCAGGTGGTGTTGGTCGCTTACGAACTGGTAGATGAGGAAGCGGGTGAAGAACCAAATGTGGTCAGTTATTGGGTCACGCGGGAACAAGTTCGCCTGTTAATAGCGCACACAGAAAATATTGTGCGTAAAGGCCGTTTCTTTGACCCCGGCGTACAATTTGTACCCAAGCGGAATGGGCATGTAGGATAGGGTGGCAAAGGGGCAAGGTGGCAGAGTAACTTTGCCCCTTTGCCCCTTTGCAACTTTATTATGGACAAGGATACAATTTTAACATTGTTGCAGTTGGGGACGATGGATGTGCAGGGGTTACTGCCCTGGAGTTCCAATTACACTTTTCTGGTGCGTGTTTGCCCCAATACGGCCGTAGCCGATCTCTTGCATATTTCGCCAAACCGACTCCCGGAAATTAAAGCCGTCTACAAACCACGCCGGGGAGAACGGCCGTTATGGGACTTCCCTCGCGGCACATTGAGCCTGCGCGAGCAAGCAGCTTACCTCGTCAGCAACGCCTTAACCTGGGATTTAGTCCCCCCTACCGTCCTGCGTGACGGCCCCAACGGCTTTGGCTCCCTCCAGCTTCTCATCGAACATGACCCCGATTTACATTACTTCACCTTTGAAGGCAATCCCCATTTCCGGGAACAGTTGCAAAAAATCGTCCTGCTGGACATCATCATCAACAACGCCGACCGTAAATCCGGTCACGTCCTGCTGACCAAGCAGGCTAACGGCACAGACCGGCTGTGGGGTATAGATCACGGCATCAGCTTCCACGCCGACGACAAACTGCGCACCGTCATCTGGGAATTTGCCGGTCAGCCCATCCCCCAGCCGCTTATGGCCGATGTAACCGCCTGCCAACAACATCTGGAAACAGCGGAAGGCAACTTATACGCCGATTTAAGCGAACTGCTCGCTTTTGCCGAGATGAACGCTCTGCAAAAGCGGCTTGAAAATATTATAGAACGGGGTACATTTAAGGTACCGGGACCTGGCCGACATTATCCGTGGCCGCCCGTTTGATGGGACACAGCGCTCTCCAAAATAATCCTATGTCCGAAAAATTGCTAAGCTACAAATTATTGGTGATTGATGACCACCCGGAAACACTGAGTATTATTCAGCAGGTTCTGGAACAGCACGGTTACGATGTAACGGCCACTGATTCAGCCATCCACGGCATATCCCTGGCAGAAATGGAACTGCCCGATCTGGTGTTGGTGGATGGCATGATGCCGGAAATGGACGGCTGGGAAGTGTGCCGTCGCCTGCGGGCCATGCCGACGCTGGCCGATTTGCGCATCATCATGTTTTCCGCCGTGAGTGAGGCGGCACAAAAGCTGGCCGGGTTTGACGCCGGCGCCGATGATTATCTGACCAAACCTACGGAGCCAATGGAATTGATTGATCGGGTCAATACCTTACTGGAAAATGTGACGCCTAAACCCCGCCCGAATCATGCGCCTGCCCAAAAGACTCAGGCGCTGCCGGAGAGCAAACTGCCGTCGTTAAGTTCTGTTTTCGGCGAACCAGAAGAAAGTAAGCTGATCGCTGTTTTGGGTGTACGGGGGGGATCGGGCACGACGACGTTGGCCATCAACCTGGCGGCGGGCCTGGCCCACAACCAACGGGCCACGACGCTGGTTGATCTGGATTTGGCCCAGGGACATATCGCCCATTACCTCAAGCAAAACGGCCGTGGCGGATTAAACACGCTGGCCTCATTACCTCCCGAAGCTGTAGCGGGTAACATTGCCGCTCAGTTACGGCCGTATCACGACTCCCTCCAACTATTACTGACCCATATCCATACCTGGGATGACCACGTTTCCCTGTCCCCGGAACAGGCAGCCGCCCTGGCCGACGGGCTAACCCAGCCAGGGCAGCATGTAGTGGTGGATTGCGGCCATCGGATTACGGCCGTCAACCGCCCCTTTTTAGAACAGGCTGACGAGATCGTCATCTGCCTGCAACCGCAGCGCACCTCTTTGGCCCTGGCCCGGCAGGAGCTGCCCACATTGGCAGAACTGATGCTGCCCTATGCCCAACTACGCCTCGTCCTGATGGATTTCAGCGGTCAGATAAAAGTGCCCCAGGAAGCCATTGAGAAATATCTGGGTATGGCAATTACGGCCGTGGTGCCCCTCACTCCCAAAGAGATGAACCTGGCTGCCAGCAAACACCACCCCATCGTCCAGATCAATCCGCAGGGGCAAGCGGCCATCACTATACGCCAAATTGCCCGGCAGTTAGTCAAAGCCTGAGAGTAAGCCCAGTGACCCCCTTGATCGAGGCCGCCGTTCAGATATTGCAGCAGTCCCGCTATGCCGTCGCCCTCACCGGCGCGGGCATCAGCACCCCGTCCGGCATCCCCGATTTCCGCAGCCCCGAGTCCGGCATCTGGGAAAACGTTAATCCCATCCAGGTCGCCTCCATCTACGCCTTCAAACAAGACCCCGCTCCCTTTTACC
>JALUPA010000615.1 GCA_027054335.1 Ardenticatenaceae bacterium
TCCTGGCTCACCCCGATAAAGCACTAACCTACGGACAGTTAGCCCAACAGCGGGCGCAGACGCTTATGAACGGTTGTTTTACCAGGTGTGTAAACGGCCGTTACCCATTCGTCTGCTCCTTGTCCCGGACTGATTTTGCTTTGACTGGATGTGGTATAATGAGACCTGCGGTAGTTGCAAAAAGAAGGGAATGAGAAAAGCAGGAGAAAAGATGTCTCAAATGGTACTGGAAATCCCTGATTTGTTGGCTGATTTGCCAGATCAAGCAAGGAATTGCCTGATCCGGAGCGGATTATTATGAAGCAACCCGCGCTCGAATCCGCCAGTTAGAAAAAGAGATTGCCGAGAGCAAGAAATACATTCAGAGTTTTGAGGATCATTACGGTATTCCTTTTGCCCAATTTGAAAAAGAAGTGCTGCCTAAACTTGATACGCTTCAAGCCCATGAAGATTATAATAATTGGTTTTTCTGGCAAAATGTCCTGCCGCTTTTCCCAGGCTGGGGGCTGCCTGGGTATTTGGTTCGGCACAGGACGGTTTTGTCCGGCCGGGCGGTGATGTGGATGTAGGCGTCTTGTGGCAGGGACGGCCGTCTCTGGACGATCTGGCAGTGTTGCGTATGGCCGTACAGGACGCCTTGCAGATGGATGCGGTTGAACTGGTCGTTTTGAATAACGCTTCACCTGTCTTGCGGTTTGAGGCCGTTTCCGGCCGGCCGGTTTTTTGCCGCGATGCTGGGCAACGGGCTGTTTTTGCTTCTTTGACAGCGCGAGAATACGAAGATGAAATGGCGCTGGTGCGGCGTGCATTGGCCGGCCGCTGGTAATATACCGCGCCGGAAAATTTTGAGACCATAGATGAACGGCTGTTTTACCAGGTCTGCCAACGGCCGTTACCCTCTCGCCTCACGGCCAACCCTGACTAACCTTTCAACCAAACACAACAAACGTAATTCCAAACATAAGGTTGGCGCGACAGGATACAGTAAACATGACCTTATCTTAAAAGCCGCGAATCACACCAATTTCCCCTTGATAAAATCTGCGAAATCTGTGTAATCTGCGGTTCCAAAGAGAAAAATCAGGAGCTTATTGATGAATCGTAAAACAGCATTATTGCAAAAGATTGAGCGCCGCGAGGCCCGTATCGGCGTCGTTGGTATCGGCTACGTGGGGCTGCCCCTGGCGGTAGCCTTTGCCCAGGCCGGCTTTTCGGTCACGGCCGTAGACGTAGACCCGCGCAAAACAGACGCCGTAAACAGCGGCCAAAGCTACATCGAAGACGTCCCCGAAGCCGACTTAGCGCCTCTGGTGGCCGACGGCCGTCTCCGGGCCTTCACCGATTACGCCGCCCTGGCTGAGGTAGATGCTATCTCCATTTGCGTCCCCACCCCTCTCAACAAAACCAAAGACCCGGACATTTCCTATATTCTGGACGCTGCCGCCAACATCGCCAAATATGGTGGAACCGGCAAGCTGGTCATTCTGGAAAGCACTGTTTACCCTGGAGCCACCGACGAAGTCATCCTGCCCCAACTAAAACAAAACGGCGATCAAGTAGGGCGCGACTTCTTCCTGGCCTTCTCTCCGGAGCGCATAGACCCCGGCCGTACTGACTACGACATTTACACCACCCCCAAAGTTATTGGCGGCGTCACTCCCGACTGCCTGGAAATTGCCGTGGCCCTGTACGGTACCGTCGTGCAAAACCCCGTTCCCGTTTCCAGCACGGCTGCCGCCGAAATGGTCAAGTTGCTGGAAAACACCTTCCGCGCTGTCAACATCGGTCTGGTCAACGAAGTGGCCCTCATGTGTGACAAGTTGGGGCTGGACGTGTGGGAAGTGGTCTCTGCTGCGGCTACCAAGCCGTATGGCTTCATGCCCTTCTACCCCGGCCCCGGCCTGGGCGGCCACTGCATCCCGGTTGACCCCCACTATCTAAGCTGGAAACTACGCACCCTGAACTACAAAGCCCGCTTCATTGAACTGGCGGCCGAAGTCAACAGCCATATGCCGGAATACGTGGTCAACAAAGCGGCCGCCGGGTTAAACCAGGTGCGTAAGGCGGTCAACGGCAGTCGCATTCTCCTTCTGGGTGTGGCCTACAAACCGGACGTGAGCGACGTGCGGGAAAGCCCGGCTATTGACATCATCCATCTTTTGCAGGCGCAGGGCGCTGCGGTGAGCTACCACGATCCCTATGTGCCGGATTTAGCCCACGAAGGGTTTGATTTGCATTCCACCCCCCTGACAGAAACGGCCGTCGCCGCCGCCGATTGTGTGGTCATCGTTACCCACCACAGTGGCCTGGATTGGGACATGATCGCCCAACACGCCCCGCTCATTGTAGATGCCCGCAATGCCCTGTCCGGTAAGGTCAACGGCCGTATCGTACCCCTTTCCGGGCCTATTGCCTGATACCGTTTTACCGGCAAGGCAAGGGGTCTCACGAATTATGGGTTCAAGATGTGGATGGCATAGTTGTGCCTGTGCCGCATCACCAAGGGAAAACTATCCGCAAAGGAACAATAAGAGCAATCATCTAAGGGGTCGGCGTGATTGTTGACGAATTTATGAATGCCGCATGAATTTTCAGTTGCCGAAACGTGCCCGCCTTGTCTGCTGTTCAATTAACTGCGCAGCATAGAACCGTAAGCTATTTATTGACTATCTGTAATGGTCATCGGTTAGTTGAAGAAACAAGGAAAAGGGAATACGATAACGAGCTTAGGCAATACACATAAAAAGCTGCAAGGCGGCTTCTGAGAAGACCGCTAAGAAAAAGTAAGGTCTGAAATG
>JALUPA010000616.1 GCA_027054335.1 Ardenticatenaceae bacterium
CCGCGGCTACAAAGGGAAGGCGCTGGTTGACGGTTTACCCGGCTTTATTGGCGGCACGCCAGCGGAATTACCTGACATTTACCGCCGTATTTCTCCTATGTATTACGTAGGCCCTCACTGTCCCCCCACTCTCTTGATTCATGGCCAACATGATTTTTTGATTGACTATCATTATTCCGAACAGCTTTACAATGCGCTGCGTCTGGTCGGCGTCCCTACCATTTTTATTGCGATGCCTGGCTGCGACCATACGTTTGAGGCTATTTTCCCGCGTATCTCTCCCTCGGCGCAGACTGCGGCTTATTATGTAGAACGATTTCTGGCTCTCATGGTATAATACGCTGTCAATGGGAAGTGGCGTTGCTTGGATTTCGCCGGGGAAACGGCCGTATCTCGTCCAGCGCCTCCCTATTCTCCCATCGTAAAATACCCAACAAACATCACATCCATCAATATTCGCCGATTCCATTTTAGTTCGTTACAATTCACTTGGTCATTTTGCCCACATTGACTCTGGTGCATGAAGTCGCTCGATGTGGGTCTTTTGTTGAGAGGAGGAAACTCATGAAAGAAAAAACAGAGAAGCGTAATGGTAGTGTTGTTTACGGCCGTACCAGAATAATCCCCAGATTTCTGCTAATTATATTGATCCTTAGCGGAGGCGCCCTCATTCTGGCTGCTTGCGGCGGCAAAGATGAAGCAACGGCCGTACCCCCCACCGACACAGCTCCCGAAGAAGCCGGCAACGCCTGGGAACGCATCCAGTCTTCCGGCCGATTAGTCATTGGCACAGCAGCCGACTATCCCCCCTTCGAGTATCACACCGAAGAATTCCAACTGGACGGCATGGACATCGTCCTCATCAGCGAAATCGCTAAAATACTGGGCGTTACACCGGAATTCAAAGACATGGCCTTTGAAGGATTAGCCGGTGCTGTCCAGCTAAAACAGGTAGACGTAGCCATTGCCGCTCTGACTGTTACAGACGAACGGGAAAACATAGTAGATTTTTCCAACGTCTACTTCGTCAGCGAAGACGCCGCTCTGGCCCGGGCAGACGCGCCTATTGATCAACTGCAAGACGTCGCAGAATTAGCCACCATGCGCGTGGGGGTACAACGGAACACCATCTACGATAACTGGCTCCAGGAAAACCTGGTAGACACCGGCCTGATGCCCCAGGAAAATTTGCTCGAGTATGACAAAATAGAAAACGCCATCCGCGACCTCAAAGAAAATCGGAATGATATTGTCATCCTCGACCTGCAACCCGCACAAATTGCCGTCAGTGAAGGCGGCGTCAAACTTGTCGGCCAGGGTTTGAACTTGCAGCGATTTGCCATTGCTATGGCCCAGGGCGAAAAAGAATTGCAGGAACAAATCAACAGAGCTTTGACCGAACTGCAAAATTCCGGCCGGCTGACCGAGATCATTGCCGAATATACCGAAATCGATCCAGAGCAGATTCCTCCGCTACCCACACCGGCCCCGGAAAAACCAACGCCGGCCCCCACGCCAGAAGGCTGTATTGACGGCATGGCCTTTATCCAGGACCTGAACCTGGATGATAACAACATGAAAAATCCACCCAAGATGCCGCCGGGTGTTCCCTTCCAGAAAGGCTGGCGTATCCAGAATTCCGGTACCTGTGAGTGGAATTCCGGCTATAAGCTCGTTTACGTCACCGGCAATACACCATTGGCCCGTATGGGCGGTGAACCTACCCCAGTCCAGGGCGTCGTACTTTCCGGCAAACAATATGACATGTGGGTCAACCTGGTTTCCCCGCTCTATGCCGGCGCCTACCAGGGCTTCTGGCAAATGGTCAACGATAAAAATATTCCTTTCGGCGAGAGAATCTGGATAGGCATCGAAGTTGTGGGGCCGCCTACGGCCACACCGGCGCCCACGCAAACGCCTTCATCCGGAATGGCTTTCACGGTCAACAGTACCAATATTACGGCCGGCCAATGTGTCGTCTTTAACTGGGCCGTACAGGGAGCGCAGGCCACTTACTTCTATCCATTGGGAGCTAACTGGCCCGAATACCCGGTACCACCTGTCAGCTCCGCCACAGAATGCCCGACAGCCACAACCACTTACGAACTGCGGGCAACTTACAGCAACGGCACTTCTGAACTGCGACAAATCCAAATTTACGTGCAACCCAATACGGCCGCTCCTCAAATTACCCGGTTCACCGTTGATCCTCCCGGTCAGGCCGCTTTAGGACAAAACATTAAAATCGTCTGGCAAGTTGAAGGGGATGTATCCGGTGTACAATTATTGCGCAACGATACAGTCCTATGGAACGGTGCGCCCCATTCCGGCTCATTTAGCGACATTCCGCCCTCAACCGGAACAGTCGCTTACAAACTGGTGGCTACCGGCCCCGGTGGAACCAGCAACGCCCAGCATAACATCACAGTTGTAAACACAACGCCGCCCACAGCTACGCCGATACCGCCAACCCCGCAGCCTGATCTGCCGGTCATCCTGTCGTTCTCTGTACAGCCTACAAGTATTATCAGCGGCGCTTGCGTACAGATTCAGTGGGCTGCCGGCGGCGGTACTACCAATGTGGAACTGAAACGCGACAGCCAGACAATTTTGGACAATGCGCCTTTCAGCGGGTCAGCACAAGACTGCCCTCATGACCCCGGTTCCTATGCTTATCGCTTGATTGCCCGCGGCCAAAACAATACCCAAGACACGAAGGACATTACCGTTACTGTAGCATCTGCCAGTGGTGATCTGCCCTTCCAAAACACTACCTGGAACGTAACGACTTACTGGAACGGCTCCCAATTGGCAAACTTGATTCCCGGTAGTTCCATTTGGATTCAGTTTAAGAGTAACGGTGCTTTCAGCGGTAATTCAGCCTGTAATAATTACAACGGTTCTTACACACTATCAGGCGCTCAGTTGACCATCAGCAATCTGATCAGCACAGGCCAGCAATGCGCTGACCAAAGTATTATGGATCAGGAAAGAGCTTATTATAGTGCTCTGGAATCCGCAGCCTTTTTCTCTATCAATAAAGCCCAACTGGGTATTACCAACAATTCGCGGCAAACAATTCTGAACTATACCGGCAAACCCTAAATGTTAATTCAATTAACATAAGTAATATTGGCCCGTGCTGTTAATTTCATCAGTACGGGCCTTTTTATTTGCCAGGTCAGGAGAATATGATATAACTTTTACTATACATAAAGCGTAAATTGTGTGTTCATCCTCACAAACAGATGGAGGGTATCATGGCCGATGATCAAGCGAATGAAAATAAATTATATACTATAATTTTAATTATTCTGGCCGTAATTTTTGCGGTTGCCTTGGCATTCTTTGCCTGGTTTATTTTTAAGTCATTTTTCGGACCTGGCCCAGGTTTACCGGGCGGGAGCGGCGATGCGGTATGGGATCGCATTCAGAGCAACGGCAAGATGATCGTAGGCACGTCGGCCGATTATCCGCCTTTTGAGTATTATGATGACAGCTACCAACTGGACGGCTTTGACATAGCTCTTATTAAGGATGTGGGACAACAGCTTGGTGTAGAGGTGGAAATTCGGGATATGGTATTTGATGACCTGAATAATGCCTTACAATTAGGCCAGATTGATGTGGCTATTGCCGCCCTGACGGTGACGGATGAACGCGGGACTGTCGTTGATTTTTCTGACGTTTATTTTGTGACGCAGGATGGGATTCTGGCGCAGCAAAATTCGGCAATTGCGCTTATCAATTCTGCGCCGGAAATGGCTCCTTACCGGGTCGGGGTGCAAAGAGGCGCTGTTTATGAGACGCTGCTGCGCCGGGATTTGGTAAATACGGGGCTGATGCCGGCGGGTAATCTGCTGGTTTATGAACGGGCCAGCGATGCGGTGCGGGATTTGACGCAAAACCGGCTGGATTTGGTGGTGTTGGATGAACCGGTGGCGAAAACGGCCGTAACCCAAAACCCTGCCCTCAAAATAGTCGGCGCCGGCCTGTACCAACAACGTATGGCTGTTGCCATGCCCAATGGCGCCGTCACCTTACAAACAAAAACAAACGATGCCTTGCGCCAGTTAACCAATTCCGGGCGCATCCACCAACTGGCCCAGGAATACATGGGGTTGGATCCCGGGGAAATCATCCCGCCGCCTACCCCGCCACCGGTCACGGCAACGCCCCATCCCACAGCCACAGCACAGCCCTGCATCAACGGGATGCAATTCATCCAGGACGTCAATCTGGACGACAACAATATGAAAGACCCGCCGCTCATGCCACCGGGCATCCCCTTTACCAAAGTGTGGCGCATTCGCAACAGCGGCGCTTGCACCTGGGACAGTTCTTACTCCCTAGGCTTTGTCAGCGGCATACAAATGGGCGGGCAGCCAACCTTTGTTAATGGCACTGTGCCGCCTGGTGGCCTGTATGACATTGCCGTTAATTTTGTCTCGCCGATAGTGCCAGGCGTCTACCAAAGTTTCTGGGCGATGCACAATGGCGCAAACCAGCCGTTTGGCGACCGCATCTGGGCCGGCATTGAAGTAGCGGGCGCGCCAACGGCTACCCCGGCCCCCACGCAAACGCCTTCCCCTTCAATTGACTTCAGGGTAGACCGGACCAATATCACAGCCGGGGAATGTGTCACTTTTACCTGGAATGTGCAAAATGCGACGGCCGTATTCTACGGCGCAAAAGGCTCTTCCGGGCAGCAAGTACCGGCGCAAGGCAGCCGGATAGAATGCCCGCCAGTAACCACGACGCAGCAGCTAAGGGTGGACAAACCGGATGGTTCATCGGAAATCCGAGAAATCACCGTCTACGTACAGCCGAATATCGGCGCGCCGGTCATCACCCAATTCTCCGCCGACCCGTCGCAGATTAACGCGGGGCAATGCGTCACTGTCCGCTGGCAGGTAGAAGGATCGGTCAGCAATGTGAACATTTGGCGGGATGACGTGACGTTGTGGGGCGGCGCACCTGTCAGCGGCACATATCAGGACTGCCCACCGGGTTCAGGTACAATCAGTTACCGGGTGGAGGCATCGGGCGCCGGCGGCAGCAACCAGCGGCAGCAGTATGTCACGGTTATTGCGCCGACGGTTCCGGCTACGGCCGTGCCGCCTACCCCTACTATCCCCGGCCCCACGCCGGTTCCCACTGACGTGCCGCCCACCATCAAATCATTCACAGCTTCACCCAGCGAAATTACCGCCGGAAACAGCGTGCGCATCTCCTGGAACATTGGCGGCGGGGCGCAATCGGCTCTGATTAAGCGGAATGGTATTGTTGTAGCCCCCGACATCGGCTTTAATGGCACGGTGACAGATAATCTAAACGATCCGGGTCTGGTAACGTACCGGTTGGAAGTGTTGGGCACAGGCGGCCAATCCACCTTCCAGGAAACAACAGTGAATGTCTTGCCGGCGCCGGAAGCTGGCTTGCCGCTGCAAGGTACAAACTGGGTTTTGCAGAGTTACTTTGACGGCACAGGGGCAATGATAGCCGTACTGGACGGGGTATCGGTAACGGCCGTATTCGGCATAGACAACAAATTAAGCGGTTCGGCCGGCTGCAATACCTACAGCGCCGACTACGTGGTAACGGGCGGGGATCTCTCCATCGGGGCCATCACCAGCGGCCGTACTGTGTGCAGCGATCCACCCGGCATTATGGAACAGGAGCAAGCGTACCTTAATCTGCTGCCCACCGCCGCTGCCTATACCACAACGCCGGTAACGTTGGAAATCCGCAATGGGGCGGGGAGAATCATCCTTATTTATGAGGAACTGAAAGTCACGCCACACAATTAACCGCAAGAGTATCTTCCCCAGTTTAACGTTTCCTAAAAGACCAGTTCACTTACGCAGCGAACATGGTCTTTTTGCGTTTTGTTAACGTAGTACAAATTGTTAACTGCCAAAATAGCAACCAACTGCGCCTCATCGCGTATAATGAACAGGAGTTGAGATGGAAATGGGGAGCGATTTGGCAAATCGCCATACATTTTAAGGAGAATACAGCATGACGAATCAGAGTGAGCCACAAGTCAGCCGCCGGGGGTTTCTGAAAGTGATTACTGTAACGGGGGCCGCCGCCGTAGCCACCGGAGCAGGAGCCGCCTTGCTCAAACAAAATCCGAATACACCGGCCACAATTAACACGATTTCCGCAGCGCCATTGGCTCTGCCTACGGCCGTAACCGCCGCCACACCGCAAAATGAAGTACTGGCCCGATTAGCGGCCATGCAGGCAGAAAACATGCGCCTGCAAGCAGCTCTGGATGCGGCCAACCGCCAACTGGAAACCTTCCAACTGCAAAACCAGGACGCTTCCGCCGCCACCGAATCGCTCAACGTGCAGTTGGGTGAAGCCAATACCCAGATTGGCATCCTGGCAGGGCTGGTGGCTTTGTATGAACAGTTGGATGAGATAAATGTGGAAACAGTGGTGGAGAATGGCTTAACGGCCGTATCCGACACCCTCACCAATCTGCTGAACGACTTCCCCACCCTGGAAGAAGGCATCCAGGCCGGGCACACGGCCCTGGCCGAAGTAGAAAACAACATTCCGCTGCTGGAAAACGGCCGTATCTGGCTGGAAAATCATACCGGCAAACTGGACGCCTACTTCCAAAGCATCGAAAACATACTCCAGGACGCCGTCGAGTCCGCGGGGCCGTTCCTGCAAATGCTGAATGATTGGTTCGAGGGAGTGCGCAAATGGCTGCCCTTTGGCCTGGGGCAAAAAGCGGCGGCTGTCATGCAGTCCATCACCACTCTGCTCATCGAAACCCCGGCTACCATCAGCGGCTTAGACGCCAATATCTCCCAACCTCTTGCCGCCTGGCTGAACCGGGACAATGACGGCGAGATTCTCCTGCGTAAAAATGTGATCAAACCGTTACGGGAAAATGTGCTGACAAAAACGGAACAAACGGTGGGGAAAGCCAAAGAAGCCAATCTAGTTTACGCCACTCAGTTAAAAGAACCCGTACAAACGGCCGTAACCAACCAACGCGCCATCCGGCAAATGATTGCCTTGTATCGGGAAGAGCATCAGGTGTAAAAGAGATTGGAAATTGGGGATTTGGCGAATCTCCAATTTCCAATCCCAATCTCATTGTAAAATCAACAGCACAGAAGCCACAATCATCGCCATTGCCATGATGAAAAAGGTGATGAGGAGCAGAATCACCAGCCAATCCGTTTCGTGATGGTCTGGGGGCAGCCCGTAACGGGGTTTGATCGCTGGGGGAGATACCTCAGCCACCGGGGCGGCGGGTTGTTCCGGTTGTACGTCATACTGAGCCAGCATATCGGAGGTCACTTCCACATCTTCCTCGCTGTCCATGGCCTCCGCCAGCGTTGCCACCAATTTGTCATCCAGACTAGCGGTAACGGCCGTGGCTGCCAGCATCTCGGCCCCCAAATCAGTCTCCTCCTCTTTCACCAATTCTTCTTGCACCTCCGGCGGGGCAATCTTTTGCACCCATTCCGGCAGTTCCGCCTCCGCCAACTTGGCCGCTTCCGCCCGCCGCTTGACGCTGGCCAGCGCCAGGGCCAACTCCTCCTGTTCCTGGCGTAAGGTTTTGGGGTCTTCAATCGGGGATTCGACAACGGCCGTTTGCCCCACCACTTCCACATCCCGCGCCAGCAAAA
Organism: Ardenticatenaceae bacterium; assembly: GCA_027054335.1. Lineage (GTDB taxonomy): Bacteria > Chloroflexota > Anaerolineae > Promineifilales > Promineifilaceae > JAJRTP01. Next base: position 7,659 of record JALUPA010000616.1, read on the forward strand.
AATAATCCGCCCGCCCCGGATCAAACATCAGATGACCGCCCACCCGCACCTGATCACCCACGGTCAGGAACACGTGGGCCGCTTCCCGCGGCGGGACCACACAACGTAAATGGTAGCTGTTTTCGGTCAGGTCAAATTGGGTGTATGAAGCACGGCCGTTGGCCTCCCTTTTCTTTTGCGCCACTGGCACACGCGCCACATCCCCCACCACGCCCACCACAAAAACCAGACCCAGCGGAAGCTCTTGAGGCAACTGCAATGCCAAACGATGGTTCAAGCGACGTACCGAGACTTCCATCATAACATCCCCATTATACCTGAAATAAAGCCCATTTGTTTTATTCCTTTGTCCCAAAACAAGCCTGATCATTACCGCAAAAATAATCCTATTCTAATTTGACGAAAAACCCACAGGTGCTATACTTATTCGCGCTGCATTTTTGGAAGCAGCCATATTTAATTTGCCTAACAAGATTTACAAAAAGATGCGCCGATGTAGCTCAATTGGCAGAGCAATGCTCTTGTAAAGCATAGGTTATGGGTTCAAATCCCATCATCGGCTTCGGCGCAGTCGCCAAATAACGTATGGGTCAGTGTCCCGAGTGGCAAAGGGGGCGGGCTGTAAACCCGCTGGCGTAAGCCTTCGTAGGTTCGAGTCCTACCTGGCCCACCTTGCGCCCACGTAGCTCAGACGGCAGAGCACATTCTTGGTAAGAATGAGGTCATGGGTTCAAGTCCCATCGTGGGCTTTCTGCCCCGTTCGCCCCTTATCAACATGACAGGGTGACGGGGTATTATTTATGAAAGACGATTATATTTATAGCATCTGAAAAGTAACCATGTACTCTCTCTGGAAAACCTCTGAGGTTTGGATCAAATCAAACCATACCAGAGGTACAAACCTCAGAGGTTTAGACGCTTACGGTTTGGATGCCCGAAAATTTGGTTAAGGAAAAGGGTTGTAGACAATGGCAAAAGAAAAATTTGTACGCGGGAAACCACATGTGAATATTGGTACGATTGGTCACGTGGATCACGGGAAAACTACCCTGACAGCGGCCATTACCAAAGTGTTGGCGATGAAAGGCTGGGCTGACTTTTCTGCCTTTGACCA